>JANYKR010000060.1 GCA_025358155.1 Betaproteobacteria bacterium
GTCGCTCAAGCCCGCTTGGGAGGGCTGCTGGCCGAGTTCCTCCTTCAATGCCGAATTGACTGACGACAACTCATCCGCGCACTCAGCGACCGCCCCCTTGATCTGTTCACTCCGGTCCAGTGCCTGCGTCAGGGTGGAAGCTTCGGCCTGGTCATTGGGCGGGGTCGGGGATTTGGGCATATGAATTGAGACGGTCCGGACAACGTGGGAACACCATGCCGCCGCTGTCTGCAACGGAGCTTGCCAACACTGACAAACTACACGGTAACGACCCTCGGGTCTGTGTGTTGGTGCACGGAGCGACTGTCCCGCTTGCGAGGGCGCTGTCAGACCATCGCAGCCCGGACCGTGCGGCAGGACCCAACCGTTCCATCATCCCGCTCAATACCTGAACCCAACCGACATAATTGACTCCCCGCGGCCATGCCAGAGTCCGGGCGCACCTTTGGACTCAAGCCACATGAACAAGCCAACTCGCTCAACTGCAGCCGATCGGGCAGCTGTCAAACAGCCCAGAAAGTCGACAGCCGGCGTCAAAGCACTGTCCGCCCGATCACGCACCGAGGTGGCGGCCATCAAGAACGCTGTCATAGCCCAGGAACTCGCACCCGCTGTGGCCATTGCGGTGCTCGAGAAGTCGGAGCAAGCACCGGGCGATCCGCCGGCGGCGCTGGATGTGTTGGCCGCCGGGGCGTCTTCGTCCGAAATCGCCGGGAACGTTCGTGTGCAACTCATGTTCGACAACGGAACGGTGCTGCCCGTCGAGATGAGCGCTGCTGCGGGCGCCGCGCTGTCGGCCGGGCTTGCCCACGAACTCCCGGCAAAGAAAAAGCCCAAGCCCCGGAAGTGAAGTCCCGCAGACAAGGCTGACACCCAGCTCAGCGATGGCCGAGGTCAAGGGTGGCTGGCCTCCGCCGGCTCAAGGGTGAACAGGGTGGCGCACGCCCATGAGCGTGCGCGGCCGGCGCGGATTCAATCGATCTGAGCCGTGCCACCTGGGCTGGGGGCCGGCCCGCTGACGTCGAGCGCACGCCGCACTGCCGGCGCCAGGCGCTCCAACACATACGCCTTCGCGAGCACCTCACAGACGCCCAGCCGGCTCGCCTGTTCGCGCAGTTCGTCGCTCAACAGTCCGGTGGTCAACACCACCGCCGGTCGGGGGCACAAGGTCTCCAGCGAACGCACCAAGTCCAGTCCTGACAGCCCCGGCATGTTGAAGTCGGTGACGACGGCGTCGAAGTGTCCGGGCGCGGCCCGAATCAGCTCGAGCGCGCTCGCCGGATCATCACTGCAGTCGACGGAGTAGCCGGCGCGCTCCAGCAGGCGCTGCAGCATGATCGGCATCACCGGGTCATCGTCGATCACCAGCACCCGTTCACCCCGGCCGCTGGCATCGGCCACCTTGTCGGCCGCAGGAGGCTGCGCAATCTGCAGTTGCGCTGCCGGCAGGTAGACCTCAAATCGAGAGCCCGCGCCGGGCGACGACTCGACGGTGATCGCGCCGCCGTGCGACCGCACGATGCCGTGCGCCATCGACAGGCCAAGACCGGTGCCGGCGCCCACCGGCTTGGTGGTGAAGAAGGGGTCGAAGATTCGCTGCCGCGTCTCTGCCGACATGCCACTGCCATCGTCGGCCACCCAGAGGCGCACATGGGCGCCGGCATGCAGGCCCAGCGCTGCGGCCGTTGCCACCGACAGCTCGAACGCATCGGCACCGATCTCGACCCGGCCCTTGCGATCCCCGATCGCGTGCCACGCATTGGTGCAGAGATTGAGCAGCACCTGTTGCACCTGGGTGCCGTCGATGCACACCATCAAAGGGGCAGCAGCCAACCGCCGGTCGAGGGTCACCTGCGCCGGCAGGGTGGCCCGAAGCATGTCCAGGCCCTCGTCGATCACCGCCTGCAGGGGCTGGACCAGCAACTCCAGCGGATGATGCCGGCTGAAGGTCAGGATCTGGCGGACCAGCTTGCGGGCGCGGTCACCGGCGGCCCGAATCATCGCCAGTTCCTGCTGCGCCCGCTCCAGCGCGCCCGATTGGATGTCGCTGCGTGCAAGGTCTGCATTGCCGATGATCGAACCCAGCACATTGTTGAAGTCGTGGGCGATGCCGCTGGCCAGGGTGCCGATCGACTCCATCTTCTGCGCCTCGCGCAGCTGAGATTCCAGCAAGCGCCGAGCGCCTTCGGCGTGTTCGCGGGCTGTCAGGTCACCGATCACGATGACAAATTCCAGCCCCGCGCCATCGCCGATCGCCGAGACCGAAACTTGCAAACGCAGCGCCCGGTCACGGTCGTCACGGCCGTCGAACTCGGCTTGCCACGGCGCCAGATGGCCCGAAGCACCGACGCCGCCGCCCTGATCGGCTTGCAGCCGTGAATCCAGCGCGGGTATCCAGTCTGCGATCAGCCGGCGGAGGATGGCAGCCACTGTCGTGTTGAAGAGCGTCGCTGCCGCGGTGTTGGCTTCTAGGATGACACCCTGGGTATCCGTGCTGACGATGCCCGCAGCGGCAGTCCCGATCACTGCCTGCAGGCGCTCGCGGCTGGCCTGCAAGTCGTTGGTGCGCGCCACGAGTTCGGTGACCTCCAGCCTTACGCCGACGACAAAGTTCGACGGTGTGCGCCGCTCGTAGGTGTTGATCCACTGACCGCCCTTGAGGCTCTGCAGGATCGGGCCATCGTGGCTGGCGCGCCTGGCCAGGCGTTGGCGCAGCCAGTCCTCCTCGCGGCCCGCTGCGGCCGGCACTCGACCGGCAGCGATGGCTCCGCGAAGGATGGCTTCAAAGCTGCAGCCGATCTGCAGCGAGTAGCCGATCCAGGGGTAGAGCTCGTCAATGCGCTTGTTGGCAAACAGCAGCCGGTCGTCCGCGTCGTAGATCTCCAGCCCGGTGGGCAGTTCATCGAGCGCCTCGCGCAGACGCGCCAAAGCCGCTTTGGCCTTGTCAGCGCGATCCGCAACTGCCCGTAACCCGCGCCACACCAGCAGTGCCGCGCAAGCTGCCAAGGCAAGTACCAGCCCGCCGGTGGCTGTGGCCAGGGCCTGCACCGTACGCCCGGCGCCAAGCCAGCTCACAGCCAGGGTTACCAGCGCAAAAACCAGCGCCAGGCTCAACAGCAGCCTGGTGTCGCGAAAGCTGATTCGGGCGGCGGGGCGCGGCATCGGTGGCAAGACCTCCGCATCGGATGCTGTCCGTTGCCAGCCCCTCCGGCGCCCCGGTCTACAAGATAGGCCAGGTCAGGCAATGGCCATCTCGACCTACCCTGAGAAGCGTTAGCAAGAATCTGAGGGCGCGGCAGCTGAACGGGGCGATTCGCGCTAAAGGATGATGCTGGTCTCGCGGGGTAGACGTGATGGACACGTGGCGGCAAGCTGGCGCCGAGAGCCCTCGATGTGTCGAGCCTGATTGCGTTTCAAGGCAGAAGCTCGCCCGCAGCCGGCGGCCGACCCTGCCGGTAGAGCGCCAGCAGGCGCCGCCGCTGCGCCTGGACTGCCGCCGTTCGGCCGGGGTCGATCGCAGCACGCGCCAGGAAGCGCGCCTCGACATCACCCTCGCACTGACCTTGCGCCGCACACAGATGCAAGGCAACGAGCGACCGGCTGCTGCAGTCCATGCCGAGATCGCAGGCAAGCAGCGGCAACGCAGCGGCCAAGTCTTCGGCGGCGATTCGATCAGCTGCGGCATCGCTGCCCGCACGCGTTGACGAGAGCTTTTCAAGCAGCCGCTCAAGCGGCGCTGCGATCGACGCGATTGCCGCAGGATCGCCGCTGCGCAGCGCCCCGGTCGCCCAACGGCTCGCCTGCTCGATATTGCCGGCTGCCAGTTCATCCTCAACCTGCTGGCCCGCCTCGCGCAAACCGCCATCGGCCGCCAGCTCGCCTCGCAGCTTCAGCAGTGCGTCGCGACCCAGGCCCATGAACGATTGGCAGCGCGCGTAGAGCGACCTCAAGGCCTCCTCCCGTGCCATGCGCTGGGCGGCTGGCAGTGCGGCGATCAGCGGCTCGGGCGATGGGGTCTCGCCGGGGCGTGGCAGAAAAGCCGGCGTGCAGGCCGAGAACGCGCGCTGGGCTGCCGCCTTCAGGCGCGGATCGCCGCTGTCACGGTAGCGCTGAAAGACCTGCAGCAGGTCAGGCGACTCGGCAAGCGGGTCGGTGAACTCAGCCGAATTGGCGACCGCAGGCGCTGCTGCGTCTCGCGGCGGCACAGCTTCGCCGCTCGTCTGCAGCGTCTGCAGCGTCGGCAGCTTGCGCGCAGGTGACGCAGGTGGCGCAGGTGGCGCGTCAGGCAGCGGCTTCGGCGGTGCCTGCTGCAACCAGGCCAGCCCCACCAGCACGGCTGCCACTGCCAACAGGCCGACCCACCACCGCAGGCGGGCCGTGCTCACGCACGCCCACCGCGCCGCCCGGTGCGGCTACATGCAGCCGTTGATCTTGAAGGACGCAACCCGCGTGCTCCAGTTGAAGGTGCCATCGGCCTTGAGGTACTGGCCGGTGAACCAGAAGGTGCAGTCGTCGGCCGGGTCGATGCTGAGGTGCGTGTAGTCACCCCAACGGCTGAGGTTGGCCAGTTGCGCCCCAGTGCCTTGCAGGATCAGCGACTCGCTACCCAGCGTGCCCGGGGTGTCGGCGGCCAGGCGGGTGGCATAAGCCAGGGCCGGCTTGGTGCTGCTGCTCGACATCGAGTAGCCGACAGCCAGGTTGCCCTGCTTGTCCATCGCTGCGCTGCCCATCCAGCGGAACTTGGTGTCGGGGCTGTAGGAGCCCTGCTGGTGGACGGCGGGTGTGCCCGCCATGCCACGCACCTCGTACCAGCGCACGGCGCTGTTGCCGGTGCCGCGTTTGTTGGAAGTATTCACCTGCACCGAATGGTTGACCACCATGCGCTCGATGCCACCGATGTTGCGGTAGGCGAGGCGGAACATCAGCCGGTCGGCCAGAGAATCCAGCTTTTGGCTGGTGCCGGCCTGCGGGACGCAGGTGCCGCCGCTACAGGCCGCGTTGAACGCCGCCACCGGCAACTGCGTCGGGCCGATCAGGCTGCTGTTGGCGCTGTTGGCCCAATCGACCTTGAACTTCCAGAAGCCCAGCGTGGTTTGCAGTTTGGCCAGCAGGTAGTTGGGTGACCCGGCGGGCGGCGCCGTGCTGCCGTCGAGGTCAGCCGGCAGCAGGCCAGCATAGCTGGTGCTCAGCTGAAAGCACTGCTGGGTTGCCGCCAGACCCGACAGCATCTTGCTGCGGTCATAGGCGCAGGCGCGGGAGCCAGCAAAGGTCTGCCCATTGTTGAACATGTTGAAGGTGATGTAGTAGGCATCAGGCCAGACTCCCATCTTCGGGTAATCGTTGAAGGCGGTGTACGGGAAGGCATAGCGGTAGTAGGCGCCGGTAGCGTCAGAGGTGGCCGACACCGCCACACATTGCCAGTAGCCGGCCGTGCCGCCCGGCACCGCAAATTGCGACAGCACCCATCGGTTGGCCGTCTTGTCGTACTGCACGATCGGGTCGCCGTCGTTGCTGGTCTCGCAAGCGCCGCCAAACCCGGCAAACAGCGAATTGCCCGCCTTCGGGTAGCCCGGTGCCAGCGCGCCGGTGGCCTTGTCGAAGATCGCGATGTCGGCATTGACCCATTGCACGTACTGCGTCGCACCCACAGCACCCGTGGTGTCGGGCGGCGCGTAGCGCGGGCTGTAGCTGCCCAGGCCGACACCCACGCCGTCGAAGCCCAGGCCGGCGATGGTGGGCGCTGCCGGCCCCGCCCGGCTTTGCAGCACCGGATCAGCGGCCGTGCCCGGTCCATCGACCAGCGGCAGGTTCTTGATCGGGCGGGCGCGCTTCTCGGCGCCGATGCCCTCCAGGTGCGCCATGGCACCGGTGAGGCTGGGCAGGTGCGGCCCGGAGACCGCGTTGGACACTTCGGCGCCGTTGGAAGTGGTCTGGGCGCCAACGCTGGCCGCAGCCACGACGGCCACTGCGGCAGCGATGCCATTGAGAAGCTGAGAACGGGTGCGCATTGCGAATCCTCTGGCATTGCCAAGCCCCCTTGGCGGGCTCATATTCTCTCGCCTGCAGCGCATCTGACAAGCCCCCCAACAACGGCCCGACGCACTGGTTTTTGAAACGGCATGTATTCGGGTTCGTTGGACCGAAACCAGGTCGGTCTGGGATGGGTCCCCTGGCTCCAGCCCGCTTTTTTGAATCAACCCAAGCCGCAACTTTTGCAGGATTCGGCTCCCGGATCGACCGGCCGCTGCCAGCGCCAGAGCCCCTCGGGCTTGCGTTCGGGCCAGCGCCGTGTCCGCCCCAGATCGCCCTCTAAAATCCAGGCGTTTCAAAGCTGCCGCCAGCCTGGCCGGCCAGCGCCTAGCCCACCGCGCCGGCGCCCTCGCATCCCTGCCCCATGACCCTGTCCCGCCTCATCGGTGGTTTTGTGCTGACCCATTGGCGTGCCTACGCTTCAGCGGCCGCGATGCTGTCGGGCGTTGCACTGCTGGGGGTCTGGCTGCCGCGCCAGATCGGCCAGATGGTCGATGCGCTGGTGGCGCGGCGCCTGACGGGTGCTGCGCTGTGGCATGAGATCGGCTTGCTGCTGGCGGCCGGTGCGCTGATCTACGGCCTGCGGGTGGCCTGGCGGCTCCAGCTCTTTGCCACCGCCTACCGGCTGGGGCGGGACCTTCGGGTGCAGCTCTACGGCCGGCTTCTGCAGCAAGGCCCGCGCTTTTTTCAGACCCAGCGCACCGGCGATCTGATGGCGCTGGCCACCAACGATGTGGATGCGGTGGAGATGGCTGCGGGTGAGGCCATGCTCGCCGGCTTCGACGGCACGATGACGCTGCTGTTGGTGGTGGCCACCATGACGCTGGGGGTGGACTGGCGGCTGGCCGGGGTGGTGCTGCTGCCTTTCCCGTTGATGGCGCTGGCGTTTTGGTGGATCTCGCGCCACCTGCACCTGGCCTCGCGCCAGGCGCTGGACGCTTTTGGCGCGCTCAACGACCAGGTGCAAGAGAGCCTGACCGGCGTGCGCACGCTGCGTGCGCTGGGGCTGGCGGGCTACAGCAGCGCGCAGTTTGGCGCACTGGCCAGCGCGGCGGCCGATGCGGGTGGCAGGGCCCAGCGCTGGGAGGCGGCTTATGAGCCTGCTGTGGGCCTGACGCTGAGTGCGGCGATGGCCTTGTCACTGGGCTTTGGCGGCTGGCTGGTCTGGCGCAACGAGATGAGCCTGGGTCAGCTCACCAGCTTTGGCCTCTACCTGAGCCAGCTGATCTGGCCGATGTTTGCCGCCGGCTGGGTGCTGGCCCTGATCGAGCGGGGCCGCGCCGCCTGGGCCCGGCTGGCGCCAGTGCTGGAGACGCCGTTGACGGTAGACGACCACGGCACCCAGGCCAGCCTGGCGCCCGGCCTGCTGCAGGCCACTCACCTTCACTTTGCCTACCCCGGCCAGCAGCGGCCAGCGCTGGCGGGCTTGAGCTTCGAGCTGCCGGCCGGCCAGACCCTGGGCCTGGTCGGGCCGACCGGCGCCGGCAAGAGCAGCCTGCTCAAGCTGCTGCAGCGCCAGTGGCCGGCCGACCAGGGCCAGATCCGCTGGAGCGGCGTTGCGCTGCCCGACTACCGATTGAGCGCGCTGCGCGCGGCAATCTCCTGGGTACCGCAAGAGCCGTTCTTGTTCTCCGCCAGCGTGGCCGAGAACATTGCACTGGCCAGGCCCGGCGCCAGCCGCGCGCAGATCATGGCTGCGGCAAAAGCCGCAGCGGTGCACGAGGACATCTGCCGGCTGCCGCAGGGCTACGACACGCCGGTGGGCGAGCGTGGCATCACGCTGTCTGGCGGCCAGCGCCAGCGGCTGGCGATTGCCCGCGCCTTGCTGGTCGATGCGCCGCTGCTGCTGCTCGACGACGCCCTCTCCGCCGTGGACACTGGCACCGCAGCGCGCATCCTGGCCAACCTGCAGCAGCACCGACAAGGCCGCAGCGTGATCATCGTCAGCCACCGACTGGCCACGGTGAGAGACGCCGACCAGATCCTGGTGCTGCGCCACGGCAGGGTGGCCGAGCAGGGCCGGCATACCGACTTGATCGACCGGGTGCAAGCCGACGGCCATGCCGGCTGGTATGCCACCCAGTGGCGGGTGCAGCAGCTGGAGGCCTCGCTCGCTGATACCGACGCCAATACCGACGCCAATGCCGACGCCGATACCGACGACGAAGCCAGCAACCCGAGCGGCGGCAGCAGCCCGCTGGGCTCGGAAGCGCTCCACCCCGGCCGCCACCCATGAGCACCGACACAGCCTGTACCGACACAGCCAGCCCCGCCCCCGCTGAACGCCGGGCCGCCCTGGCCCTGTTGGCGCACAGCGCCGCACCCGACGCACCGCTGCTGCGCCGTGCCGTGCTGTGGCTGGTGCTGGCGGCCGGGCTGGAGGCGCTGGGCCCGGTGTTGGGCAAGGCCTTCATCGACCACTACCTGCTGCCGCGCCATGCCGACCTGGGCGCGATGGCCGGCTTGCTGGGCGGTGCGCTGCTGGCCGGCTGGGTGGCCAGCGTGCTGCGCTACCGTCAGCTGGTGCAATTGGCCGGCGTGGCCATGCGCTCGGTGCAGCGGCTGCGCCAGCGGGTCTACCAGCATGTGCTGGGCCTGCCGATGGCCTACTTTGACCGCGCGCTGACCGGCGAGCTCGTCAGCCGGGTCACCAACGACACCGAGGCGGTCAAGACCTTGTACGTGCAGCTGATGTTCGTGATGCTCGACAGCGGCATCATGCTGGCCACCGTGCTGGTGACGATGGCGTTTTTGGCCTGGCGTTTGATGCTGGTGGTGGCGCTGCTGGTGCCGGCGGTGGTGGCCATCGTCTGGCTGTACCAGCGCCTGTCGGCCCCCGCCGTGGCCCGCACCCGGGCCCTGCGCAGCGATATCAATGCCCAGGCGGCCGAATCAATCGCCGGCATGGCGGTGATCCAGGCCAGTGGCGCCGCAGGTCGGTTTGGCAGCCGGTTTGCCGCCACCAACCAGGCCCATCTGGCCTCGCGCCAGGTCGAGCTGCGCGCCAATGCCTGGCTGCTGCGCCCGGCGCTGGACTTTCTCAATGTCGCGATGCTGGCGGCGCTGATGGCGGTGGTCGGGCTGGGTCTGGGCGGCGACAGCGTGGGCGGCGGCGAGGCCGGCAGCGCAGTCGGCAGCCTGGGCGCGCTGGAGGTGGGCGTGCTCTACGCCTTTGTCAGCTACATCGGTCGGGTGACCGAGCCGCTGATCCAGATCACGATGCAGTTTTCGCAGCTGCAGCAGGCGGTGGTGGCTGCTGCCCGGGTCAACCGGCTGCTGGCCGAGCCCTTGGCGCCGCAGGCCACCGCCGGCGGCCGGGTCAGCGCCGGCCACATCCAGGTGAACAAGCTCGACTTTGGCTACCAGCCCGGCCGGCCGGTGCTGCAAGGCCTGAACCTCGACATCCCGGCCGGCCAGTTTGTCGGCATCGTCGGCCACACCGGCAGCGGCAAGAGCACGCTGTTGTCGCTGCTGCTGCGCTTTTACCCGTCCGTGCCCGGTGCACTGCAGATTGACGGCTGGGGCGTCGAGCAGATCAATGACGCCGACTTTCACCAGGCCGTGGGCCTGGTGCCGCAAGAACCTTTCTTGCTGGCCGCCAGCGCCCGCGACAACATCACGATGGGCCGGCCGCTGGCCGCTGGCGCGCTAGAAGCCGCCGCCCGCGCCGCCCATGCCCATGACTTCATCGAGCGCCTGCCGCAGGGCTATGACACCCCGTTGGGTGAAGGCGGTGCGCGCTTGTCGGTGGGTGAAAAGCAGCTGATCGCGATGGCGCGTGCGCTGGCCGGCGGCCCGAAAATCCTGTTGCTCGACGAGGCCACCGCCCACATCGACAGCGAGACCGAGGGCCGGGTGCAGCAGGCGCTGACAGCGCTGCACGGCCGCGTCACAGTGCTGGCGATAGCGCACCGGCTGTCCACCATCCGCGAGGCCGACCAGATCATCGTGCTCCACCACGGCCGCATTGCCGAGCGCGGCAGCCACAGCACGCTGATGGCGATCGAAGGCGGCCTCTACCAGCGCCTGGTCAAGCTGCAGCAATTGCAAGAAGGCGAGGACGCGGACGATCCAGCGCCCAGCGCTGTCCATGGCTGAGGTACCGCAACTTGAGGCTGGCAACCCCCGGGCCGGGACACCGGAGCCCGGCTTGCTGCTCGAGCCCGATTTCCGGCGCTTTTTTCTGTCACGCCTGGCCGGCACCGCCGCCGGCCAGATGCTGCTGGTGGCGCTGGGCTGGCAGATGTACGACCTGACCGGCAGCGCCTGGGACCTGGGCCTGGTCGGCCTGGCGCAGTTTGTGCCCGCCCTGCTGCTGGCCTTGCCCGCCGGCCACCAGGTCGACCGGCATGACCGGCGGCGGCTGCTGGCAGCCGTGCTGGCACTGCAGGTGGTGGTGGCGTTGGGCCTGGCCACCGCCTCGGCCGCCGGGCTGATGGGTCGGGGCGCGCTGTTGGCAGTCTCGCTGGCGCTGGGCGGCTTGCGGGCGTTCCAGATGCCGGCCTCGCAGGCGCTGCTGCCGCAACTGGTGACGGGCGAGCGCCTGCCCCGGGCGCTGGCACTGTCCTCGGCTGCGTTGCAGGGCGCGATCATCGCCGGGCCGGCGCTGGGCGGTTTTGTGTATGCCGCCGGGGCCGGCGCGGTCTACGGTTTGTCGGCGCTGGGCTTTGCACTGGCCACCTGGTTTGTGCTGCGGCTGGTCAACCGCACACCGCCCCGGGCGCGCGAGCCGATGTCGATCCAGAGCTTGCTGGCGGGCCTGCATTTCATCGCCCACCGCCCGGTGGTGCTCGGCGCGATGTCGCTGGACTTGTTTGCGGTGCTGCTGGGCGGCGCGGCGGCACTGCTGCCGATCTTTGCACGCGACATCCTGCACACCGGGCCCTGGGGCCTGGGCCTGCTGCGGGCTGCTCCCGCAGTGGGCGCGCTGGCCATGTCGCTGCTGCTGGCGCGCTGGCCTGTTGGCAGACGCAGCGGCACCTGGTTGCTGGGTGCGGTGGCGGTCTACGGCGCAACCATGGTGGCGTTTGGCCTGTCCACCCACCTGGGGTTGTCGCTGGCGGTGCTGGCGGTGTCGGGTGCGGCCGACATGGTCAGTGTGGTGATCCGCCAGTCGATGGTGCAACTGGCCACGCCCGACGCCATGCGCGGCCGGGTCAGCGCGGTCAATTCAGTGTTCATCGGTGCGTCGAACCAGCTCGGAGAATTCGAGTCCGGCGCCACGGCGGCCCTGTGGGGGCCTGTAGCATCGGTGGTTTGGGGCGGCGTGGGCACCGGGCTGGTGGTGCTGGCCTGGATTGGCCTGTTCCCGGCGCTTGCGCGGCATGACAGGCTGGTGCGGACAGCGGGCAACGAGACCGTGCAAGCCCCGCAGGATCAGCCACAAGACCCACCCCAGGACCATCACAACAGCGTTGCGACGCCACCTCGCTAGCGGGGTGAGCTGCTCCGCAGCCATCAGGGAGTGAACGCTTGACCCAGGGTTTGAACGAAGCCGACCTGCGCGGGTTGGCCAGCCTGCTCGACGGCTTTGGCATGGCGATCGGCCTGGCCGGTGCCGACGGCAGAGTGCAGCCGCTTGCCATCGCCGGCGCAACACCCGCTCTGCCCTTGCCCCGGCACGGCAGCCGGATCGCATCGATGACGATGACCGACGGTCGGCGCCTGGTGCTCAATGAGCGCGACCGGGCGCCAGAGCGCCGAGCCAGCGATGGCGGCGCCTCGCCTGCGTACGGCGCTGCGGCGGCCCAGGTGACCAACGTCGCAGCGCCGCTGACCGAGCGCCGCGCCGGCGCCGAGGCCGCCGACATCCGGTTTCGCCTGCTGGCCGAGCACTCGATGGACCTGATCGTTGCGGTGGACGCCGATCTGGCGATCCGCTACGCCTCGCCCGCCACCGCCACGATGCTGGGCCACGCGCCCGCCGACCTGTTGGGCCACACCCTGGCCGAACTGCTGGCCCCCGAGGACCGCGCCGCCTTCATCGCCAGCCATTTCACCAACGCGGCGCGGCGCAGCAGCGCGCCCGACCTGTTCCGGGCCTTGCGCGCCGACAACAGCACGCTGTGGGTCGAGGCGCGGGTGGCCTCGCTGCCGGTCGGCAACGGCCTCGGTGACTACCTGGTCACCCTGCGCGATGCCGACCGCCGCAAACGCGCCGAAGACACCCTGAGCCAGATCAACGCCGAGCTGTCGACCCTGGCCTCGACCGACGCGCTGACCGGCCTGCCCAATCGCCGCCAGTTCGACGCCACCCTGCACAAGGAGTGGTACCGCGCGCTGCGCGACGCCGCGCCGCTGGGCTTGCTGATGATCGACGTGGACCGCTTCAAACCGCTCAATGACCGTTTCGGTCATCCGGTGGGCGATGCATTTCTGGCCCGGGTTGGCCGGGTCATCCGCGACAACGTGCGGCGCGCCGGCGACCTGGCCGCGCGCTACGGCGGCGAGGAGTTTGCGGTGGTGCTGCCGGGCACCGCACCGGCCGGTGCGCTGGAGATCGCCGAAGTGATACGCCGCGCGGTAGCGGCCACCGACACCCGCAACCTGGTCGAGGGCGGTTACCCGCTGACGGTCAGCATCGGCGTGGCGGCGATGGTGCCGCTGGCCGGCGCGGGCTCGGCCACGCTGGTCAACAGCGCCGACGGCGCGCTCTACCAGGCCAAACGCAACGGGCGCAACCGGGTCGAGTTGCTGGGCTGAAGCCTGTGCGGGGCTGCCGCACCGGCGACAGGCCGGTCAGAGCCGGCATGCCAGGATGCGCGCCTGACCCCGCTCCCCGCCACTCCCTCTCAAGGCGCCCATGACCACCGACCTGCTGCTGACCGAGATCCACCCCGCCGGCTACGCCGTGTTGACCCTGAACCGGCCGCAGGCCATGAACGCGCTGAGCAAGGCGCTGATGACCGCGCTGGCCGAGGCGGTGGACCGCCTGGCCGCCGATCCTGCCGTGCGGGTGCTGATCCTGACCGGTGCCGGCCGGGCCTTCAGTGCCGGGCTGGACCTGAAGGAGATTGGCGCCGGAAAAGGCAGCCTGGGCAGCTTGCCGGCCGCCGAGGGCAGCCTGGGCAGCCGGCCGGCCGCCGAGGGCAGCTTGGGCGGAACGGACGCTCAGCCGGTGGGCGACCCGGTGGCCGCGCTCGGCCGCTTCCCCGGCCCGGTGATTGGCGCCATCAACGGCGCGGCGGTGACCGGTGGTTTTGAGTTGGCGCTGGCCTGCGATGTGCTGCTGGCCTCGACCCAGGCCCGGTTTGCCGATACCCATGCCCGCATCGGCGTGGCACCGGGCTGGGGGCTGTCGCAAAAACTCAGCCGTGCGATCGGGCCGTACCGGGCAAGAGAGGTGTCGTTCACTGGCAACTGGGTCAGCGCCGAGCAGGCTGCCGCGTGGGGCTTTGTGAACCGGGTGCTGCCACCCGAGGGCTTGCTGGCCGCCGCCCGTGAGCTGGCGACCGACATGCTGGGCACGCTGCCGGCCATGCTGCTGCGCTACAAGGCAGTGATCAATGACGGCTACGCCCTGACCTACAGCGACGGCCTGGCGCTGGAAAAAACCCGCGCCCGCGCGTTCAACGCCCAGGTTGAATCGGCCGACGTGGAGCAGCGGCGCGAGGCGGTGCGCGCGCGCAATCGAAGCACCTGAGACACAGCCCATGAGGCCGCGCCTGACTCAGTGCGGCGCTGTCGCCTCACGGGCTGCACGCTCGCCGTCCTCGCGGATGTGGCGGGCCATGTAGCGGGCAAAGAACACACCCATGCCCAGGGTGAAGACGAGCACGCCCGCGCTCATCAGGCCGTAGTCGGTGGTTAAAAAATCTTGCAAGGCATGCATGGTGGGCTCCTGTGACTGACGATGCCCGATCTGACGCCTGACCTGGGCGATCGGGCTTGCGTTGGGTCAAGACCCTAGCGACACACCCAGCCCGCGCACCGCCGCCAGCAGCGGATGATCCAGCGGCACCGGCCGGTTGCGACCGGCCACGCTGGCCATCTCCACACTGGTCACGCTGTTGCCCTGCAAGGCCACCATACGGCCAAATTGGCCGGCGCGCACCAACTCGGCCGCATGCCAGCCAAACCGGGTGGCCAGCACCCGGTCAAACGGCGTGGGCGAGCCACCGCGCTGCACATGGCCCAGCAAGGTGGCCCGCACCTCGGTGCGCAGCTGCGGTTGCAGCTGGTGGGCCAGCAAGGCGCCCACGCCGCCCAGGCGCAGCGGATCGGGGCTGTCGGCCAGGGTCTGCGCCACCGTGAGCTGGCCGCCCTCGGCCCGGGCACCTTCGGCGACGCAGATCAGGGTGTAGCCCTCGCGCGACTCCCGGGCCCGGCAGCGCTGGACGACGGCGTCCAGCCGGTAGGGCAGCTCGGGCAGCAGGATCACGTCGGCGGCCCCGGCCAGGCCACCCTCCAGCGCAATCCAGCCGGCATAGCGGCCCATGGTCTCGGCAATCATCACCCGGCCGTGGCTGCGGGCGGTGGTCTCCAGCCGGTCCAGCGCTTCGGCCACCACCGCCACCGCGCTGTCAAAACCAAAGCTGCGGTCGGTGTGGCACAGGTCGTTGTCGATGGTCTTGGGCACGCCCACCACGGGCAGACCCAGCTTTGAGAGGCGGTGGGCAATCGCCATGGTGCCGTCGCCGCCCACCGCCACCAGCGCATCCAGCCCCAGCGACCGGGCGTAGGCCAGCGCCTGCGACGACACATCGGCACCCGCCGCGCCGAAGTAGTTGAACGGGTCGCACTTGTTGTGGGTGCCCAGGATGGTGCCGCCCTGGGCCAGGATGCCGGCCACCGTCGGTACGTCCAGGGCCAGCACCTCCTGGGTGATCAAGCCCAGGAACCCGCGCCGGATGCCAGTGACGCGCGCGCCGCACTCATGCACCAGCGCCAGCGTGACCGCTCGGATCACCGCATTCAGGCCGGGGCAATCGCCCCCGCCGGTAAGGATGCCTACATGCATGGCCGAGCGCCGGTTCAGGCCAGCCAGGCCGCCAGGTCGGCCTTGAGCTGGGCCAGGTCGGCGCGCCGGGTGTACATCATGTGGCCGGCATCGTAGTAGCGGTGCTGGATGCGGGCCAACACCTCGGCCGGGGCGTCGAGCTGGGCCAGCGACCAGTCGGTGGCCGAGTAGGGCGTGCCCAGGTCATAGCGCCCGCTGGCTACCAGCACCTTCATGTGCGGATTGCGGCGCATCGCACGTGCCAGGTCGTTGCTGGTGCTGGTAAAGCCGTTGGCGTCGCGCATGCCGTCGGCACTGCCGCGCTGCCAGTTCCAGGCCTTGTTGACATCAAACGACAAGGTGTCGTACTTCTCGGCGGTGGGCAGGCCCAGGCCGCTGTAGTAGGCCAGCATGGCGGTGGTGTAGGGGATGGCGATGCCCTCGATGCCGGGGTCAAAGCCCATCTGGCGCTCACGCGACGCGGCCATCGGCGCGGTGGCGCGTGACTCGAGCCGGCCCACCAGCAGGCCACGCGGGCGCAGCGCCTCGACAAAAAAGCTGCTGTCGCTGATGCGCAGGTTGTTCTCTTGCACCACCGGCAGGGCCAGGCCGGTCAGCTCGGCCAGGCGTTTTTCGATGCGGCTGCGGGCGCGGTGGGCCAGCCGGGCGCCCTGGTGCAGCGCGCCAAGGTAATCGTCCTGCACAAAGGCCTCGGCCGCTGCCCGGGCCGCCTCGGCCGAGCGGCCGGCCTCGCCCTTGAGCGTGCCGTGGTACTGCGCGGTGGCGGCAAACCCCGGCAGAAACAGGGCGTAGGGCAAGTCGTTGCGCGGCGCAAAAACGATGGATTGCAAGTCCATCGCGCACGACACCAGGATCAGCCCCGACAGCGCCAGGCCGTGGTCGAGCAGCTTGTCGGCCAGTGCAGCGCCACGGGTGGTGCCGTAGCTCTCGCCGCACAGGTAGAGCGGCGCGCCAAAGCGGCCGTTGGCGGCCAGCCAGCCGCGCATCACTTCGGCCAGCGCATCGACATCACCGTCCACCGAGAGCTGGGTCTTGCGCGCGGCGTCGCTGGCACTGACCGACCAGCCGGTGTGGGGCGGGTCGATGAACACCAGGTCAAAGTGGGCCAGCCAAGTCAACGGGTTGTCCACCACGGCGTAGGGCGGGGCTGCCAGTGTGCCGTCGTCGTTGACCGGCACCCGCTTGGGGCCGAGTGCGCCCAAATGCAGCCAGATCGACGACGAGCCAGGGCCACCGTTGAAGGCAAAGCAGACCGGACGCTGTACCGCAGCCTCGGTGCCGGCAGCAGCGCTGTCGGCCAGGTAGGCCACCGTGAACACCGCCGCCTGCGGCTCGCCGCGCTGGGCGTCCACCCCGCCGGCCAGCACCGGCACAAAGGCCGCACGCACGCCGTAGCCCAAGCTCTGGCCGTTGTCCAGCGTGACGCTGGCGCTGGCCAGCACCGCCGGCCGGGCCAGCAGTTGCGCGACCTTGTCGCGTTGCCGCTTGGCGGCGTCGGTATCGGCGGCGGAGGGGGTGGCAGCGGGGGCGGCAGCGGGGGTCGCGGCTGGGGTGGTGTCGCTCAAAACGGGCTCCTGGTCAGGGTAAAAAGGGGGGTGGGGCCAGCGTGTGGCCGGGGTTCAAGCGCAGATTCAGGGGGTCGAAAGCAGGCGGGCGTAGGCGGGCAGGTCCACATTGCCACCCGACAGGATTACCCCGACCCGGGCACCGCGCAAGTCCAGCACGCCTTCGAGCAGTGCCGCCGCGCCCAGGCAGCCGGTGGGCTCGACCACCTGCTTCATGCGCTCGGCAAAAAATTGCATCGTGCTGACCAGTTGCGCATCGCTGACGGTGACGATGCGCTGCACCAGCGCCTGGATCACCGGGAATGTCAGCGTGCCGCTGGCTGTCGTCTGGGCGCCGTCGGCAAGGGTCTGCGGCACCGCAATCGTCACGATCTTGCCCTGCGCCAGACTCAGCTGGGTGTCGTTGCCGGCCTCCGGTTCAACCCCGATCACCTCGATGGCCGGCAGCTTGTGCCTGGCCGCCACGGCGCAGCCCGAGATCAACCCGCCGCCACCGACACAGACCAGCAGCGCGTCGAGGTGGCCGACCTCGTTGATCAGCTCCAGCGCAGCGGTGCCCTGGCCGGCCATGACATGCGGATGGTCAAACGGCGGGATCAGCGTCATGCCGCGCTCGGCCGCAATGCGGGCACCGATCGCCGCCCTGTCCTCGGTGTAGCGGTCGAACAAGATGACCTCGCTGCGCGCTGCGCCGGCCGGATTGACCTGGTAGGCCCGGGTGGCGGCCAGCTTGGCTGCGGGCGCGTCTTGTGGCATCACGATCACGCTGGGCATGCCCAGCAGCCGGGCCGACAACGCAATGGCCTGGGCATGGTTGCCCGAGCTGAAGGCCAGCGCGCCGGCACGCTTTTGCTCGGGCGTGAACTGGGCCAGGGCGTTGTAGGCGCCGCGAAACTTGAAAGCGCCCATGCGCTGCAAATGCTCGGCTTTGAAAAACACCCGGGCGCCGCAACGCTCGTCGGCAAAGCGCGATTGCAGCACCGGTGTGCGATGTGCCACACCGTGCAGTCTTTGGGCGGCTGCGGCGATGTCAGAGAACTCGATTGCAAGTGGCGTCATGCCGACAAGCATAACGAGGGCCGGCCGATGGCTTGCAAATTCAGCCGTAGGCAGGGTGGCCAGATCGGCCCCGACTTCAGCCCAACGACACGCCGCAAGCCCCCCGCCCGACCCGCCCCTGCCGAACTGGCCGACCTTTTGACCGCTGCTCACACCCTGCCCCCAGCCCAGCGCGCATACGCTGGCGCTTGCAGTTTCTTGAACTTGTGAAAGTGCCCGAAGCACATGACCACCGCTTGCCCGCAGCCCCTTGCCGCCGCCGCCGCGTCCTCGCCAACCACGCCCGTCTGTCCCGAACTGATCGAGTTCGTCGATTTCAAGTGGTTGATGGCCGGTGAGGGTCACCGCATCGACCTCGACCGGCTGCGCACCGAGCCCGCCTACACCCGGAGCTGCCTGGCCCTGGCCGGCGGCTCGACCTCGGCCACCCTGCGCCAGGCCGGTGCCCGTCTGGCGCGCGCGCTGGGCTGCGCAGCCAACGGGCGTGGCTGAGGACGCGCCCGATACCGAGCCGGGCCCGGTCCCAGCCCAAGCGCTGGTCTCGCGCTCGGGCCTTCGCCAGCCACAGCCCCCTTCCGGGCGCTGTGCGCTGGCTCAGACTGGACCCTGAAAGCCGCCGCGCCGGAAAGTCAGCACCAGCGTGTCCCGGTGTCCGTCCGGCTGCCCCGGCAACGGCTGGATCGGCGTGCTCTCGTGGATCACCCGCTCGTCGTCGAGCAGCAACACGCTCCAGGGCTCAACCAGGGTGAAGCGCTGACCTTGTGGCCCGTTGGCATCAAAAACCCGGGTCTCGCCGCCCTTGATGCCCACCCGCACCACCAGGATCACCACCACCAGGTCCACTCCGTCGCGGTGCGCGCCCTCGGGCGTGGGCCGGCCGATGCCGTCAGTCGTGTCGATCCGGAACGGGTGGGCCTCGACAAACCAGGGTTCAACCGGCGTCGAGCGGTCACCACCACGCAACGCGGTGGCGCGGGCCGCCAGCGCGCACAGCAGTCGCGACCAGGCGGGCGCCGCCACCAAAGCCGGCGCCAAAGGCTCGAACCAGCGCTCGATGCCGCCGTGCAGGGCGTTGTAGGCGAGCGGCTGCCAGTGCGCCCGGTGCGGCACGGCGCTTACCGCATCGGCCTGCACCACAAAACAGCCGTGGCGCCGGCGCCGGTAACGGCCGCCGTCCTTCAAGAAGTTGTCGGGCGGCAGGTCGTCCCAGCCGGCGCCCAAGGCAGCGAGGTCAGTCACGGCCAGGCCCGCCAGCTCGGCCAGGCTGGCGGCGGCGAGCACCGCAAATCCGCTGGCTGCGAGTTGGCCATCGAGCTGGGCGAGCGGGGTCAGCGGCGGGGGCAGGGACAGGGTGGACATGGTGTGGGTGGACCCAATGGAGGCAGGCGGGCGGGGCGCGAACCGGTGAGACAGACCCGACCTGCCGGGCGGGCAGCAGCCAGACGCCACCACAATTGTGCGTGAGCCGGTGCGGCCAACCCGCCGCCCGTCGGTCAGCCCTTGTGGCCTGCAGGCTGCAGTTGTCCGGGCCGCCGCCGCTCACCCTTAAACTGGGAGCAGCGTTGGCTTGCCACGCACCGACCCCTTCGCCAAGGCTGGCACCAGCGCATGCATCCGCCGTCCCCCGATCTGCCGATGGCCCCCACTGCCCCAGACACCTCGGCCTACGCCTTGCTCTGTCTGCCAGTGGCCTGGGCGGACAGCGCTGGCCTGCTGCAAGGGGCCAACCCCGCTTTTGAGGCCGCCACCGGCCACACCTTGGCGGCGGTGCAAGGCCGACCGCTGGCCGAAGTGCTCGGGCTGGTGGCTGCGGGCAGCGCCACCAGCCTGCCCGAGTTGCTGGCGTCTGGCACGCCCTTCCCGCCTTTGCCGTTTGCCGGGCAGGATGCCAGCGGTCAGCCTTTGGCCGGCCTGCTGAGCCTGGCGGGTCAAGCCGATCTGAGGGTGCTGACGCTGCAGGTGGCGGCAGCGCCGATGGCCAGCCAAGAACCCTGGCGCTTCTGGGATCTGCAACCCGCCGCCCTGGCCACGGTGGCAGCACCTGCAACCGCCTCACCGGTGGCCGGCGCTGCAGTGCCCGCAGTGGCGCCCGAAGTCGATGGGGCCATTGCCGGCTTTGACATGGCCATCACCCTGGCTGGCATCGGCATCTGGCAGCACGACGCCAGTACCGGCTTGCTCAAGTGCAATCGGCAGGGCTGGTCGCTGCTGGGACTGACCCCCCAGCGCCAAGGCCGGCCGCTGAGCAGCTTGCTGGCGCTGCTGCACCCTGAGGACCAGGCCAGCATGCTGGACCAGCTCGCCACGGCGCAGGCCGGCAGCTCATTGGCGGGCCCGGTGGAGCTGGGCGCCCGCTGCCGCCACCGGGACGGCCGTTGGCGCTATCTGCTCACGCGGCGGGTCGCTCGGCACGACAGCACCGGCAGCGTGTTGGGCCATGTGGGCGTGGTGCTGGACTTGAGCGACCACTACGAACAACAGCAGCTCGCGCTGGCCTTGGCCCAGCGCCTGGAGATGGCCACCGCAGCCGCCGGCGTGGGCATCTGGGGCCAGCAGCTTGGCCCGCCGCACCTGACCCACTGGGACGAGCAGATGCGGGCGCTGCACGGGCTGGGCGCCGACACCGATCCGCCCCGGCTGTCCGACTACATCGCCAACCTGGTGGTCGAGGCCGACCGCGCCAGCGTGGCCGAGGGCATGGCCACGCTGATGCAGCGGCGTGAGGGCTTGCTTGACCTGGACCTGCGCATCGTGCGTCCTGACGGCCGGGTACGGCGCCTGGCCACCCGCACCAGCATCAGCGGCCCGGAAGGCCATCGCCAATTGCACGGCGTGATGCTCGATGTCACCGAGCGGCACCTTACCGAGGACAAGCTGCGCCAGGCCAACGAGCGGGCCGCGCTGGCTGCGCGCGGCGTGGGCATCGGCACCTGGGAGTCTGATGTGCTGGCCACGGCCGGCTGGTGGGACGAGCAGATGTTCCAGCTGCGCGGGCGCGCGCCGCTGCAGGGCCCGGTACCGGTCGATCTGATGATGTCCTGGCTGCACCCCGATGACCGCGAGCCGCACCAGGGCAACCTGCGCACCGCACTGCGCGAAGATGCACCGACGCACAGCGAGTTTCGGGTCTTGCTGCCCGATGGCAGCCAGCGCTGGCTGGCTTCGCGGTCCACTCCGGTGCGCGACGAGCACGGCAAAACCGTGCGCCGTATCGGTATCAACTGGGACATCACTGACGTGCGCAATGCCGCGCAAGTGCGCGAGGAGCGCGCGCTGGTGCAGCGCGAGAGCCAGGCCAAGTCACGCTTCCTCGCCCGCATCAGCCATGAGCTGCGTACCCCGCTCAACGCGGTGCTGGGCTTTTCTCAACTGTTGCTGGCAGAGCCAGGCGCGCCCGACCCGACCACCTGGCGCCGGCGGGTTGAGCATGTGCAGGCCTCGGGCGAGCACTTGCTGGCGCTGATCGACGACGTGCTGGAGCTGTCGAGCCTGGAGTCGGGTGAACTGCCGCTGTCACTGCAGCCGGTGGCGCTGGCGCCGCTGGCCGAAACCAGCCTGCCCCTGGTCGAGCTGCTGGCGGTCGAGCACGGTGTCAGCCTGCACCTGGGCGCGCTCGACGGCTGGGCGCTGGCCGACCCGGTGCGGCTGCGGCAGGTGCTGCTCAACCTGCTGAGCAACGCGATCAAGTACAACCGTCCCGGCGGCTCCGTCACTGTCAGCGCCCGGAGCGACGCCGGCTGGCTGCTGCTACAGGTGGAGGACACCGGGCGCGGCCTGGACGAGGACCAGATCAAGCACTTGTTCGAGCCCTTCAACCGGTTGGGGCTGGAGCGCGAAGCGATTGCCGGCACCGGCATCGGGCTGGCGATCGTCCAGGCCTCGGTGCAGCACATGGGCGGTGCAGTGCGGGTGCGCAGCGAGCCGGGCAAGGGCAGCTGCTTCGAGATCAGCCTGCAGCGGGCCACAGCGCCGGCGCCGCTGAACTTACAGGCCCATCCGGCAGCCGACCTCGCGCTGAGTCCGGCGACCGGCTTCGGGCCCAGTCTTGGGGCCGGTTTTGCGGACGGCGTTGCGACCAATCCTGGTGATGGGCTTGCCGGCACCGGCCAGGCTGCTGGCGCTGCGCCAGCCCCTGCCACGCCCAACCCGCCCTGCCGCGGCCGGCTGCTCTACATCGAGGACAACGAGGTCAACCTGTTGATCGTGCGCGAGCTGGTGAGCCGGCGCAGCGACATCGAGTTCCTGTCGGCCGCCGACGGCGCCAGTGGCCTGGCGGCTGCACGCGCCCAGCGGCCCGCGCTGATCCTGCTCGACATGCAACTGCCCGACATGGACGGCTTTGAGGTGTTGCGCCGCCTGCGCGGGGACCCGGCCACGGCGGCCATCCGCTGCATCGCACTGAGCGCCAACGCGATTCCCGAGGACATCGGCCGCGCCCGCGAGGCCGGCATCGACGACTATTGGACCAAGCCGCTAGACCTGCGCGCTTTCATGCGCTCGATCGACCAGCTGTTTGGTGCTGCGCCGGCCTGAGCGCCTGAGCGCGCCGACCGCGCCGGGCTGGGCCGATCAGTCGATCAGGCCGCGCTCGCGCAGCATCGGCGCTATTGCCGCATCGCGGCCCCGGAAGGCGCGGAAAGCCGCGCCCGGCTCGACACTGTCGCCCCGGCTGTAGATGCAGGCTTTCAGCCGCGCAGCCACCGCCGGATCAAAGGCGCTACCGGCCTCGGTAAAGGCGGTCCAGGCGTCGGCCTCCAGCACCTCGGCCCAGAGGTAGACGTAGTAGCCGGCGGCATAGCTGTCGCCGGAGAACAGATGCTGAAAATGCGGCAGTCGGTGGTTCAGCCCGGCCTCCTCGGGCAGGCCTCGGCCGGCCATCAGTGAGGCCTCGAACGTGACGACATCGTCGATCGGCTCGACCTGCTGGTGCGCTGCCAGGTCGGTGATCGCGCTGGCGGTGTAGCGCACGGTCTCGAAAGCCTGGCCAAAACGCCGCGCCGCGTCCAGCCGGTCCAGCAGCGCATCGGGAATCGGCTCGCCGGTCTCGGCATGGCGGGCATGGCGGCGCAAGACCTCGCGCTCGGTACCCCAATGCTCAAACAACTGCGACGGCAGTTCGACAAAATCGCGCAGCACGTTGGTGCCCGACAGGCGGTTGTAGGTCACGTCGCTGAGCAAGCCGTGCAGACCGTGGCCAAACTCATGGAACAGGGTGCGCACATCGTCGGGCGACAGCAAGCTGGGCTGGCCCGGCGCGGCCTTGGCAAAATTGTTGTTGTTCAGCACGATCGGCAGCGCGGCAGGCAGCGCGTCGGTGCCGACAGCGCCGTTGCGGTGCTGGTCGGCCAGTGAACTCATCCAGGCCCCGCTGCGTTTGCCCGGACGTGCAAAGTTGTCGTGCAAGAACAGGCCGATCACCGCCCCCGCCGCATCACTGACCTGGTACACATCCACATCAGGGTGGTAGGCAGCCAGATCGCTGCGCCGGTCGAACTGGAGGCCAAACAGCCGGCTGGCGCAGTCAAAGGCCGCCGCCACCATGTTGGACAACACGAAGTAGGGCTTGAGGGCCGCCTCGTCGAGCGCGTAGTGTTGCTGGCGCACCTGTTCGGCCCAGAACCGCCAGTCCCAGGCTTGCAACGGATGGTGGACATCGGCTTGCTGCATTGCGGCGCGCAGCAGGTTGCGCTCCTGGTCGAGCGCCGGCAGCGCCCGTTGCCAGACTTCATCAAGCAAGCCCCAGACCCGGTCGGCTGTCAAGGCCATCCGGTCGGACAGCTTGTACTCGGCGTAGTTGGCGCAACCCATCAGGGCGGCCTGGCGCTGGCGTGCAGCCAGGATGCGCGACGCCAGCGGCCGGTTGTCGTGCGCACCGGCCTGCTCGCCCCTGCCGACCCAGGCCCTCCAGGCCACTTCGCGCAGGTCGCGCCGGGTCGAAAAGCTCAAGAACGGCACGATCAGCGACCGGCTGAGGGTGATCACCGGCGTGGCCAGGCCCCGCTCGGCTGCGGCCTGTGCGGCACTGGCACGCACAAAGTCCGGCAGGCCCGCCAGCGCCGCTTCGTCGGGCAGAGGCAGCGCAAACGCCGCCTCATCGTGCAGCACGTTCTGGCCAAAGCGGGTGCTGAGCTCGGCCAGTTCACCGGCCAGGGCGGCAAATTCGGCCCGCGCCGGCGCCGGCAGCAGCGCGCCCGCCCGCGCAAAGTCGCTGTGCAGGCGCTCGACCAGGCGGTGTTGCTCGGGTGTCAGCCCCAGGCTGTCGCGCTGGGCATGCACGGCGGCGATGCGGCCAAACAGGCCGGCGTCCTGCAGTACCGCGCTCCAGTGCGCTGACAGCGGCCCGGCCAGCTCCAGCTGCACCGCCTGCAAGGCAGCGTTGGTGGCCGAGGCGCAGAGGTTGTGCAGCACGGCATCGACCCGCTGCAACAGCGCACCGGTGCGGTCAAACGCGGCCACGCTGTTGTCAAAATCTGGCGCCGCCGGCTGTGCCACCAGGGCCGCGATCTCGCTGCGGTGCAGGGCCATTGCCTGCTGCAGCACCGGCGCAAAGTCTTCGGGACGGATGCGGTCAAACGCGGGCAGCGACAAGGGCGTGTCGCCGGTAAACAGCAGGGCGACGGCGGTCGCGGGGGTGGCAACGTCCATGGGGGCTTTCAAGGCTTTCGAGGCAAGAGGTGTACCTGGCACTGCGGCTAACCCGCGACATCCGGCCCCTGCAGCGCCAGCAGGCCCGACGACTATGCCACCCTGCAGGGTTTCCGGCCTGAGCGGGGCCATCACGCCACGGCACTGTCAGCCCCGGGGGCGCGGCCCGAGCAGCCGGCTACAGTACCGCCCGACGCCGCTTCGACTGGCGGCCCCGCCCGGCCGCGTACTGCATGCCCTCCACCAAGACCCTCTCCCGCCCCAGCGGCCGCCGCAACGGCAGCCCGGCCCCGTCCACACCGCTGCTGCTCTGGCTGGGCCTGGCGCTGCTGGTGGTGCTGGCCGACCAGATCAGCAAGACCTTGATCGTCGGCCAGTTTGCGCTGGGCGACAGCCTCACCGTCTACCCGTTCTTCAACCTAGTGCGGGCGCACAACGCGGGCGCGGCGTTCTCGTTCCTGGCCGGTGCCTCGGGCTGGCAGCGCTGGTTTTTTGTCGGCCTGGGTGCAGTGGCCTCGGTCTTCATCGTCTGGATGCTGCGCAAACACCCTGACCAGCGATTGTTCTGCGCGGCCATCAGCCTGATCCTGGGCGGCGCGCTGGGCAATGTGATCGACCGCCTGTTGCACGGCCATGTGGTGGACTTCTTGCAGTTTCACTGGGCGTTTCTGGCGC
Organism: Betaproteobacteria bacterium; assembly: GCA_025358155.1. Classification (GTDB taxonomy): domain Bacteria; phylum Pseudomonadota; class Gammaproteobacteria; order Burkholderiales; family Burkholderiaceae_C; genus Pseudaquabacterium. The sequence goes on from JANYKR010000060.1 coordinate 24,934, forward strand.
CGATGTTCCCGGGCGGCTACTTTCCCAGTTTCAACATCGCTGACAGCGCGATCACGCTGGGCGCCATCGGCCTGATCGCCGATGAGCTGCTGCGGGTGCGCAACAGCCGCTGAGCAAAAGCGGCACGCGGGACTGTCCGCATGGCGCTGCAGCGGCCCGCCCGCTAGGCTGCAGTGAAGGAACGCCATGTCCGACATCACCCCTCCCGCCGCGCCGCAAACCGCCGAAGCGCCCGCAGCAGGCAAAGCCGCCAGTGGCGAGCACGCTGGCAGCAGCCCGTCCGTCGCGCTGCCAGACGGCGAAGCCTCGGTCTTTGAGCTGCAACTCAGGCCGCTGACCCTGGGCTCGCCCTTGCGCTGGCTGGCGGCCGGCTGGCGCGACTTTGTGCGCTGCCCCGGCATCGGCCTGTTTTACGGCGCCTGCTTCATGGCGATGGGCTGGCTGCTGATGGCGGTGTTCGAGCATGCGCCAGCCTATGTGCTGGCGCTGTCGGCCGGCTTCTTGCTGACTGGGCCGTTTTTCTGCCTCGGGCTCTACCAGGCCAGCCGGCGGCTGGAGCGGGGCGAAACCCCTGATCTCGGCAATTCTCTGTTGGCATGGGATCAGCGCACCGGCACGCTGGCGATCTTCGGTTTTGTGCTGCTGGTGCTGGAGATGCTGTGGGGCCGCGCCTCGCTGATCATTTTTGCGGTCAGCTTTGACGGCATGCCCGACTTCAAGGGCTCGCTGCTGGCCTTGCTCAACCCCGAGAACCTGCAGTTCATCATCGCCTACTTGCTGGTCGGCGGCTTGTTTGCCGGGCTGATCTTTGCGGTGAGCGTGGTGTCGATCCCGATGATCCTGGACCGACCCACCGACGCCATCAGCGCCGGCCTGACCAGCCTGCGCCTGGTGCTGGGCCAGCCGCTGGTGATGCTGTTCTGGGGCGCGCTGATCACCGGCCTGGTCGTGCTGGCGATGCTGCCCTGGTTCGCCGGGTTGCTGGTGGTCGGGCCGGTGCTGGGCCATGCGTCCTGGCATGCCTACCGGGCGGCAGTTGATGGTTGAGGCCAGCCCGCCTGCTGCTGGCAGCGAGGCGCTGCGCTTGCTGGAGGTTGTCGACCTGGCGCACTACGCCTGGTTGCAGGTGCCGATGTGGGTATTTGATGTCGAGCAGATGCGGGTGTGCTGGGCCAACGCGGCCGGACTGGCCTTTTGGCGGGCCGATCAGCTGTCCGCGCTGGCGTCACGCGACTTCAGCGACGCATCGCCGACCACGCTGCTGCGCCTGCGCGCCAGCATGCAGCTGCATGCCGATGGGCGGCGCCTGCAAGAGGCCTGGACGCTCTACCCGATGGGCCAGCCCTTGACCTCGTCGCTGGTGTCGCGTGGCATTCGGCTGGCCGACGGCCGCCAGGCCATCCTGTTCTGCTCGGAACCGCTGGCGGCCAGCTACGACGCCGACATGCTGCGCGGGATCGAAGCCCTGCAGCACACCCCGGTCCGGGTGCTGCTCTACCCCTTGGACGGCGGCCATGCCGTGATGCGCAACCCGGCTGCCGTGGCCACCTTCGGCCTGGCGGAGCACCCCGGCGCTGGCCCGGTGCATGGTCTCTTTGCCGACCCCGATTCGGCCAGCGGCCTCCAGACTGCCGTTGCCCAGGGACAGGGCTACGCCGGCGAGGCCCGGCTGCTGACGCTGCAAGGGCCGCGCTGGCATGCCGTTGACGCCAGGACGGTGCGCGACCCGGTCAGCGGCGCGCCGATGCTGCTGCTCAATGCCCAAGACATCACCGACCTGAAGGCCGCGCGCGACACGGCCGAGACGGCCAACCGCGCCAAGTCCAGCTTTCTGGCCAACATGAGCCATGAATTGCGTACCCCGATGAACGGCGTGCTGGGCCTGACCGAACTGGTGCTGTCCGGCACGCTCGACGACCGGCAACGGCATTTTCTGCAACTGGCCCAACAGTCGGCCCAGTCGCTGATGCAGGTCATCAACGACATCCTCGACATCTCCAAGATCGAAGCGGACCGGCTCGCGCTGGTACTCGAAGCGGTGCCGCTGCGCGAGTTGCTGACGCGGGCACTGGCACCCCTGCAGGTGCAGGCCGAAAAGCGAGCGCTGGCACTGGGCTGCCACATCGCCGCCAACCTGCCCGAGCGGCTGATGATGGACCCCCAGCGTTGGTGCCAGGTCCTGGTCAATCTGGTGGGCAACGCATTGAAGTTCACAGCCACCGGCGCCATCACCGTGCAGGTCGATTGCCGGCCGGACGGCGAGCACAGCCTGCTGCTCGACTGCAGCGTGCACGACACCGGCATCGGCATGACGCCCGACGAGCTGAAAATCGTGTTCGAGCCCTTCACCCAGGCCGATGCCAGCATCACCCGCCGCTATGGCGGCACGGGTCTGGGTCTGAGCATCGCCCGGCGGCTGGTGCAACTGATGGACGGCCAGATCGACGTGCAAAGCCGCCCCGGGCTGGGCAGTTGCTTTCGCTTTGTCGTCCCCGTGACCCTGCCCGAATCTCTGCCGCTGACCCGCTGAAGGTGCAACACGCTAGAGTCGGGTTTTGCACCCACCGGCCCTGCCCTTGCCCTCCCTGCTGTCACCTCTGTCATCGCTGTCGTTGCTTTTGTCCCGTTTGATCGTGGTTTTGCTGTGCGGGTTGGCCATGGCAGCCCAGGCCGGCCTGCCCGAGTTGGTGGCTGCCGCCAAACCGGCGGTGGTGGCGGTGGGCACCTTCGACCCGTTGGCAAGCCCGCGTTTCAACTTCATCGGCACCGGTTTTGTGGTGACCGACGGCCGCACCCTGGTGACCAATGCCCATGTGGTGCCCGAGGAGACGGCAGCGCAGGGCCAGCTGGTGCTGCTGGTTGGCGGCAAGCGCAGCGCCTCCAGTCCTGACACTCTGCCCGAAACCCGCCCGCTCAAGCTGCTCCAGCTCGACCGCACCCACGACCTCGCGCTGTTGCAATTTGGCGGCGAACCGCTGCCGGTGATGGCGCTGGACGCCAGCGATGGCACCCGAGAGGGCCAGGCGGTGGCCTTCATCGGCTTTCCGATCGGCGGGCTGCTGGGTTTTTCGCCCGTCACCCACCGGGCCTCCGTCTCGTCGATCACACCGATTGCGCTGCCCACCCCCACCGCCCGCCAGCTCGACGCCGCTGCAGTCGCCCGCCTGCGCCAGGGCAGCTTTGACATCCTGCAACTCGACGGCACGGCCTACCCCGGCAACAGCGGTGGCCCGCTGTTCAATATCGACAACGGCCAGGTCGTGGGCGTGATCAATATGGTGCTGGTCAAGACCAGCAAGGAGTCGCTGCTGAGCAACCCCTCGGGCATTACCTATGCCATCCCGGTGCGCTTCGTGCGGGAGTTGCTGGGGCGGCGCTGAGCGGCGGGTTCCTGCCTGGTGCGTGCCTCGATTTGTCAGTTGCAGCTGCTGGCGAGGTACGGAATGAATCTCCGCAACCGACTCGGTGCTGATCGCAGGTCGCTAATTGCTTTGAGCGCGTGATGGGCTGGGTGCTGCCGTCGTTCGTAATTCGGTGCCAGGACATGGCAAAGCGGTCAGCAAGATCCTCAGCCGCAACATCCGGCCGATAACCGCCAACAGCCCCGCCGTCGCCTCAAGGCAACAAGATGCTGCAACCCGTGGTGTTGCGCGCTTCCAGCTCGGTGTGGGCGCGGCCCACCTCGGCCAGCGGGTAGCGCTGGTCGATGCGGATATTGACCGCACCGCTCAGCACCACCGCAAACAAATCGTCGGCCATTCTTTGCGTCGCCTCGCGGGTGGCCATGTGGCTGAACAGCGTGGCACGGGTCAGGTAGAGCGAGCCCTTGGCGCCCAGGATGCCGGGCGCAAACGGCGCCACCGGGCCTGAGGCGTTGCCAAAGCTGGCGAGCAGGCCAAAGGGCCGCAGCACGTTGAGCGAGCCCTCAAAGGTGTCTTTGCCCACCGAGTCGTAGACCACCTTGACACCAGCACCGCCGGTGATCGCCTTGACGCGGGCGACAAAATCCTCGGTCCGGTAGTTGATGGCGTGGCTGGCACCGTGCGCCAGCGCCAGCTGGCATTTGGCATCACTGCCGGCAGTGGCGATCAGCTGCAGGCCGAGCGCGCGCGCCCACTGGCAGGCGATCAGGCCCACCCCGCCAGCGGCGGCATGCCACAACACAAAATCACCGGCTTGCAGGCCCTCGGCCGGCAGGGTTTTTTTCAGCAGGTACTGGGCGGTCAGGCCCTTGAGCATCATCGCCGCACCGGTCTCGAAGCTGATGCCGTCGGGCAGCTTGCACACGGTAGCCGCAGGCATCACCCGGGCCTGGCTGTAGCTGCCGGGTGGGTTGGCGGCGTAGGCCGCGCGGTCACCCACTTGCAGGTGGCTGACGCCCTCGCCCACCGCCTCGACGATGCCCGCGCCCTCCATGCCCAATGTCAGTGGCAGGGCGTTGGGGTACAGGCCGGTGCGTTGGTAGACGTCGATGTAGTTCAGGCCACAAGCCTGGTGGCGGATGCGGATCTGGCCGGGGCCGGGCTCGCCGACGGGCAGGTCAACCAGGTGCATCACCTCGGGGCCGCCAAATTGGCTGATCTGGACTGTTTTGCTGATGTTGTGGGTCATGTGGGGTCTCCTTGGACACCAAAGGTTAACCGTTGCGGCCCGGCTCTGCCCGGCCAGGGATGCTGCGGCGCTGCAAGGGCGGGCTGCTGAACCGACAGCGGCGCAGGCCACAATCGTCAGATGCGCCTCGCCTGTTCACCCACCCGACCCCCTGGGCTGCCATGCACCTGACACCCCGGCTGGCCGCGATGCTCAGCGTGCCGCCGCTGCTGTGGGCCGGCAACGCGGTGGTGGGCCGGCTGGCCATCAACAGCATCAGCCCGCTGGCGCTCAACGCGGCGCGCTGGGCCTTGGCGCTGGCCCTGCTGCTGCCACTGGGCTGGCGGGCGTTTGCCCAGGCGCGGCGGCGCGCCGAGATCCTGCAGCGCTGGCCCCACCTGGCCTTGCTGAGCCTGACTGGCGTTGGCGCTTACAACGCGCTGCAATACCTGGCGCTGCGCACCAGCACGCCGCTCAATGTCACCCTGATCGCGGCCAGTTCGCCGGTGTGGATGCTGGCCATTGGCGCGCTATGGCACGGCGAGCGGCCGCGCCGCAACCAGCTGGTCGGCGCGGGCCTGTCGCTGCTCGGTGTGGCGGTGGTGCTGGCGCGCGGCAGCCCGGCGGCGCTGCTGCGGGTGCAACTGGTCTCGGGTGACTTGCTGATGCTGCTGGCGGTGATGAGCTGGTGTGTCTACAGCTGGATGCTGGCGCGGCCGCCCGCCTCGATGCGCCCGCCGCAGCGGCCGGACTGGCACTGGTCAGAGTTCTTGTGCATTCAGATTGCGCTCGGCCTGGTATGGGCCAGCGCCGGCGCCGGTGTGGAAGCCTGGCTGCAGCCCAGCACCCAAGCCTTGCGCTGGACCCCGACCCTGATCGCCGCGCTGCTCTACGTCGGCATCTTCCCGTCGCTGATCGCCTACCGCTTGTGGGGCCTGGGCGTGGCGCAAGCCGGCCCGGCGGTGGCGGCGTTTTTTGGCAACCTCACGCCCTTGTTTGCGGCGCTGTTGTCGGCCGGGTTGCTGGGCGAATGGCCGCAGCCCTTCCACGGCCTGGCGTTTGCGCTGATCGTGGCCGGCATCGTGGTCTCGGCGCGGCCGCCCGCCACAGGACTGCGCCGATGATGCGGCTGGCGCAGGCCCCCAACCTGGTGATCGCCACCTTGTGGGCCGACATGCTCAGTGGCGCCGGATTCAAGACTACCGTGCAGCGGGCCTTTGCCGGCAGCATCGCCGGCCAGATCCCGCCCGACCAGGCCTTGCCCGAGTTGTGGTTGCAGGATGAAACCCAATGCCAGGCCGCCCGCGCCTTGCTGCATGCGCTGCAGCATCCGCCTGAGCGGCGCTGGGCCTGCGCGGGCTGCGCCGAGGTGATCGACGGTCCGTTCGACACCTGCTGGTGCTGCGGCGCGGCGGCGCCGGCAGCGCCTTGACGCAGCCACCGGTCTGCCTGCCAGAATCAGCGCCCAGCATGAAACGTCAGGACGATCCCACCGGCAGCGGCAGCCACGACCCGGTCGTTCCACGCGACGCCGGTCACGTCGAGCCCGAGCCTGACGAAGGCGCCGATCTTGCCGGCCTGGTGCTGGCGCTGATCGGCAGCCGCCATTCGGTTGCGCCGAAACGGCTGTCCGCGCCCGGCCCCGACACGGCACAGCTGCTTCAGATGGTCGAGGCGGCCGCCTGCGCGCCCGACCACCGTGCGCTGCGGCCCTGGCGGCTGATCCGCATTGCCGACCACCAGCGCGACGCGCAGGCCGACCTGTTCGAGGCCTGCAGCCGCGAGCGAGCGCCCGAGACCCCGCCGGCCGACCTGCAGCGCAGCCGGGACAAGGCCTACCGCGCACCCACCTTGTTGCTGGCGGTGTTGCGGACCACCCCCGATGACCCCGAAGTGACCGAGCTTGAACGTGCGGTGACCCTGGGTGCGGCGCTGATGAGCCTGCTGCTGGCGGCGCACGGCTTGGGTTTTGGCGCGATGCTGACCAGCGGCCGGGCGGTGCGCAGCGCCCGCTTTGCGCACGCCCTGGCGCTGGCGGCCGATGAGCAGGCGGTGTGTTTTGTGTCGATCGGCAGCGCGCCCGCCGCAGCACGCCGCCGAGACCGGCCCACGGCGCAGGATTTTCTGGGCGACTGGGTCTGAGGCTCCGCCCCGAACTGGCCGCAACCGACCCCGCCCCAGCCCTGGCACGTAGGCGACTGCCGCCCCGCCGGCTGGCACGCACACTCGCCCCTTCTTGCACTGTCCCCACGACCCCAAAGCCATGAACCGCGTGCTTGCCGATACCGGCGCCACCTACCCCATCGTGCAGGCACCCATGGGCTGGATCGCGCGCAGCACGCTGGCGCTGGCGGTGTCCCGGGCCGGCGGCCTGGGCATCATCGAGACCTCGTCCGGCGAGACCGCCAACTGCCAGCGCGAGATCGGGCTGATGGTCGAGTCGGGCCTGCCGTTTGGCGTCAACCTGCCGATCCGGTTTTTGAAGGATGACGCGATGCTGCGCTTCGTCTGCGAATCGGGCGTCCGCTTTGTCACCACCTCGGCCGGCAGCCCGGCCAAGTTCATTGCGCCGCTCAAGGCGGCCGGCATCAAGGTTTACCACGCCGTGCCCACGCTGGACACCGCGCTGAAGTGCGTGGACGCCGGCATCGACGGCCTGGTGGTCGAGGGCGCCGAGGGCGGCGGCTTCAAGAACCCCGAGGAGGTCAGCACGCTGGTGCTGCTGCAGGCCATCCGCGAGCGGGTGGACGTGCCGCTGATCGCGGCCGGCGGCATCGTCGATGGCCGGGGCATGGCAGCCGCCTTTGCGCTGGGCGCCGAAGCGGTGCAGATGGGCACCCGTTTTGTGTCCAGCGCCGAGAGCCCGGTGCACGACAATTACAAAAACGCGATCATGTCAGCTGACGCCACCGGCACCTGGGTGCTGAACAAAAAATCAAGCCCCTGCATCCGCGCCCTCAAGACCGATTTCAGCCAGACGATTCATGATGCCGGGTTGATGCCGGCCGATACCTTCTCGGGCATCTTGCAGGTGTACTTTGGCGGCGACATGAACGCCGCACCCGCCCTGGCCGGCCAGTCGGTCGGGCTGATCCACGGCGTCAAAACGGTCAAGCAAATCATCGACGACACGGTGGCCGAGTTTCAGCTGATTTGCGCCCGCATGGGCGCGATGGCCGCCGCTGCCAACTTTGCTTGAGCACGGCGCATTTCATCCTTTCAGGAACCCACACCCATGAACACACTCTTTTCACTCGCTGGCCGCACTGCGCTGGTCACCGGCGGCTCACGTGGCATTGGCCGCATGATTGCGGCTGGCTTTTTGCAGCAAGGCGCCAAGGTGTACATCTCGTCGCGCAAGGCGGCGGCCTGTGACGCGGCAGTGGCCGAACTCTCGGCCCTGGGCACCTGCATCGCATTGCCTGCCGATGTCTCGACCCCGGCCGGCATCGCTGCGCTGGTGGCAGCCTACAGCGCCCGCGAGAGCCGGCTCGACATCCTGGTCAACAACGCCGGCGCCGCCTGGGGCGCGCCGTTTGATGAGTTTCCGGAGGCGGGCTGGGACAAGGTGGTCGATCTGAACCTCAAGTCGCCTTTCTTCCTGACCCAGGCGCTGCACAAGCTGCTGATCGCAGGCGCTGCGCAGCAACCGGCCAAGGTGATCAACATCGCCTCGATCGACGGCCAGACCGTCAACCCGCAAGAGACCTACAGCTACGCTGCCAGCAAATCCGGCCTGATCCACCTCAGCAAGCGCATGGCGCTGCGGCTGGTGCAGGACAACATCATCGTCAACGCAATCTGCCCGGGCGCCTTTGCCAGCGAGATGAACCGCGACGCCCGCGACCATGCCGACGCAGTGGCCGCCCGCATCCCGGCACGCCGCGTCGGTGTGGACGACGACATGGCCGCCGCCGCGATCTACCTGGCCTCACGGGCCGGCGATTACGTGGTGGGCACCACCCTGACGGTGGACGGCGGTGTGAACCTGGTGCGTTGAGCCTGGGGCGGCCGCAGGCGGGCCTCTGTCACCGGCGCACCAACCGGGCCCGTCTCAAGCTGACCCAGCCTGCCGGGTGACAGCCCCTGCGGCCATGGCCTGAACCTTGCGTGTGCCAACGCAACACCTGCCCCGGGCTCAGGCCGGGTGTGCCAGCGAACAGATGGCAGCGCCGGGCTGGCGTACGCTGTAGTCTGCGGCTTGCTGTTGGCATCGCGGCTGGGTGTTGGCCCAACCCGGCC
>JANYKR010000084.1 GCA_025358155.1 Betaproteobacteria bacterium
GCCGGTCGGCCGGGCGGGGCCGACGCAACTTCTGCGATGATCTCAGTGTCCGGAGGCGTGCCAGAGCGGTTTAATGGATCAGTCTTGAAAACTGACGACGGTGAAAGCTGTCCGTGAGTTCGAATCTCACCGCCTCCGCCATGCATACCTATGAGAGTGGCGCCTACTTTCGTCTCTACCCATCATACGACCCAACATCCAGGAAATGCATGATGAGATCCGCCTGAAGTTTCTGGATCTCGGCGTCACGCCGGTCCGGTGGCTGCGTGCGTTTCGGCATCGTGGCTCCCTGATCAGCAAGGGCGCCATCATGCGCTAGCCGTCTTGCGCGAGTTGGGCCGCGTGCTGGAGGCGCACCGCAAGGTCTTGATCGAGCCGCACCGAGACTGTTTGGAGTGGTCACGTTGTGCGGCAACTTCAAGGACTTCGATGCCTGGCAGGCCTGGGCCATTGACGGGCTGACCCGAGGAGCGGACGCACGGCCGGGGCCGGAGATGGGCGGCGTGGTGGGGCAATTTCGGGCGTTCTGCCCGCTGTGCGGAGAGGGCTCGCAGGCGGCGGGACTGCTGGGCTACGCGATGCCGACAGGATTGGAGCGGCACCTCGCCGGCAGCCATGGAAGCCACATGTGCCGGGTCTTTGAGGCCGCCCACGGCAACGCCATTGAGCGCGCGCGCTGGGAATTCATGCCTGGAGTGAGGATGGGCTTGATCCGTGGCGCAGGCCTGAAGCCATGGGAGCGGAAGGAGCCGGCAGCACCGCAGGCGCCGAAACAGAGTGCGACGGTGCACAAGCTCCGGCCGGACTGACGGGGCGAGCCGGCAACTTATCCAGACGAGCCAAGGAAGCCTTCAACGGTCAGGGCTTGCGCCACCCCCGGAAGGCGGATCGTTCATGTCGATAGTGTCAAACGCGGCATGCATGCGCGCTGTGTACTCTGCTTGGACTTGCAATACGGCAGGGGCCGCTTGCTTAGCTGCCGCCAGGATGCTTTTGGCCATGTCGATCAGCCCCGCTGTGGGCATGACGATTTCACACACGACGTGTCGCAACTCCGGAGCGGATGGATCGGCTACGTTTCGCTCCACCAGGTCATGCAACACAAATCGACTGACTGGATACCCGAGCATCAACTGCGAAAGCCCGTCCGCGAAGATCTTGGCCATACGCTCGCGGTCCACAAATATGGGTGGCGTTGACCCTTGCATGATTGCTTGTTCGTTCATGGCGTTGCCTCATAGTTCATGACTGGAATGTCAGCTCTAGTCTGAAAGACCGATACCCAAAGTGGCGGCTGGGGCGACGGCAAGAGGGGGACGTGCTTTGCCTCTGCAACTGAACTTCCGGCGGTCGCGCCTGTGAACACGATAGATGTGTACTCGGTGCTGATGCTCTTGCCGGTGACAAAGCCAACGGATTCGGCTTCGTCCTTGAACGGTACCACCGCCATGGCCGCGGGCCTGGGGTGCCATGTGTCGCGCAGCATGCGCACAAGGGAAATGAATCTGACCTGCAGACCGGTGTCGAACACTTTGCTCAACTGAAGCAATGTCGCCAGGCTGTACCGGCCGTACGACGGGTCTTCGAGCCGAGACACCGCCGCCTGAGTAGTTTCCAGGCGCAAGGCAAGCTCTCTTTGTGTCCATCCGCGCTGCAGCCGAAGGATGCGCACCTGGTGGGCAAGCCCGGTGATAACCTCGGCTTCGACATACGCATGGCGTGCACTCGGCCTACTCGTCATCCGACGGAAAGTCTTCTCCATCGATCTGGAGAGCAGCAGGCGTTGCTGTGCCAGCTTGTACTTGGCCGGCGCGACGGTCAGCAATTTCAATTGCGTCATGGGGATCGTAGATCTTCTGCTTGTGCGTGCACAGCACGGTGATGGTGAACTCGTTCGGCCCTGGGCCAAAGTACCCGATCGCGCGAGTCGCGCATCGGTTGGCCTTGAAGCGAACCTCGAACAGCTTGTTCTTGCCCTTCAGCTTCTTAGCGTGTGGCTCATCCCACTTGTCCTTCGTGGCGACCGCGAGGTGCGCGACAGCCCGACGAAACGCTTCCAGTGCGTAATCGTCGTAGCGATCGATCTCCTTTTGTAAATTGTCGCGCCCCGATAGTGACACAAAAGTCTTGAACTTCCACAGGAGCATATATCAACTTTGTGATAAATCGTTGCGGTCAGGCCATTGGTTTGCGGGGGAACCACTGAGGCCGCGGTCTGCTGTGTCGACTCCGTCACGCCGGTAGGAGCCTCAACGAGACTACCGTGTTGGCCGTGCGCTCCGTGCTGGCGACTTGTGCACGCGCAAGTCAACTACGTCGACCAGAACTGGCGGCCATTGCCTGCCTGGCAGGCTGTGGATATGGCCTGCTCATCTTGTGAATGTAGCGCCTGTGGGCATGCCTGTGGTGGTGGCGGCCGCTGGGCCGCCATCGGCAATCCCAAGGCTGCGCCGACAGCAAGACGATCAATCCAATTGGGGATGAAATGCAGGGTCGCGCGCACGTCAATCTGAACCAGTGCCTCGGCAGCGAGGCGCTAAGGCCTACCTCCGACCAAGCGTTGGCAATCTTGCTGCAGCAGCCGTCGGTGCCGGCCTGCGAGGATTCCGGCGCGGGCACAGTCTGGGTGGAGTTCTGCGCGCTGGTCCAGGGCGAGCAAGCTGTCGACTGGGAGGCGTTCGAGGCCCTTGAGCGCGACGTCATCGAGGGCGAGCTGATGGCGCTCCAGCCCATGGAGCGGCAGGCAATGTGGTTGGGGACGGAGGCAGGGGCCGACTGGATCGGCGAACCCGCCGCCCGTGACGGAAAGGTCCCTGTCGGCATCGAGGACTTGGTCAACCTGGCCTACGGCACGGTCTAGCAGCGCGCGGCCGACTGGCAGGACGGGCGACTGGAGCGGTTCCTTGCTGCTGATGATGGCTTCGATGACGATTGCGACGATGACGATGACGGGGAAGGGGATTCCTGACCGCCGGTCACCGGACGGCAACGCAGCATGCCGGCACCGCGCCGGCGATTTCGCGGCTCCGGTGTGCTGAACGAATGACCGGCGGCTACCATAGGATCGAAGACGTCAACTACGAGGATGCCCGGAATGAAGACTCAAAGATGGCTCGTTGTCGCCTCACTTGGGCTGGCCGCGGTAGTCGTTGGATGCGCGAACCCGGGCATCGTCGCCATGTCGCAGAACACCTACCTGCTGGTGAAATCTGACCGAGCAGGCATCTTTGGGAACGTGGCCGCGCTCAAGGCCGAGGTAATCCAGGAGGCCAACAGCTTCGCGGCGGGCCAAGGCAAGGTTGCGGTGCCGATCAATTCTCGAGAGACCCCGGTCAGCCCCGGCCACTTCGCGACCTTTGAGTACCAGTTCCAACTCGTCTCGCCATCCGACCCGGCGGCCGGCCGTGGCGCGCTGATGCCGATGCCCAACACGGTGATCGAGAGCACCGGGAAGACCACGGTTGAGGTGATCAACAAGGAATCAGCCAAGAAGGACGTCTACGCCGACCTCATGAAGCTCGACGACCTGCGAAAGCGCGGCATCTTGAGCGATGAGGAATTCACTGCCCAGAAGAAGAAGTTGCTTCTGGAGAACTGAATGCCGTCGGCAGTGGTTGCGCCGCCCTGAGGCTGGGCGACGACGAGAGAAAGTGTCAGAAATTCTGTGTGTGAGGCGGTTCTGCGAATT
>JANYKR010000188.1 GCA_025358155.1 Betaproteobacteria bacterium
CCGCGCCCGCATCGCGCCCGCTGCCCGGCCTGCAGCGGCTTCCCCGGCCCCTGACCTGGTGCGCGACGGGAGCCGAATGCAGCGCGAAAAGAGCCCCGCCACAGGCCCCCAGCCGGGCCACGGCACGGGCTGGCCAGCCAACACCCCGCCCTCGCTGGCCCGTGGCCTGCCGGCGCCTGAGCAGGCCGTCATCGATGCGGCGCTGGCCATCCTGGCCCGGCGCGTGAGCGAGCCCGGCGCCGTAGCAGAAAGCCCCGGCGCGGCGCGTGAGCTGGTGCGCCTGCACCTGGCGCAGTGCGAGCGCGAGCGGTTCGGGGTGCTGTTCCTCGACGCACAGCACCGCGCCCTTGGGTTTGAAGTGCTGTTCGAGGGCTCTCTGACGGCTACCTCCGTAACCCCCCGGGAAGTGGTCAGGCGGGCCCTGCAACTGAACGCGGGCGCGGTGATCCTGGCCCACAACCACCCTAGCCCAAGTTTGTCATTGACCCTGTCCAACCCCAATTAAATCAATAACTTATAGCGCTATTTCCACGCGTATGGCACTACATCTTTGTAGCTGCCTCGGTGGTTGTCAAGCCCGCATCTACGGGCCGCTCTCAGACCAGCACGCGATGAGTTCGCCCGGGGTTGGGGTCGAGCTTGAGAATGTTGCCCAGGGTTTGATGTCTTGGCTTGGGACGCGTGGCCTTGCGCACGTGCACGGTTCTGCCATCACGGCGCTGCAGGGTGACGGTGACCCGGCGCTGCGTGGCCATCGCCTGGCGCAGCGTGACCCAGCTGTCGTTGACGCCCTGGGCCTTGAGTTGCACGCGCAGCGTGTGCACGAAGTGGTACGCCAACACGCTGATGAACAGGTGCCCCTCGACACGACGATCGATTCTGTGGAACACCGGGCGCAGGCCCAGGTCGGTCTTGAGGGAGCGCAACACCGACTCCAGCTCGGTGAGCATGATGTAGGTACGCCACAGGGTGGCGTTGTCCTGGTCAACCAGCGTGGTGCGCAGGCAGTACACGCCGGGATGCGCTGCGGCGCTGCCGGGCAAGATGCTTTTCACCCAGGTGATGGCGGTCACGAGTTGGCCCTCGGGGTCGGTGGCCACCGTGATCTCGTAGTGCTGCGCGGCGCGTGCGAAGCGCTGCTTGGCGCGGCCCAGGCGCTGCATGAAGGTGGCCACGTCGTGGGTGCTTGTCTTGCCTTTGGGCTTGCTCAGGCCGGCCTGCAGCTTGACCAGCGCGGCCTCCAGGCCGCTGGCCTTGGCGGTGTCGATGGCGCGGTCCTTCTCCTCGCGCGCCGGTGAGTGGCAGTACAGCAGCACCTCGCCCTTGTCACCATCGACCTGCACGCGTTGCAGCTTGATGGTCACGTCGCCGGCCGACTGCACCTCGGTAGCCTGGGCCGGGTCGAACTGGCGTTGGCGCAGCTTGGACACGACCACGTAGTGATAGCCCTGCTCGCGCAGCCACGTCAGATTGGACTGCGCGGCGATGCCCGCGTCCATCACCACCGTGGCGCCGGGGGCGGCGTCCAGGCCCGTGAGCATGCTCTTGAGCGTGGCCGGCTCGCTGGCGTTGCCGGCGAAGAACTGCACGCGCCGCACGAAGCCGCTGGCGTCCAGCGCCATAGCCAGCGTCACCAGCGGACAGTCGCTTCGGCACTCCTTGCTGTGGCCGCGCTTGGCCTTGCTGACCCCGGCAGCCACACCCTCGAAGTAGGTGTTGGTCAGGTCGTACAGGGTGATCGTCTGACCCAGGCCGAACATCGAACGCGCCTGGCCGAACAGGTGCTCCTGTAAGGCATCGCGGTGCTTGTAGAGCAGGTCCGAGGCGCGGTACAGGCGGTTCAGGTCCATCGCCGGGAAGTCGCAGTCGATGAGTTCGCCCAGGGCCGAGGTGTCACGCAACCAGGCATGCGTGGCCAGCTCGCTGCCCGGCTGGGCCATGCGCCCAACGATGTTGCCAAGAGCGGCTGCGATCTGCGGCCGGTTCAGGCCCAGCTCGCTGAGCTTGTCCTCCAAGCCGCACTGGCGCATGGCTGCCAGCGCAGCGTGTTCCACGCCCACACTGCGCGGGTCGACCAGCTCCAGCGAGTCGAGATCGACCTCCTGGTAGCGGGCGACGTCGCTGGGCGCGCTGGGCGGGGCAGCGGGGGCCATTACGCCAGGAGCCGCGTCGCGAACGGGCGCCGGCGCGCCCAGGCTTGGCATGGCGGGCTTGCGCGCAATGATCTGAGCTGCAAAGCGCTGTGCGAAGGCCTGCACCTCCTCGGGCAGTGCGGCCTCCAGCATCGAGGCTTGGCCGCTCACCAACTCGTCGATACGCTGCGCCAGCGCGGGCCAGTGAGCCTGGGGCAGATCGAAGTGGCTGCCCAAGTTGAGCACCGTGGTCTGCTTGACGACCTTGCCCACCCGGGCACTGTGGACCAGGCGGTAAGTGGCGTAGGGCTCGCCCGAGATGCGATTGCGGGTCTGGGTGCGGCGAATGAACATGCACGAGATGGTGCACGAAAAGCAAGCCTTTTGACCAACAAAGCTAAAATATTATGGCACTACATTTCGCC
>JANYKR010000156.1 GCA_025358155.1 Betaproteobacteria bacterium
ATCTCGCCGAGGTTGGCTCGCCAGACCTTCTCGACCTCGGGCTGCGCGGTCGGCTTCTTGGCCAGGATGATTTGGCGGGTGACGTTCTCCACGTCCCAGTCGCCGAGCATGATCTGCACTGGAAAGCGGCCCATCAGGCGCAGCAGGTTCGGCATGCCGGACAGTGCCGACTGGCCGGTACCGACAAAGAGCAGCTTGCCGTTGAAGTGCTTGGAAAGCGTTTCGGTCACTTCCTGGACCTGGAAGGCCTTGTCCGCGTCGGTGCCGATGTACTGCTGAACTTCGTCCAGCACCACCAGCGTCAGCGGGAACTTGCCTGCGGCCACCAGCGCGGCGTTGATGGCGGCCACCATCTGCTCGCTGGACACGTCGGTGACCTGCGGGAACTGGGCCTTGATCAACTGCCGGACTTCGGCTTCGCTGTTGCCGAGCCCGGGTCGCGCCTTGAGCAGCGCCCTGGCCAGATGCCCCGAGACGTACATGTGCGGAAGCTCTTGGGCCAGCGTACGCCCGGCGCTCGTCAACTCGGCCTCGACCTGCGCGTGGATGCCTTCGCTCTTGAGCCAGAGAACCAGCTGCGCCTGGTTGTACTGTTCCGGCAGTCCTTTGGACTTGAAAATGATGCCCAGCAGCGCCAGGCGCACTTTGTCGCCCGCCCCCGCGCCGAGCTTGCCGGCTGCCGCATGCAGACCGCCATGACGATTGCCCTGGGTCGTCAACTCCTTCAGGTGGTCGAGCACGCCACTGGGCAATCGGGAAAAGCTTCTGGCCACGGCACCACTCGTGAACTCGTAGTTCGTCCACAGCGTGCGCAGCATCTTGGCCAGATGCGACTTGCCGCTGCCGTAGAAGCCTGAAATCCACACCCCGGGCTGCTCGTTCTTGGAGCCCAGGTTCAGCAGAAATTTGTCGAGGATGGTCTCCATCCCCTTCTCGTACTGGCCGTCGCAGACGAAGGTCTCCAGCTCGTAGCGCAGGATGACCTGGGCGGCTTCGGAGTGGTCTTCGGACACCTCGGCGACGCCGTTGTTGGCGAGCCGATTCTCGTCCGGCGCTTTGTTGTAGATGTCCCTGTTCAGCATGGTGGTCCTTGCTCTTGGTGTGTTGGCGCTTGTTCAGTCTTTGGCGAGAAGGGGCACGGCGAGGTAGTTCCAGCCGTCTCGCGCATCCAGCAGGCGGTAGGTGTGGTTCTCGGGGTGGTGCTCACCAGGGAAGAACACGAGCAGACGGCCGGGCACCGCATCCTTGATGCCCTCCACTACGCTAGACACACGCGCCAGGCCAAAGAGCGCGCCCACGCCCAGCAATGCGACGACGGTGTCGGGCCCCGCCTCGGCGGCGATGCGCCCCTTCAAGCGACTGACCAAGTCGGCGACGAACTCGGTCAGTTCACCGCTCTGGTAGCCGGCCAAGTCCTCGGGGCTCTCGAAGTAGGCGTCCCGGTATTCCTGGGCGGCCATCCACTCGGGGAAGGCGTTCGTCACGTCCACCAGCATCCAATGCTTGCCGACTTGCTGGGTGACCAGCGCAAACTCGTCGACGTTGGCGCGCAGGCGGAGTTCATCGGCCTTGTCGTACACAGCGAAGATCACGCGCTGGATGGCGGCCAGGCTAGCCTGCCAGGGCACGGTGAGGTGCTGCCGGTAGGCGGAGACCAGCTTATTGACCTTAGACGACATGGGAAACCTCCCGGCGAACCTGCTCTTCTTCCGGCGTGAGGTAGTCCGGGAAGCGAACCTCCTTGACCCCACCCGCGCTCATGAACACCAGCAGACCACGGTGCGATGCCGATTTTGTGAGTGCCTCTAGCTCATCTGGTGATCCACCCAGCAATCTCATCCAGTTTGACGAGAACAGGCGCTGGCCGGTGCGCCCCTCCAGGAAAGCCAGGAACAGGCACAGCGCGGCGACTTCAGGCCGCACGGGCGCCTGGGCGCGCCTCTTGCGGCGATGGCCGTGAAGGTAGCCTGCCGCAGTCCAGGTGCCGGCTACGTTCTGGGCGAACGACTTCAGGGATGCGGCGCTGAATCGCTCCGGGAACGTCGTCGCCAGGAAGGCCTCAACGTCCCCTCGCGGAACGGAGGTGCCGGTTGGCATTTCGAGAATGAAGGGCTCGGATGCGCGCAAAAGCGGGTCGCGTGCCAGTGCGACGGCCAGCGCAAGGACGGGCTGGGCCGATGCGTCCAGGGGCCAGAGGCGACGCAGCGCTCGGAAGATGGGGTTGCTGGCATCGAGCCCGTACAGGACGGACAGGTGCCGCAGGGTGAGTTCACGCGCCTTCTTGGTCGCTTTGCCCAGTACGTTGGCGCCGATGATGGCCTCGGCGTACTCGGCCCGGGATGCGGTCGCGGGCGTGTGCGCCAGCAGCAGGCGCAGGTCGTCC
>JANYKR010000159.1 GCA_025358155.1 Betaproteobacteria bacterium
GCAGCCAATGCCGGCCATCGCGCGTGACCCCTCGGGCAGCTTGGTGCTGGTGTTGTGCGGGCAGCCGCTGCAAAACCAGGGCTGGCGCTCTGCGCCACCGGTGGTGCCGGCGCTCATCGCGCGGTCTTTGGCCTCCAGCACAGCCAGCCGGGCGTCCATCCGGGTGACGATGTGCTCGGGCATGCCGAGTTTCTTGAGCCGCTTGGCAATCGCCTGGGCAATCAGCGAGGGGGTCAGGTCGGCCTGGGCGCGCAGCAGCCAGTTGCTGCTGGGGTTGGGCTGGCTCCATTCGCCGCCGGAGGCGTCACCTGCTTGCTCGTCGAACTTGCCCAGTACGTTGGGCCGCACGTCGGCGCGCCAGTTGTACAGCTCTTCCTTGACCTGGTACTCGATGACCTGGCGCTTCTCCTCGACCACCAGGATCTCTTGCAGGCCCTGCGCAAACTCGCGGGTGATCGTGGCCTCCAGCGGCCACACCACGTTGACCTTGTGCAGCCGGATGCCGATCTGCCGGCAGGTGTCGTCGTCCAGCCCCAGGTCAGCCAGCGCCTGCCGGGTGTCGTTGAAGGCCTTGCCGCTGGCGATGATGCCGAAGCGGTCGTTCTGGCCCTCGATCACGTTGTAGTTCAGGCGGTTGGCGCGCACATAGGCCAGCGCGGCATACCACTTGTAATCCATCAGCCGCGCCTCTTGCACCAGCGCCACGTCGGGCCAGCGGATGTGCAGACCGCCCGGCGGCATCACAAAGTCCTGCGGCAGGATGATGTTGACCCGGTCGGCCGACACGTCGATGCTGGCTGATGATTCCACCACCTCCTGGATCGTCTTCATCGAGGTCCAGACGCCCGAGAAGCGGCTCATCGCAAAGGCGTGCAGCCCCAGGTCGAGGATCTCCTGCGCCGACGACGGGAAGAACACCGGCAGCCCGCAGGCCTTGAAGATGTGGTCGCTCTGGTGCGCGGCGGTGCTGCTCTTGGCCACATGGTCGTCACCGGCCAGCGCGATCACCCCGCCGTGCGGCGCGGTGCCGGCCATGTTGGCGTGCTTGAACACGTCCGAGCAGCGGTCCACGCCCGGGCCCTTGCCGTACCACAGGCCAAACACGCCGTCGAACTTCTTGTTCGCGGCATCAAATTCAAGCTGCTGCGATCCCCAGACGGCGGTGGCCGCCAGTTCCTCGTTGACGCCGGGCTGGAACACGATGTTCTGGTTGCTGAGGTGCTTTTTGGCAGCCCACAGCGCCTGGTCGTAGCCGCCCAGCGGGCTGCCCCGGTAGCCGCTGATGAAGCCGGCGGTGTTCAGGCCGACTGCAGCATCGCGTGCACGCTGCAGCATCGGCAGCCGAACCAGCGCCTGTACGCCGCTCATGAAGGCACGGCCGCTGTCGAGCGTGTATTTGTCGTCCAGCGTTGCGGCTTCCAGAGCCAGGCGAAGCGATTCAGGCAACGGTGCATTCATGGCGGCAGGCTCCAGGCAGGCGAAGCAGAAAGTGTAGGAAAAAGCGCCCGCGAAGTCTTTTCTTTGTGTGCCCTTGTCGCGATACTCCTGGCAAGAAAAAGCTGTAAACATGCCGATCCGAGAAAGAAACGCGCCAAAAACCGCAAAGGCCGGGAAAACGCTGAGTGGTGCGTCCGAGGGCTCGAGTGCGTCGGCTGCCCAGCCGGCCCGCGACGCTGACGGCAACCACGGTGACAAGCTCGACCGCTACGACGTTGCCATCCTCGACGCGTTGCAGCGCGACGCCCGCCTGTCCAACGCCGAGTTGGCCAACCGCATCGGGCTGTCGGCCGCGCCCACCTGGCGGCGGGTCAAGTGGCTGGAGGCGCAAGGCATCATCACCGGCTACCGGGCCGAGATCGACCGCCGCCGCATCGGCCTGGGTGCACTGGCCTTTGTGCGGGTTGACGCCGAGCGCAACAACGCCGACGCCACCCGGGCGCTGGAGGATGCGATCCGCGCGCTGCCCGAGGTGGTTGCCTGCCACTACATCAGCGGCGCCGGCACCTTCGAGTTGCAGGTGCTCACGACCGATCTGGACGCCTACTCACGCTGGGCAATGGACACGCTGTTCAAGCTGCCCAACGTCAAGGACATCCACACCAGCTTTTCGCTCGGCGAGGTCAAATCCGGCGCGGCGCTGCCACTGGGGCACTTGCGCGGTGCCTGAACCGCAGCTCGAGCCGCTTCCAAACCCGCCTGGGGGTTGATCTGGATTTACCTTTCCAGTCCCAGGCCAGACATTGCGCACTACAAGAATCGGCTTTGGAGAGACGATGGCAGCAGGAGTATTGGCCCCATGTCGCACCGTGCCTCGTTTCCCCCGCCGCTGACCAACCCGGCAGCACTGGCTGCCCATGCCTTGATGGTGACGGCACTGCGCCAGCCCGGCGCCTGTGCGGGTGCGCCCGGCGCCTCTGGCCTGATCGAGACCCACCTCTCGTCCTTGGTGTTGGCCGGTGCCCAGGTCTACAAGCTCAAGAAGCCGATCGTCACCGGTTTTGTCGATTTTTCGACGCTCGAAGCGCGGCACGAGGCCTGCGAGCAAGAGTTGCGTCTGAACCGCCGCACCGCGCCGCGTTGGTACTTGGCGGTGGTGGCGGTACGCCAGACCGCCAGCGGCGCCCGCATCGCATTGGCCGGTGACAGCGCTGTAACCCAGGCGCCGGTGCTGGACTGGGCGGTGCACATGCGCCGGTTTGATGACAGCCAGCGGCTTGACCGGCTGGCCCAGCGGGGAGAGCTGACGGGCGAGATGATCGACCAACTGGCCGAGACGGTGGCGCGGTTTCACGCCCAGCAAGTACCGGCACCGCCCGGTTACGGCCGCTCCGAGGCCACCCGCCACTGGGCGCGCGAGAACCTGGAAGAACTGGCCACCCTGGTGCAGGGCGACGCCGATCAGCAGGCCGTGGCCGCGCTGCAGCGCTGGACCGAGCAACGCGGCGCCGCGCTGGCCAGCTTGATGGACCTGCGCTGCCGCACCGGCCATGTGCGCGAGGTGCATGGTGATCTGCACCTGGGCAACGTGTTCTGGTTCGACGGCGCGCCGGTGCTGTTTGACGCGCTGGAGTTCAATGACTCGCTGCGCCACATCGACACCTTGGGTGACCTGGCTTTCTGTTTCATGGACCTGCTGGCCCAGGGCCAGCCGCGGCTGGCCTGGCGATTCATCAGCAACGCGCTGGGGGCCAGTGGCGACTGGGCGGCTTTGCCGCTGTTGGCCTGGTGGGCGGTTTATCGGGCGGCAGTGCGGACCAAGGTGGCACTGATGGGTGCGGCAGGCTTGGGTGCGGCCGGCAGCGGCGACGCGGCCCAACGCCTGGCGCTGGACGGGCAGGTTCAGCGCTACCTGGCGGTGGCGGCAGGGCTGGCGGGCTTGGATCAGCCCGAGGTCGGCGGCAGCAGCGGGGTGGCCGCCGCTACAACCGCCCGCACGGCCCCCAGCCCGGCCAACGGCCTTGCAACCACAGCCGCCACCGCTGCCCCTACAGGATTGCGTCTGGTGCTGATGTTTGGCTTGGCCGGCGCGGGCAAAAGCACCGTGGCCGCCGCGTTGGCCGAGCGTCTGGGCGCTGTGCGCCTGCGCTCGGATGTTGAGCGCAAGCGCTTGTTTGGCGCCACGCCTACTGCCCGCACGGTGCCCGGCCTGTACACCCTGGATGCCACCCGCCGCACCTACGAGCGACTGCAAGAGCTGGCGCATGAGGCGCTGGGGGCTGGCGTGTCGGTGGTGGTGGATGCCGCCAGCCTGCGGCGCATCGAGCGCGACGGCATGCGTGAGGTGGCCGCAAAGCACGGCGCCGAGTTCACCCTGCTGGTCTGCACCGCGCCGTCTGCGGTGCTGCTGGAGCGGGTGCAATTGCGCCAGCGCGCCGACAACGACGCCTCCGACGCCACGCCCGAGGTGCTCAGCTTTCAGCAGGGTGTGGCAGAGTGGCCGGGCGACGACGAAGCGGCTGACCTGCTGCGCTTGAACACCGACCTGCCCCGGTCGGCGCTGGCAGTGCAGACCGAGAACCTGGTGTTGGGCATGCCGACCTGACATCGCCCAGGGATGGTTTGAGACCTACCCTCACGGAGCCCGACCATGCCCTTGACCCTGTCCCATGCCGCCGGCCCGACCGAGCCACCGCTGCGCGACATCACGCTCGGAGAACTGCTGGCCTGGGCGGCCGAAACCGCACCCGAGCGCATCGCACTGATCGCCGGCGTGCCCGACCCGGCCGCGCGCCGCCAATGGACCTATGCGCAACTGCACGACCAGGCGCAACGCACAGCCAAGGCCTTGCGCGCGCATTTCGAGCCGGGTGAGCGCGTTGCGGTGTGGGCGCCCAATCTGCCCGAGTGGGTGATGATGGAATTTGGCTGTGCAATGGCCGGCCTGGTGCTGGTGACGGTGAACCCGGCCTTCAAATCGCACGAGGTCGAGTACGTGCTCAAACAGTCGCGCAGTGCCGGCGTGTTCGTCGTCGACGCCTTCCGAGGCAACCCGATGCTCAGCACGGTCCATTCCCTGGCCGGCCAGTTACCGGCGCTGCGCCACACCGTGCGCTTTGAGCAGTGGACGCAATTTCTCGCAGAGGGCGAAGCGGCGTTCGAAGCGCGCGGGCTTGCGCTGCCGCCAGTGCGCAGCACCGACCCGGTGATGATCCAGTACACCTCGGGCACCACCGGCTTTCCCAAAGGCGCGTTGCTGCACCACCATGGCCTGGCCAACAACGGCGCGCACACGGCCGACCGCATGGGCGTGCCGGACGGCGCGGTCTGGATCACAACGATGCCGCTGTTCCACACCGGCGGCTGCGTGTGCTGCGTGCTCGGCGCGGTGTCCAAACGCTGCACCCAGGTGCTGGTCGAGGCCTTCGAGCCCGGCCTGGTACTGGAGCTCTTTGGCACCTACCGTGGCAACGCGATGGTCGGCGTGCCCACCATGCTGGTGGCGATGACGGAACACCCGAGTTTTGCCGTCACCGACCTGTCGTCCACGCAGGCCATCTGCTCGGGCGGATCGACGGTGCCGGCGGCACTGGTGCGGCGCTTCGAGCAGCAACTGGGCGCACCCTTCACCATCGTCTTCGGCCAGACCGAATGTTCGCCGGTGGCGTCCATGACCCATCCCGATGACCGCATCGAGGACAAGGCCGGCACCATCGGTAGCCCGATGCCGCATGTGGAAGTCAAGATCATCGACCCCGAGACCGGCCAGACGCTGCCGCTGGGCCAGGTGGGCGAGTACTGCACCCGGGGCTACCACGTGATGCACGGCTACTTCGAGAACCCCGAGGCCAGCGCCGCCGCCATAGACGCCGACGGCTGGCTGCACACCGGCGACCTGTGCGCGATGGACGCGCGCGGCTACTGCACGGTGGAGGGCCGGCTCAAGGACATGATCATCCGCGGCGGCGAGAACATCTACCCGCGTGAGCTCGAAGAACTGTTGTTCAAGCACCCGAGCGTGGGCGAGGTGGCGGTGGTCGGCCTGCCCGACGCCAAATGGGGTGAGCAGGTGGCGGCTTTCTTGCGGCCCAAGCCGGGCCAGGTGATAGCCAAAGCCGAACTGATCGACTACCTGCGCGCGCAACTCGCGCCCAACAAGACGCCGCGCCACTGGTTTGTGCTCGATGCGTTTCCGATGACCGGCTCGGGCAAGATCCAGAAGTTCAAGCTGCGTGAACGTTGGAGCCAGGGCGATCTGGTCGAGCTCTGAGCCCCTGAGAATCGACCAGCAAGTCGCCGAGCGCCGGCTCAAGGCTTGGGCCAGAGCGCCCAGACCCGCAGCGGCTGCTTCATGCGGCCGGCTTGTTGTTCGGCGGCGTCGCCACTGCCCCAGAAATAGTCCACCCGCACCGCACCGGTGATCGCAGTGCCGGTGTCCTGCGCCATCACCAGCCGGCGCAGCGGCGTGGCCGACAGCGGCGCGGTGGTGTCGAGCCACAGCAGCGTGCCGTAGGGCACGGCCTGCGGGTCTACCGCCACCGAGCGGCCGGCACTCAGCGGCACGCCCTGGGCGCCTTTTGGGCCATTTGGGCCGTTCGGGCCGTTCGGGCTGTTCGGGACTTTTGGGTCGCTGGGCAGGTTCGGGTCGTTTGAGATGTTGGCGTTGGTTGCGACGTTCAGCCCGGCCGCGCCACTGCCCGTCGCCGCCTCGTCGGGCAGCGCCTCTTCGCGGAAAAACACCACCCTCGGGTTGCTCCAGAGCATCTGCTGCAGCCGCTGCGGCGACGCCCGTTGGCCCCAGTCGCGGATGGCCGGCCAGTTGGCGGCGTCAACCTGCAGCTCGCCCTGACTGATCAACCAGCGGCCGACCGAGCCGTAGACCTGGTCGTTCGAGCCGGCAAACGCCACCCGCACCAGCCGGGTGCTGCCATCGGGCTCGCTGATGCGCAGCCGGCCCGAGCCCTGGATCTGCAGTACCAGCAGGTCCAGCGCGCTGGCGAGGTAGGCAATCTCCTGGCCGCGCAGCCCCGCCTGGGCAGCGGGCAGGGTGTCGAGCTGCTGGCGGGTCCAGTAGGGCTTGCGCTGGGCCAGGTCGGGCGGTGGCCGGTGCAGCGCCACCGCAAAGCCCGGCCGGGGCTTGCGGCTGGCCAGCAGCAGCGGCTCAAAGTAGCCGGTGGCCAGGCCTTGCACCTCGCCGGTCAGCGACTCCACCCGGTAGGCCTGCAACTCGCGTTGCAAAAAATCACGCGCAAAGCCATCGTCGGGCGGCAAAAACGCGCTGGCCCGGGCGCACACCGCCGCCCAGCCCGGCGCCGGTCGGGCGCAACCGGCCCGCAGCGCGGGCCACAGCTCGGCGCTGCGGTCGGCTTGCCAGCCGGGCAGCGCCGACCAGTCCACCGGCACCCAGCGTGCGCGCGGGCGCAGCAGTTCGGCGCCGCTGGCGCTGGGCGGACTGGCCGGGCCGCCGCTGGTGGGCGCAGCGGTGGCTTCAGGGGCGCTGGGGGCGGTGGGTGCGCTGGCGGGGGCGGTTGTGCCGGATGCTGCGGGCGGCGACGGGCTCAGCGCACAAGCGCCCAGCAAGGCCAGCAGGAAAGCGGCTGCAGCGCGGCCCAGGGGCCGGGATAATCGAAGCATGTGGCTGATTCTGCTGGAAGCGCTGGGCGCGTTGCTGATCTTGGGCGTGATCGTTTGGTGGACGATGTTTTCTGGCCGTCGCGGTGGTGAGCGCAGTGACGACGACACGGCCGGTCGCTGAGCCGAACCTGGAGTCGGCTGCCGGCGCATCGCCGCCTGAGTCCACTCAGTCCCTGTCGGCTGCCCCGCTCGGGGCTCGACGGTCGAGCCCGTCGCCACGGCTCCGGCAACTCAGGGTGCCGGCCGCAGCAGACCCGCGTCACCCAGCATGCCCTCTGCCCGATCAGCACTGCCGCGTACCACCCGGCCGCTCAGCGCCAGCGCCGCGCCGGCGCCCAGCATCGCTGCAAAAGCGCTGCGCACCTGCTCGGCACTGACCGCCTGCATGCGGTCCAGCCCTTCCTGGCGTGGGCGTAGCCGGCCCAGTACCAGCAGGTCGAGGGCGGCTTCTTCAAGCCGGCGGCCGGGCTTCTCCAGCCCGCGCAGCCGGCGCACCTGGATTTGGTTCTTGGCCCGTGCCAGGTCATCGGCTGAGATTTGCTCGGCCTGCTCTCTCAGCAAGGCGGCCAGCGCGCCCAGGCATTCAGCCGCTTGCGCGGGCGAGGTCGAGGCCTCGATCACGAACTGACCGGCGCTGTCGATCACGTCGGCCGAGCAGGCGGCGTAGTACACCAGGCCGCGCTGCTCGCGCAATTGGTCCATCAGCGGTGAGCTCATGCCCTCGCCCAGCAGCGCCGCGGCAACAGGGGCGACCGGGTCGTCGGCCTGCAGGGCGGGCACCGGGAAGCCCAGCACCAGATGGCTCTGACTGCTGCCGGCCTGCGACCTGGCCCGGACGCCGCCCAGCCAGGCCGGCGCGCTGAGCAAGTTGGGCGCGCCCGGCGCCATGCTGCCAAAGCAGGCCTCGGCCTCGCGCAATACCGTGTTGTGCGCCACCGCGCCGGCAGCGGCCACCACCAGGTTGGCGCCGGTGTAGAGGCGCTGCTGGTGCGACACCAGATCGGCCCGGCTGAAGCGCTCGATGTTGCGGCGGGTGCCGATCACCGGCTGGGCCAGCGGGTGCTTGCCGAAGCAGGCGGCATCAAACAGTTTGAAGGCGGACGACATCGGGTCGTCCTCGTCCTCGGTGAACTCATGCAGCAACACCTCACGCTCGCGGCTCAGCTCGGCCTCCGGGAAGGTGGCGTGCCGCACCAGGTCGGCCAGCAAACGCACAAACTGCGGCGCGTGGGGCCCCAGGCCGCGCATGTGGAAGGCGGTGTGATCCTTGTCGGTGTGGGCGTTGACCTCGGCACCCAGGCGCTCCGCGTCGAGGTTGAAGCGGCGTGCGTCGCGGCTGTCGGTGCCCTTGAAGACCATGTGCTCGATGACATGGCCGATGCCGTTCAGGGCGCGGCTCTCGTGGCCGCTGCCGGCGCGCACAAACACGCTGACACTGGCCGTTTGCAGGTGCGGCAAAGCGATGCTGAGCACCCGCACGCCGTTGGCCAAGGTGCTGAGCTGGGTGTCGTCGGTCATGGGGCGGGGCTTCAGGTGGGCAGCAAAAAGCTGCGCGGCGCCTGGCGCAGCCGCCGCCACAGCGCGCCGTTGAGCCGGCGCTGGTCGAGCAGGGTGATGCCGCGTGATCGAACAGCCACAGCCAGCGCCAGCGCAAAACTCACGCCCAGATTGAGCAAGCCAGTGACCACCAACCCTGCCGCGCACCACCAGAACTCGCGCTGGTCCAGGATCTGCCAGCCCAGCGTGCCCACCGCCGCCGCCAACTGACCGGTGGACAAGGTGACGTGCCGCGCCTCGATGTGCAGGCCGAGAAACGCCAGCAACACCGGCACCAGCCCGAGCATCAGGCCCAACGAGACGTTGGCTGCCAGGCCCGAGATGTTGGCGCGCCACCAGACCGACCAACGCTGCGCCCGGGCGGCGCCCAGCCGGCTCAGGATGCGCGGGTTGTGGGCCAGCGCGCTGTCGAGCCGGTGGTAAACAAACCAGTTCTCGACCCAGCCGGCCGCCACGCTGCTGGCAAACAGCAGCACGCCGGTGAAGGCGGCAAAGAAGGCGGTGGGGCCGAGCAGGGTGATCGACTCGAGCACATGTTCGGCATCGTGCACGCCCACCAGCGGCCGGCCCAACGCCCACCAGGCCAGGCCCTGCACCACCAGCACCACTGGGGCGACCATCGCCAGGTTGCCGACGATGCCGGCCATTTGTGACCGCACGAGGTGGGTGACCTCATCGACAAAGCCCTCCACCGCCGCGCTGTCATGATCGCCGCGCGCCTGCATCGCCCGCAGCGCTTGCCGCTGGTCGGCGCCGTCCGCATCCCGCCGGGCCGCGCTGGCCGCCTCGGTGTGCAGCTCGGCCAATTTGGCGGCCATCGCCGGGGCGGTCATGGCGGGCTGCTTGGTCGCCACCGTCCAGTGCAGCAGGTGAATGATCAAGAAACTGACGGCGTAGTTGAGGCCGGCGCCAAAGCCGGCCCAGAACGGCGCCAATCCCAACGCCAGGATGCCGAACTTGGCGAAGGTGGTGCCCGCCAGCACCGCGCCGCCGCCGGCCGCCTGGCGCAGCATGGCCCGGTACTCGGGCCAGTTGCGGGTGATGTAGTGCTCGCCGGTCTGGGCATGGCGCTCGGCCACCTTGCGGGCCATCAGCGAGTACTGGCGCGCCAGCAGGGGCCCAACGCGGCGGCGCTGGCGCGAGAGGGTGATCAGTTCGACCAGCAAGGCCTGCAATTCGCGTTGCGGCGCCTCGGACAGCAACAGGTCGAGCACCGCCTCCAGCCGCAGCGTGCGGGCGCGCAACTGGTCAAGCTCAAACACGATGTTGACCGATACACCGTGCTCCTCCAGGTGGCTGTGCACGCTGTCGGCGGCTCCGCGGCAGCGTTGCAGCAGCGCCCGCAAGTAGGTGGCCTGCTGGCTGACGGCCTCGGGCGGGCCTGACAACAGCGACCCGCTCAGCACCTCGGACGCCCGCACCAGTTGCTCGAAGGGCCGGTCGGCCAGCAACTCGGCCGACATGCGCCGGCGCAGCGCCGGCGTGAAGGCGGCGGCCCGGATGGCGCTGACCAGCCAGACGGTGGCCTGCAGCAGCGGTGTGCGCCAGTCGTCCACGCTGCCGGGGGCGGTCACGCCGGCGTCTTCAGATCGGCCGGTGGATTGGCCCGCCGGTGATGCATCGCCGGCAAGCTCTGCGGCAGTGCCGCCAGTGCGGGCTACTGAAAGCAGCGCCGCCAGCCGCGCCAGCGTGCGCTCGTCGATGGCCGCCAGCCAGGCGGCGTCGGCATCTTCGGTGAACAGCAGCGGGAACAGCGCGCCCAGGTCGTCGGTGTCGGGTGTGGCGGGCAAGAGTCGCAGCGCCAGCCGTTCCAGGATCTCGCCAACCAGACTGCGCCGCGCGGCGAAGCCGAAGTCGGCAAACAAGGCCGCCATGTCGGTCTCGCGCCAAAACCGGGTCAGCAGTGCCACGGTGCGTGCGGCCTGCTCGGGGTTGCGCTCCACCGTGTTGAGCAGCAGCTTGAGGCGCAGCACCGGCTTGGGCGTCTCGCCGGTCTCGATCTCGGTCTGGCCGTGGCGCAGCCATTCCAGCAGGTGCACCGCCCAGAGGTGGCGCTCGGCGCGCGGGGCCTTGGGGTCGGCCGCGTTGAGCAGCGCCGTCAGGTCCCAGGCCGCGCCGTGTCGGGCACCCATCTCAATGCAACGCGGCGCTGTCAACCAGCGCAAATTCGGCCACCGGTGACTCGAACCATTCGGCATCTTCGGTGATGCCGATCAGCATGCCCTGCATCGAGCCCTGCGCGGTGGCAATCTGGGCCCAGCTGGTGTACTCAAACTGTTCACCCGGCTTGAGCAGCGGTTGATGGCCGACCAGCCCCAGGCCGCGCACCTGCTGCACGCCACCCCGGTGGTCGCTGATCTGCCAGTGGCGCGCGATGATTTGCGCCGCCACATCGCCGGTGTTGCGGATGGTGACCGTGTAGGCAAAGCCGTAAAGCTGCTGTGCCGGGTCGGTGTGCTCGGGCAGCGGGCGAACCGCCACGGCGCTGGTAAATCGGGGTTTGGCCATGGGCACATTCTAGGAAGGCTGCGAAAATCAGGTCTTTGGCCGGCCCGTTTGCGCCAGACATCCCCACCGATCACCCCCGCCCAGCCCTCATTACGCTCCCATGGACAAGATTTTTCGCATCGCCCCAAGCATCCTGTCGGCCGACTTTGCCCAACTCGGCAACGAACTGCGCGACGTGATCCAAGCTGGCGCCGACTGGATCCATTTCGACGTGATGGACAACCACTACGTGCCCAACCTGAGCTTTGGCCCGATGGTCTGCCAGGCGCTGCGCAAACACGCCGTGCGCGCCGACGGCACCCGGGTGCCGATCGACGTGCACCTGATGGTGCAGCCGGTGGACGCGCTGGCCCAGGCCTTTGCCCAAGCCGGGGCCGACTTGATCAGTTTTCATCCCGATGCCAGCGCGCATGTCGACCGCACCCTGCAACTGATCAAGGCTGCTGGCTGCCAGGCTGGGCTGGTGTTCAACCCGGCCGAGCCGATCGATGTGCTGGAGTGGGTGATCGACAAGGTCGATCTGGTGTTGGTGATGAGCGTGAACCCGGGTTTTGGCGGCCAGAGCTTCATCCCCGGCGCGCTGCGCAAGGTGGAGAAGTTGCGCCGCCTGATCGACACGCACCGCCAGCAAACCGGCCGCGACATCCGGCTGGAGGTGGACGGCGGCATCAAGACCGACAACATCCGCAGCGTGGCCGACGCCGGAGCCGATACCTTTGTTGCCGGCAGCGCGATTTTTGGCCAACCCGACTACCGGGCGGTGATTGACGCGATGCGGGCCGAGTTGGCGGCCTGATCCTGGTTTGTGGACGGTCGACAAAGGCCCCAGACCGACAGGTCAGGCGAATCCTGGCAGCATGCCAGCCAAGTCGGCCCGGGTTGTGGCCGTTGAGGACATCACATGAGAAATTGTTTGCTGGCATTGGCCGTCACTCTGGCCGCCGCAGCGCCGGCCCAAGCCCAGGCAGAGGGCGATGCCGCCCTCAAAGCCGCACTGACCGGCGCCCAGCGCACGCCTGCATTCGTGGCCCGCGATGCCTGGCGCCACCCCTATGAAACCCTGCAGTTTTTTGGCCTGCGGCCTGGTATGACGGTGGTGGAGCTGTCGCCCGGCGGCGGCTGGTACACCGAGATCCTGGCGCCCTACCTGCGGGACAAAGGCCGGCTGGTGCTGGCCGCCGACGACCCGGCCTCGGTCAACGCCTACAACCGGCGCAGCGCCGAGCGGCTGCGGGCCAAGCTCGGCGCTCAGCCCGCGGTGTACGACCGGGTGCAGCTGGCGGTTTTTGCACCGCCCGTCCAGTTGCAGTTTGCTGCGCCGGGCAGCGTGGACCTGGTGCTGACCTTCCGCAATGTGCACAACTGGGCCGCCGAGGGCGACGAGACGGTGCGGGCGGTGTTCAAGAGCGTGTTCGACTGCCTCAAACCCGGCGGCACGTTTGGCGTGGTCGACCACCGCCTGCCGGCCGACCGGGCGCAAGACGCCAAGGCCAGCAGCGGCTACCTGCAAGTGGACTACGTGGTGCGGCTGGCCGAGGGCGCCGGCTTCAAGCTGGCGGGCGCGTCCGAGGTCAATGCCAACCCCAAGGACAGCGCCGACCACCCGAACGGTGTCTGGGCGTTGCCACCCAGCTACGCCAACAAGGACAAGGACCGCGCCCGCTATGAGGCCATCGGCGAGAGCGACCGCTTCACGCTGCGCTTCACCAAGCCTTGAGCCCGGCCTCTACGGCATTTCATTCACAGCCCAGACCTGGAGACCACCATGGCCATTTTCGAGTTGCGCACCTACACCGTCATCGTCGGCAAGATGGCCGAGGTGGTCGAGCTCTACAAGACCCAGGGCTGGCCGGCGCTGGCCAAACAGCCTGACCGGCTGGTGGGCTACTTCACCGGCGACATCGGCGCGCTCAACCAGTTGGTGCACCTCTGGAAGTTCGAGGGCGACGCCGACCGGCGGGCCTTCTGGGCCGGCGTGTTTGGCGATGCCGAGTTCATGGCCTTTGCCGCCAAGCTGCGGCCTTTGCTGGCGTCGCAGGAGAACAAGCTGCTGACGGCGGCGCCCTGGGGCAAGTCGCCTTGACGGCGAAGCCGTGACGGTTGGCTGGGGGATCAGCCGCCCGCCAACATCACCACGATCTTGCCCGTGACCGAGCGCGCCGCCATCGCCGCCAGCGCCTCGCGCGCCTCGGTCAGCGGGTAGCGGGCGCCAATGGCCGGGCGCAGCACGCCGGCGGCCGCCAGCCGTGACACGGCTGCCAGGTGCTCGCGGCCGCGCTCCGGGTAGCGCCGGCCATACTCCCCGGCCCTTACCCCCACCACGCTGTAGCCCTTGATCAGCGGCCGGTTCACGTCCAGCACCGGGATGCGGCCACTGGCAAAGCCCAGCACCAGCAGCCGGCCGCCAAACGCGATGCAGCGCAGCGACTCATCAAACACCTCGCCCCCCACTGGGTCGGCGATCACATCGGCGCCCCGGCCGCCGGTGGCCTGCAGCACTGCGTCCCGGAAGCCGGCGGCCGGCAGCGTCAGCACGCCGGCGTCAACCAGCGCCGCCAGGCGCTCGGGCTGGCTGGCGGTGGCCATGACCCGGGCGCCCAGGTGCTGGCCAATCTGCACACAGGCCTGGCCCACGCCGCCCCGGGCGCCGTGCACCAGCAACGTTTCGCCGCGCGCCAGCCCGCCCAGCCGGGCCAGCGCGACCCAGGCGGTCAGGCCGGTGACGGTGAGGCAGGCGGCCAGGTCCATCGCCACGCCCGCCGGCACCGGCCGCAGCGCTGCGCCGGGCATCACCACCTGCTCGGCCAGCAAGCCCTGCTTGGCGCCCAGCAGCACCGCCTGGCCCGCTAGCCAGCCGCTGTCCGGGCCCGCCTCGGCCACGATGCCGGCGCCCTCCATGCCGGGCACGTAAGGCAGTGCCGGCTTGAACTGGTAGAGGCCCCGGGTCATCAGCAGGTCAGGGAAGTTCAGGCTGACGGCATGCATCACCACCCGCACATCGGCCGGGCCCAGCGCCGGCAGCGGCCAGCGTTGCAGGCCCAGGCCGGACAGGTCGTCGCTCAGACGGTCGCAGACCAGGGCCAGGGTGTCGGTGGGGGTGGGCATGGGTGGCCTGTGGGCTCGGGGTGGACAGGTGGCGGCGAGATCGAGCCTGGATGATGCAGCGCACGGATCAGCTACGGATGCCACCTTGGCGCCACGGGTGCGTGCCGGTGCACTGTCGCACTGACGGTCGCGCTGCCGCAGGGTAAAGTTCGCCGCGCCCTATGTCCGATACCCTTCCCCCCAATCCGCCCGTTGCCGACCTGGTCACAGCGCCCGCCGCGCCCGTTGCGTCCAGACCCAAACCGCCGCCGCCGATGTTGCCCAACACCCGCCACATGGCGCGGGTGCCGGCCCACATCGGTCCTGAGGCACTGAGCCGGGTGCGCAATGCCGCCTACCAGCTGCCGCAGGTGATCACGGCGGCCGACATGCCGGCCGACGTGGTGCCCGAGCATGCCGCCGATGGCGACGAGCGGCTGGACCGGCTGGGCCTGGTGCTGCTGCAAAAAGGCGTGCCCGGCCAGCGCCCCAGCCGTTGGATAGCGCCGGGCCTGTTCGACGAGGCGCTGCACCACCTCGACGCCATGGGCACCGGGCCCAAGCTGCGGGCGCTGATGACCGAGCGCAGCGTGGTGCTGGATGCCTTGGGCGTGACCCGCGCCAACCCGTCCGACTGGGAGCGCCTGGCCAAGCAGGCGATCACGCTGGACCAGGACGCCTGGACGATCGAGGTCAGCCATTTCATCCCGGTCGCAGCTGCGCCGGTCTGGCGGTTTTTTCGCGACGGCGACCGCGTTGCGCTGGACGACGCGCTGCAGCACACGCCCGACTGGCCACACGCGTCCGAGCTGCAGGACCGGCTGGACTTGCTGGTCGAGCAGGCCGGCCACATCAACCCGGGGCATATCGACTCGCTGCTGCCCGGCCTGCAGTCCGAATGCGCCACGCCGCAGCCGCTGGAGGCCTTGAGCAGCGCCTGCAACCGGGCACTCGACCGCTGGGCGAACCGCGTCAACGAGCTCGATACGCTGGACGACCTGAACGTCGAGCTGGCGTTTCAGGGCTACCCGGACAGCTTCAAGACCGCCCGCCGCGCGAACCGCAAGGTCACGCTGTTTGTCGGCCCGCCCAACAGCGGCAAGACCTACACCGCGTTCGAACGGCTGGCCAACGCCGAGCGCGGGGTCTACCTGGCGCCGCTGCGCCTGCTGGCGCTGGAGGGCCGCGACCGGCTGATGGCCGCCGGTGTGCCTTGCTCGTTGCGCACCGGAGAGGAGAGCGCGGCGGTGGACGGCGCCCGCGTCGTCAGCAGCACCATCGAGATGATGGGCACCGGCGATCTGATCGACGTCGCGGTGATCGACGAAGCGCAGATGATTTTTGACAACTCGCGCGGTTGGGCCTGGACCCAGGCCATCGTCGGCGCGCCCGCCAAAGAGCTGTTGATCATCTGCTCGGCGTATGCGGTACCCGCCATAGAAAACCTGCTCGGGCTGTGCGGCGAGCGCTGCGAGGTGCGGCACTTTGAGCGCATGCAGCAGGTGCAGTTGCTGCCGGCAGCAGTGCCGATTGCCAACCTCAAGCTGGGCGATGCGGTGGTGGCTTTCAGCCGGCGTGACGTGCTGATGCTGCGTGACCAGGTGGCCGCCAACGGCAAGACCGTGAGCGTGATCTACGGCGCCCTGCCGCCCGAGGTCAGGAAGCGCGAGGCGGCCCGTTTTGCCAATGGCGAGACCGAGGTGCTGGTGGCGACCGACGCCATCGGCATGGGCCTGAACCTGCCGATCCGCCGGGTGCTGTTCTCGACCCTGACCAAGTTTGACGGTATCGGCGACCGCACGCTCGACGAGAGCGAAGTGCACCAGATCGCCGGTCGTGCCGGGCGCTACGGCATCCATGAAGAAGGCTTTGCAGGTGTGCTGGCCGAGGCCGAGCCCGGCGCCGGCCGCACACTGCGCGACTTGCTGGCTCTGCAGCCGCGTGCGCCGCGCCACTTCAAGGCGCCGGTGGCGCCCAACTGGTGGCATATCGACACCATCAGCAGCAAGCTGGGCAAGCGCAAGCTGCGCGAGGTGCTGGGCGTGTTTGTCGAGCAATTGGAGCTGGACAACGCCCACTTTGCGGTGGCCGAGCTGCAGCAGATGCTGGAGATTGCCGCGCAACTGGATGAGCGCGCCGCGCCGCTGTCACTGCGCGAGCGCTTCATTTACGCCCAGGCGCCGGTCGATACCCGCACTGAGCAACTGATGGAGCAATTCCTGGGCTGGACTGAGCGCCACGCCTGGGACGGCCAGGCCGGCGAGCCGAGCTTCTTGCACGATGTGGACGAAAACAGCCGGCTCGACCGGATGGAGCAGGCCCTGCGCGCCTGCACGCTGTGGTTGTGGCTGGACCAGCGCTTCCCGGGGGTGTTTGGTTACCTCGACGAAGTGGTGGCGCTGCGCGAGCGGCTCAACGACGGCATTGCCGGGCAATTGCGGGCCCGGCGGCCGCTCTGGCAAGTGCGGCAGGTGCGGCAGGGCCGGCCGGGTGGTCCGCGTGGCGGCCCGCGTGGCGGGCGGCGCTGACCTCCCACGCGCCGGTATTGCCGAGCGGCCCGGGCCGGCCAGGCGTAAGCTGAAGGCCTGATCGGGTTGCGCCAGGAGGCTCAGATGATTTCGTTGGTCTTGCCTGTTTCGGGTTCGGTGATCGGCGCTTCGCCGCGCCGCGCCAGCGCTGCTGAGCGGCAGCTGTCTGCGCCGCTGTGGGTTGGCTTGCTGGTGCTGGCGCTTGTCCTGTTGCCGGGATGCGCGGTGCTGGCCCCAACGCCTGCCAGCCCGTTGTTGTTGCAAGACGCGCTGTTCAACCACCCCCCGCGTCCGGCGGAGGCCGATGCCGCGATGACGTTGGACGAGCCGATGCGTGCCTACCTGCGCAGCAACCTGGCCAGCGGCGTGCATCAAAAAGGCAAGGCGCGGGCGCTGACCGACGCGCTCTACGTACGGGACGGGCTGCGGCTGGACTACGACGCCAGTGTCACCCGCACGGCGGCCCAGGCTTTTGCGGCGCGTTCAGGCAACTGCCTGTCGCTGGTGCTGATGACGGCGGCCCTGGCGCGCGAAATGGGCCTGGAGGTGACCTTCCAGAGCGCCCGGCTGGACGACGCCTTCAGCCGCAGCGGCGACCTGACGCTGCGCAGTGGCCATGTCAACTTGTTGATCGGGCCCAGGCCACCGGTGCTGCGCTGGCAGACCCTGCACATGGCGGATGACCCCAGCCGGCTGCAGGTCGACTTCTTGCCGCCGGACGAATTGCGCGGCCTGCGCACCCAGCCGATCAGCGAGGCCACAGTGCTGGCGATGTTCATGAACAACCGCGCCGCCGAGGCCCTGGCCGCCCGCCGGACCACCGAAGCCTACGCCTGGGTGCGCGAGGCCCTGCGCAGCGACGCAGGCTTCTGGCCGGCGGTCAACACGCTGGGCGTGGTCTACCAGCAGGGCGGCCACCTGGCGGCCGCCGCAACGGCTTTTGAGCAGCTGCTGGCGCAGGACAGCACCCAGGTGGCGTCGATGTGGAACCTGGCCCAGGTGCTGCAAGCCCAGGGGCGCACCGCCGAGGCCGCCCGCTGGACCGCGCAGCGTCTGGCGCTGGAGCCGGTACCGCCTTTTTACTACCAGCAACAAGCCGAGGCGGCGATGGCGCGTGGCGCCTGGGCCCAGGCGCGGGAGTTCTTTCACAGCGAGCAGCGGATCACCGGTGACTCGCCCGAGCTGCAGCATGGTCTGGCCCTGGCCCACTACCGGCTGGGTGAGTGGGGTGCTGCGCGGCAAGCTTTGCAACAGGCCATCAGTACCAGCCTGAACGCCGCCCAGCAGGCCCGCTACACCGGCAAGCTGGCCTGGCTGCGGGCGCAGGGCCAGTTGTAGCGTCCTGTCGATGGCTGGTCAGGGGCCGGTCAGGGGCTGGTCTGCGGCTGTGCAGCGTCATGCGCGCCAGCGGCGAGGCGGGGCTGACACCCGGCATTGGCGGCAAGCCTTCGCTGGGTGTAGCTGCCAGGGTCCTGGGTGCTGGCGCACCGGGCACACCGGCCACCTCAGCGCTGCCCTGGGCCGGACGCCGCAGTGCCACGCCCACGGTCAGGAGGTCGATCATCAGCAGTTGCAGCATGCGGCTGATGAACGGCACCCGGGTGGCCGAATCCTCGATGGGGTCCACCGCCAGTACCGTGTCGGCCATGCGCGCCCGGGGGCAACGTGAGGCGGCCGAAATGAGGCCAAAATGACGGGCTGATACCCGGGCAGACAGCTGATTTGAGTGTTGCACAATGTAAATTGACTACCCAGGGCTTGCCAGCGCCGGGCTGCGCAACGCGTGATCTGCCAGCGGTTTTGCTGGATGCTCAGGATTGATCTGAAGCGCGGCAGTGTTTAGGTTCGCTACCTGTTGTCGGCGTTGGTTTTGGAGGGCAGGCGCTGCTGGCTGTCCCCAGGGCTGGGGCTGGACTGCAGCACTTGTGCGAGTCAGCGCACGTCGCCGGGCCGCGCACCAACTGCCTGTTTGCCAACCGTTTTAAGACCAGGGTTCTTGTGGTTCTCCCTTCTGCTCGTCACTCCACGGGCGCGCCTGGCGCCATGCCTGTTGCCGACAGCGCCAGCTACCCCCGGTTGCTGGCCGACATTGGCGGCACCCATGCGCGCTTTGGTTGGGTGGCTGCAGCCGGCGCGCCGGTATCCCAGGTGGTGCACCTGTCGGCGGCCGGATTTGTCGGGCCGGTGCAAGCCGCGACGGCCTACCTGGACGGCCTGGCACGGCAACTCGGGGCCGCTTACCGGGCGCCCCGGCGTGCCGCGTTTGCGGTGGCCACGGTGGTGGCCGGCGATCAGATTGACTTCACCAACAGCCATTGGGCCTTTTCAAGGGCTGCGGTACAGGCCGCACTGCGGCTGGACGGGCTGTTGCTGCTCAATGACTTCGAGTCGTTGGCGCTGTCACTGCCCTCCTTGACCCCGGCCCAGGTGCGGACCCACGGCGGCGTCGGGCCGCTGGCGGCCGGTGAGGTCGGGTCTGGCGGTGGCGGCAGTGCGGATGGTCGCAGGCTGGCCGTGGTGGGGCCAGGCACCGGCCTGGGGGTGGGCGCAGTGGTGGGCACCCGGCAGGGCTGGGTCGCGTTGGCGGGTGAAGGCGGCCACGCCACGCTTGCCGCCGCCAACCCGCTGGAGAGCGCACTGCTGGCCTGCGTGCGCCAGCAGTACGCCCATGTCTCGGCCGAGCGGTTGCTCTCGGGCATCGGCCTGCCGCTGCTGCACCAGTCTTTGGGCCAGGTGCTGGGTCTGGCCGCCGGGCAGCCCGGGCAGGCGCTGACTGCGGCCCAAATCGTTGATGCGGCCGAAGCAGGCCGTGACGCTGCCTGTGGCCAGACCCTGGACATGTTCTGCGGACTGCTGGGCGGCTTTGCCGGCAATGTGGCGCTCACTCTGGGCGCGCGCGGCGGGCTCTACATCGGGGGTGGCATCGTGCCGCGCTTTGCCGACCGATTTTTTGCCTCGGCCTTTCGTGAGCGGTTTGAGGCCAAGGGCCGCTTCCGTGACTACTTGGCGGCGATCCCGACCGCGCTGATCACCGACACCCTGGTGGCCCTCGACGGCGCGGCGCTGGCGATCGAGCAGCAGGTGGCGCTGGGCGAATGAGGTGCCGGTCCCCTGACAACCCGGACTGCTGCTGAGGGCATACCTCGATCAGCGGCGCGGGTGATGGCGGCTATGCTGTGTCGATGGCAGTTGTACCGTTTTGCGGTCCCTGTGGCGCTGGACCGAGAGGCATTGATCCATCGGGGCCGCCCGATTCTGCAGGCACGCCACGCCGCGTGACTGGCGCCCGACCCTGCGCCACACGCCGCCAACTCTGCGGGCTGGCGCTGTGGGCCGCCGCCTCTTGGCCCGTGCGCGAGGCCCTGGCTGCGTCACCCAGCTCGCTGTGCGGCAGTGCGCCCTTGCCGGCCTACCCCGCACCGGACAAGCCCGCCCTGGTGCAAAGCTGGTTGCAGGATGGCCACCAGGACGGCCCCGCGCCCGATTGCCGTGGCCTGCGCGACCATGATTTTGAGCTGCTGGTGCGCCTGACCGGCAGCTACACCGCGCAAGGCGACCTGGACGCTCAGCTCGCCCGGATGGGTGCGGTATCGCTGCTCAAGGGCGCGACCTACTGGTCGTATTCAGACCGCAAGCGGCTGGTGCTGTTCCAGGAGGCGTTTGCGGTGGATGCGGCGGGCTCGTTGCGGCCCCGGGCCGACTTCAGCGCGGCCGAGCTGCGCAGCGGCGCAGAACTGCACTTTGTGCACAGCGACAACCGGTCCTCCAAACTGTCGCCTTACAGCCTGCGGCTGGCCCAGTCCACGCCTGAGACCTTTCAGGTGCTGATCGAGAACACCGCCGACCTGCGCTACATGGGCCTGATGCTGGTGGCCAGCCGTGAGATGCAGTGGTCGGTCAACATCGAGCGTCTGGGCCCCAGCCGGTGGGGCTACCGCAGCCTGCTGGGCATGCGCCATCTGCACCTGGGCCGGGCCGAGCAGCACCGGCTGTCCAACCTCGCCCGGTGTGTGGCCATGTTTGATCTGCTGACCGGTCGGCAGACCGATATCGAGCCATACCGGTGATGCGGCGCAGGCGCCTGCAGCTCACTCCGGCTCGATCTTCGCGTCCTTGACCACCTTGCCCCAGCGCGGCGCCTCAGCCTTGATCAGCGCGGCA
Organism: Betaproteobacteria bacterium; assembly: GCA_025358155.1. Lineage (GTDB taxonomy): Bacteria > Pseudomonadota > Gammaproteobacteria > Burkholderiales > Burkholderiaceae_C > Pseudaquabacterium. Next base: position 20,910 of record JANYKR010000159.1, read on the forward strand.
AACTGCTCGGGTGTGCCGCCGCCGATCTCGTTGCCCTGGGCCAGCATGCGCTCACGCTGCTCCGGGTCTTGCAGCGCCTTGTTGCCGGCGGCGTTGAGGATGCGCACGATCTCGGCCGGCAGGCCCTTGGGGCCGACCAGGCCTTGCCAGTTCAGCACCTCGACCCCGGGGAAACCGGCTTCGCCCATGGTCGGGATGTCGGGCGCCAGCGCCAGCCTGGTCTTGCTGGTGATCGCCAGCGGCCGCAGCCGGCCGGTTTTGATCGAGGGCATCGCGGCATACATTTGCTCGAACATCATGTCCACCTGGCCGCCCATCAGGTCGGTGGCCGCTGCGCCGCCGCTCTTGTAGGGCACGTGGGTCATGTCGATGTGGGCCGTGTGCTCAAACACCGCACCGCTCAGGTGGTGCGTGCCGCCGATGCCGCCGGACGCGTAGGTCAGCTTGGCCGGCGCCGCCTTGGCCGCCGCTACCACGTCCTTGACGCTCTTGAAGGGCGAGTCGGTGCGCACCATCAGCATCAGCGGCCCACGCTCGATCAGCATGATCGGCACCAGGTCGTTGATCGGATCGAAGTTCAGTTTCTTGAACAGCGCATGGTTGACCGCCAGCGGCGCAAAGTTGCCCATGCCGATGGTGTAGCCGTCGGGTGCGGCCCGAGCGATGGCGTTGGTGCCAATGTTGCCGCCGCCACCGGCCTTGTTGTCGATGATGATGGTCTGGCCCAGCACCCCCTGCATCAGCTTGGCAATCTGGCGCGAGCGCGCATCGGCATTGCCACCGGCGCCGTAGGGGCAGATCCAGGTGATGACTTTGCTGGGGTATTTGTCCTGGGACCGGGCCAGGGTGGGCAACAGCACAGAGCCACTGGCAGCGCTGAGCAAGGTGCGACGTTTCATCAGTAAAACCTCGGGGTTCTGCAGGTGGCCAAATCATAGCGACCGGCCAGCGCCGGGCCGTGCGTGGTGCTACCTATTTGCCGCAGAGCGGGCACCGCAGCCAAACACATGGCACCTGCGCGGCCCAGACCCTGCCGGCAGGGTCGGTTGCGCCGAATGTGGCGTCAACGCTTGGTCAAGTCAGCGACGATTTGGGCGGCGATTTGCTGGCTTGCCGATGACAGGCTGGTGTCGACAAAGTCGCTGCTTTCATCCAGCCAGACTGACAAGGCGCTGTAGGCGCCCAGGTACTCGTACTTCTTTTTGTCGGCTGCCGTCGATTGCCCGCTGCCGGGCGATTTGACCGACACCAGCACCCGAATGGCGCACCTGATCTGCTCATCGCGTGTGGACATCAGTTCGATTGCCTGCAATTCGATATTCACAACGGTGGCCGCAGGTCCTGAGCCCAGTTGCCAGTACTTGACTGCCCGGACATTGACGTTGCGCCGAAGCTCGTCGACCAGGGAATGCGATGCTTGCAAGCGGCCCAGGCGCTCTCGCAGCCTTGCGGCCTTGTCATCGGCCAGCGCGCCGGTGACGCCCACGGCCGCCCCTGCAGCGGTGCCGGCCACCGCGCCGGTGATGGCGCCCAGCGGCATGCACAGCACGGCAAAAGGCCCACAGGCCAGGCCCCACAAACCGCCCGCGACAAAGCCGGTGCCCAGACCAGCGGAAACGCCGCTGCCGATGGCCTCGTTGCGGACCGTGATGGGCCCGTGGCCCGTCTCGCTCCGGGTCACCAAGATAGAAACGGTCTCGGCGTTCTGAATCGCGCGCAGGTTCGGTCCGCTTGCACAAGCGCTCAGCAGGGCAAGGGCCATGCCGGTGCAGACAGTTCGGGGGTCGATGTGGGTGATTCCTCAGGGGTGACGGCGCTCAGAACCGGCTCTTGGCCTTGCGCTTGTCGAACTCGGCAATTTGCGCCTTGAGCAACAGCAGCAGCACCCGGGCATTGGCCTCGGTCAGGCTGAGCACGGTGTGGGGCTCAGCGGCGTCATCGGGATTGTCGCGAAAAGTCTGCGCGGCCACCAAGGCGTCCACCCGCACATGCACCTCGCCGTGGCTGTTGGACATGGACTTGACCTTCTGGATTTCGACGTTGTAGGTTTTCATGGCGGGCTCCTGCGATCAGGTCGGTTGAAGTATGAACTCGCGCAGCCTGGCAAATGCGGCCTCGGGCCGGTCGCGCCAGACGCCGTGGCCGGCGTTGGCAAACCGTGCCAGCTGCATCCAGCGCAGTGGCAGCGCGGCGGCGATGTCGAGTGAGTCGGCCAGCGGGCAGACTGGATCCTGCTCGCCCACCATCACCAGCACCGGGCAAGCCGCAGCGGCCAGGCCGGGCAGCAGGTTCATGGTCTGCTGCTCGCCGCTGGCCGAGGCAAACAGGATGGGCTCGTTGAACAGCGTGCGCCCGCGCGCCTGCAGGTCGGCCGCCTGGCAGGTGTTGTACAGCGGCATGCAGACCTGGTTGTAGGCCGCCCAGGTGGCCGGCGCGGGCGCTTGCCAGAAAGCCTGTGCCGCAGCCCGTGCGGCTTGGCCGCCGAGCTGCTCGAACATCGCCAGCTTGCGCACCAGGCCCAGGTGCGGCGAGGTGCTCGACAAGATCACCTTGGCCGCATGGCCGGGGTGGCGGGCGATGTAGCGCTGCGCCACAAAGCCGCCAAAGCTCTGGCCCAGCACGATGGGCTTGCTGATGCCCAGCGCATCACACAGCCGCACCACGTCGTCGGCCCAGGTGTCGAGCGTCCATTGCTCGGGCGGGCAGCGGCTGCTGCGGCCGTGGCCACGGTGGTCGTAGTAGACGATCTGGGCGATGTCGGCCAGGTGGGTGAATGCCGGCTTGAAGCCGGAGTGGTCGTAGCCCGGCCCGCCGTGCAGCAGCAGCAGGGTAGGCTTGACACGCATCGAGGCGCCGTCGGGCACCAGGCCGGCACCTTCGATGTCGACAAAAAGTTGCGTGCCGGGAGCGATGGTGATTTGCATGGGGCGGCAAGAGCGGGGGAGCACAGGTTCTAACACGCCGCAGAGCCTGCCTGGCTTGCCGCGCCGTTGGCGGCATCAGGATTGGCGCCGGTGCTAGGCTAGGGCTCACCCGATGAGCGCCCCGACGATGAGCAAAGCCGCCCCCACCAAAGCCGAAACCGCGCACCTGCAGGTATTTGCCGGCCTGAGGCTGGCGCAGATCGAGGTGCCGACCACCCGGGCGCAGTTCGAGGCGGCGGCAGCAGAGATTTTGGCCGCAGGCACGGTGGGTTTTGACACCGAATCCAAGCCCACTTTTGCGGTGGGAGAGATCAGTGACGGCCCGCATGTGGTGCAATTTGCGCTGCCCGAGCGGGCCTTCATCTTTCAGGTCCGCCATGCCGAAGGCCGTGAGCTGCTGATCGAGCTGCTGCAGTCACACAGCCTGCGCAAGGTGGGTTTCGGACTGGGGTCTGACCGGTCGCAGGTGCAGGCCAAGTTTGGCGTGTCCCTGGGCTCGGTGATTGACTTGGGCCATGAGTTTCGCCAGCGCGGCTACCGCAATGCGGTGGGCGTGCGTGCGGCGGTGGCCATCGTGTTCGAGCGCCGCTTCATCAAGTCCAAGCGAACCACCACCTCCAACTGGGCGCTGCCGCAGCTGGGCAGCAGCCAGCTGCTGTATGCCGCCAACGATGCCTGGGCCGCGCTGCGGGTCTACCAGGCGCTGCAGGCCGTGCCGCCCCCTGCGCCGCCTCTGTCGCTGCCAAGAGCGCAGCTCAAACTCTGAGGCCCGGCCCGGCCCGGCGTGTGGCGGATGCCCAGCCGGGCCACTGTCGAACCTCAGGCCTGATCGGTTGAACTGGCGCCCCCGGCAACCGCGCAAAAGCGGGTGCACGGGTGGGTAGCCCACGACCACCGCCGCACCCTCCTTTGCACCCTGCGCATGACGGACGTTCTCCGCGGCGCCGTGGTGCTGTACAAATCCGCTGGGCTTGATGGGCGTCGCCGCCCGGCGCGGCCCTGACCTGCCCGGCTGACGCAGGACATCGGGCCGCTTCGGCGATGATGCGCCACCCGCCCCAACGAGTGCCCGCATGCAATTTCTGCCCGCCATCCATCCGCCCGCGCTGGCCACGCCACAGGCCTGGTGTTTTGCCTTTGTCGGCAACCAGTTGCTGCTGCCCGAGGGCGATGAGCTGGGCCTGCAGCCGCTGGTGCCTACCCTGCTGGCGGCCGAGGCCAGCACCCGGCACTACCTGGGCACGCTGGCCGGCCAAGACTGTTGGGCCTTGCTGCTGCCCGCCGCGCCCGCTGGCTGGGTCAGCGCGCCGCTGCGCATGGCGATGATGCGGTTTGATCCCGCGCTGGCGGCCTTGGCTGGCCGGGCCGCGCAGATCCTGGAGTGGGACCGCAGCCACCGTTTTTGCGGCGTCTGCGGCACGCCCACCACGCTGCAGCCGGGTGAGCGCGCCCGCATCTGCCCGGCCTGCCAACACGCCGCCTACCCGCGACTGAGCCCGGCGATGATGGCCCTGGTGTGGCGGCCGGGCGAGTTGCTGCTGGCGCGCTCACCGCACTACGCCAAAGGCATGTACAGCGCGCTGGCCGGGTTCGTTGAGGCCGGTGAATCGCTGGAAGACTGCGTGCACCGCGAGGTGGCCGAGGAGGTTGGCCTGCAGGTGCAGGACCTGCGCTACTTTGGCAGCCAGAGCTGGCCGTTTCCGAACAGCCTGATGGTGGCCTACACCGCGCGCTGGACTGCCGGCCAGATCGTGCCGCAAGCGGGCGAGATCGAGGACGCGCAGTGGTTTGCCATCGACGCGCTGCCGGGCATCCCGCCGCGCTTTTCGATCGCCGGGCATTTGATCCGCGACACGCTGGCCTTGATGCAGGCAGGCGGCCACCTCTGAAAACCCGCGCCCCCGGGTGGTGCCGGCGGCGCGGGTGGCGGGCAGGGGCTTGAAACCGGGCATGGCAAGGTCTCCGCAGGTTGACTGCGCCGCGCAGTCGGCCTGGACAGCGGCATCGGCGATGTCTGCCTCGGCCAGTGCCTGATCGACCACATGTGACAGTGCCCCGGGGCGTCTCCTGACGTCCCGGATGGTCCCAACAGAAGCCCCAGATCGTTGATTCGACTGGGGTTTTTGTCTTTTCTGGTCCCGGACGGCTTTTTGACATCGCATCGGGACGGGGCCACATTTGGGGCTACCGGGGCAGCTGTGGCCCCGTATGGTGGCCCCACATTCGATACATCAACTACGTCCTGAAGCCTGCGACGATCGACAACGCGAAGCCGAAGGACAAGCGCTATGACCTGACCTATGGCGGCGGCCTGGTGCTGGAAGTCATGCCGTCGGGCTCGAAGACCTGGCGATTCAAGTACCACCTCGATGGCAAGCGCGAGAAGGTCACGATCGGCGCCAACCCAGCCTTCACCATCAAGCAGGCGCGCGACCGCCACGAGGAACTGCGTGCACTGGTCGAGCGCGGCCAGAGCCCGGCCAAAGCCAAGCGTGTTCTATCAGCGGAGCAGAAGGTCGCTGACGCGCGCCGCCTGAGCTTCCGCACCTTCGCCCAGCGCTGATTCGACGAGGCGCTGTTCTATCGGTCGGGCTGCTACGTGGCGCAGACCGTGCGCTGGCTCGATGTCTACGTTTACCCGACCATCGGCGACATGCAGCTCGACGAGGTGCAGCCCGGCAACGTGCTGGCCATCATCAAGGCACGCGCCGACACCGCCGTGACGGCCGAGCGCATCCGCGTGATCGTGCAGCAGATCTACAACCATGCGATCCGCAACCTGCTGGTGACGACGAACCCGGCGCAGCCGCTGCGCGGCGCCATCGCCCGGGCGCCGGTCGAACACCACCGCCACCTGAGCGAGAAGGAGTTGGGGGCCTTCTGGCGCAAGCTGGATGAGCAGGGCGCGCACACCACGACGATCGCGGCGACCAAGCTGTTGTTGTTGACGATGACCCGCAAGAGCGAACTGCTGCGCTCGAAGTGGTCCGAGTTTGATCTCGATGCCGCGCAGTGGGACATCCCGGCCGAGCGCATGAAGATGGGCAAGCCGCATCGCGTGTTCCTGTCGCGCCAGGTCGTCGAGATCCTGCGCCAGGTGCACGAGCTGACGGGGCATGGCGAGTACGTCTTCCCGTCGATCTTCCGCGGCAGCGTGCCGATGGGGGACGTGACGTTGAACCACTTCTTCAAGCGCACCGACTTCGGTGTGGCTGACTTCAGCCCGCATGGGACGCGCGGCACCGCCGCGACGCTGCTGCGCGAGCATGGGTTCGGGCGCGACGTGGTCGAGCTGCTGCTGGCGCACAGCGAGAAGAACGCTACCGTAGCCGCCTATAGCCATATGGAGCTGGCGGCTGATCGGAAGAGGGCGCTGCAGTACTTGGCTGATTGCGTCGAGGCGCTGGCCGCAGGCACGAATGTGATCCCGCTGCGCGCGGCGTAGCCTGCCCAGGAAATTGGGCTGCAGCGATCTGTGTCTTGAAGATGGGCGGAGGGGGAGTGAACGGTGCGTAGATTCGAAATGCGGGAACTGCAACCAATCTGGGCCCCACCATCGGACGCCACAGAGCGAGCCGGCTGGCTTAGCAACGCCGAGGACTCAGTCGCCTTCCTCAAGAGCAACTCCGTGCGTGAGGAGATGGTCCTTTACGCGAGTGGTCCGTCAGTGCTCATCCAGGGCGGCCTGGCACCAACGAGCCAGGTTTCGCCCGCCGATCAAGATGACCTGATGCACGTCTTCATCGATCCAGCGGCAAGTTGGTGCATCGAACGCGCCTACGGTGGAGGTGAGGAGCACCGAATCTACCTTGAGCCTCCGCTACGGACGCATCGTTCGCGATCGTTGATTGGTGGCGAGAAGCTTGTATTCAGACGCTGATTTCACGGGGTCGACGAAGGGCCGACGCCGGTTGAGATCAACCAGAAACTCGTGCGCGCGCTCGACCTGTACTTTGTCGCGGAGCGAAACGCCTACTGCCGACTTGATGCGCGCGGTGACATTGAAGACGTGATCAGAGTGATCCGGTTCAAAGAGGCTGACCGTCAGTACGACGCTGTCGTCACCACTCCATGTCGCCAAGCCTCCGACGCGCTGGCGAGGCTTGGGTTCGGATCGCGCAGGCGCTGGCGGCTTCGCCGGAGCCGACGGACCGCGACCTCAGCGGCGCGATCCTGCGCTACTTGCGTGACATGCCGGTGGTCCGCGCCGGGATGGCGCGGTCAGCTGCGCAGAAGGAGCTGCCAGGCCTGAGGCGTTCACCAGGCCCGACGCTGACTCCAACGCGGTAGGGGCCAGACTTGGGACGGTAGGCCAGTCCGAAGGGAGGGTGTCCTCGCCGCCGGACGGGCTCGGGGGCTGGCCGCTCAGGAGCCGCCAGCCTGACCGTCAAGCGTCGATGCCCGGCGCGCCGCGTCAATGGTGCGCTGGCGCCGTGCTTCGCCCGCCCTTGACCCGGCCCGCAGCGCGAAGGCTGAAGGCGTGATGGCCGTTGCGTATGCCAAAGCAGCGTCGAGCGCTTGATTTCGCGAGCCTGTCAGGAAGTTTGTGTGTGAGGCATAGCATGACCACACAAGGAGCACGAATGCCACGCAAGATCAAAACCGCTGCGGCGGACCAGGCGGCGCTGCCGCAAATTTCGGCTGAGTTGCTGGAGAAGTTGATTCCC
>JANYKR010000160.1 GCA_025358155.1 Betaproteobacteria bacterium
CCGATCTCGGCGGCGTTTTCCACTTGCTCCGGCGTGCCGCCCATCACCGCACACAGCGCGGCGGCGGCCATTGAGCAGGCGACGCCCACTTCGCCCTGGCAGCCGACTTCGGCGCCGGAAATCGAAGCGTTTTCCTTGTACAGGATGCCGATGGCGGCGGCGGTGAGCAGGAAATCGAACACGCCCTGTTCGTTGGCGCCAGGAATGAAGCGATCGTAGTAGTGCAGCACCGCCGGGATGATGCCGGCGGCGCCATTGGTCGGGGCGGTCACGACACGGCCACCGGCGGCGTTTTCTTCGTTGACGGCCAAGGCGTAAAGATTGATCCAGTCCAGCACCTGCAGCGGGTCGTCCGGCCCGCCGAAGGCCGGGTTGGCGGTGCTGCTGGGGATGGACGTGGCGGCCGGGGCGGTCAGCGCGCGGTGCAAAGCCGCTGCGCGCCGCCGTACCTTGAAGCCACCTGGCAGCACGCCGTCGGTGCTGCAGCCGCGTTGCACGCAGTCTTGCATCACCCGCCAGATGTGCAGCAGGCCGGCATCGATCGCGGCGTCGCTACGCCAATGGCGCTCGTTGTGACGCATCAGCTCGGCAATGCTCAGGCCCAGGCGCGTGCACAAGGCCATCAATTCATCGCCGCTGTGAAAGGGGTGGGCCAGCACCGTGGTGTCGGGCAAAAGGCGCTTCAGTCGCTCACCGTCAGCGGCCACTTCGTCGCTGACCACAAAACCGCCGCCTACCGAGTAGTAGCAGCGTTCATGGATCAGCTCGCCCGTTGCGTTGAAGGCTGAAAACCGCATGCCGTTGGCGTGGAAGGGCAGGGTCTCGCGGCGGTGAAACAGCAGGTCGGTCTTTTCATTGAAGGGGATGCGCTGGCCACCGTCCAGCAACAGTGCCTGCGTGCTGCGCACCTCGGCCAGCAGTGCGGGGATGCGCTGCACCTCCACCGTGTCGGGCGCATGGCCCAGCAGGCCCAGCAGCACGGCGACATCGCTGCCGTGGCCCTTGCCGGTGGCGCCCAGCGAGCCGTACAGGTCGCAGCGCAGCCGCGCGGTGGCGGCGAGTTGTGCCTCGGCCGCCAGCCGGTGCACAAACAACGCTGCCGCCCGCATCGGCCCCACGGTGTGCGAGCTGCTCGGCCCGATGCCGATCTTGAAGAGGTCGAAAGTGCTGACGGCCATGGGGGTAGCGGTGGCTGCTGCTGCGGCCGGGTCAGTGTTGATCCGGTGGCGCGTGCAGCCTTGCGCCGGGTGTCAGCCCGAGCATGGCGGCGGGCAAATTCTGGCGCCAGTGCCAGCTCATCAGCCCGATGCTGACCAGATGCACGCAGACGGCCACGCTCAGCATGTCGGCCAGGCTGGCATGCAGGTCGTGCAGGTGCTCGTCGCCCCACCAGGCGTCCAAACGGCTCATCCAGCCCGTGAGGGCCAGCAGGCCGATCAGCGACCACAGCAACCACACCATCCACAGGCCTAGCGGGTCATGACCTGGCTGGCGCGGCGCGCGGGCGCGCAGGTAGCCCCAGGTGGCTTTCAACGAGAGCCTCAGCCCGGTGGCATGGTGCCGGGCTGCCGCTGCGGCCCAGAGCAGTCGCAACAGCACCAGCCCGGCGGCCGCGTAGCCCAGAGCGCGGTGCCAGAAGTCGGTGTCACCGCGCAGCAGATTGACCAGCACCAGCGCAGCCACGATGCAATGCGTCAACCTCACCATGCGGCCCCAGGGCCGCCCGCCAGGCAGGCCGGGCGGCGGGTGGGCAACGCGGCCGGGCCCGGGCATCACTTACTTCTGGACCTCGGTCTTCACCGGCGCCAGGGTCTTGGTGTCGAAGTAGATCTCGACCTTGCGGTCAGCCTTGTCGCGGCCGTAGATCTCGTAGCACTGGCCATCGATCTTGAACTTGCTGATCTTGTAACCCAAGGCCTCGATGCGGGCGCGGGCATCAGCTTCAGGCAGCCAATCCGATTTGGGGTGGACAGGGCAATTGGCCTTGGCGTGGACAGACAGCGGCGCAGCGACGGCGGCGAGCAGGACAGCAAGGCGGATCAGGGAGGTGTTCATGGTGTTCAAGTGAGAAGTTGGCGAGGCTCTCGCGTCATGACTGTCGCGCAGAGGTGAGAACGATAATGCGAATCGTTCTTATCTGCAAGAGGTTTCGCCTGAGACCCCTCCAGATTCAGCTCACGACCTGTCCGCTGCGTAGTCGCTCATCGGCGGGCAACTGCACGACAGGTTGCGGTCGCCCCAGACGTTGTCGACCCGGCCCACCGGCGACCAGTATTTGCCGCGTCTGAGCGCAGGCACCGGGTAGGCGGCCTCGCTGCGGCGGTAGGCGTGGGGCCAGTCGTCGGCGCTGACGGCCTCGGCCGTGTGCGGCGCATGCTTGAGCGGGTGGTCGTCGCGGGGCCAGCCACCGGCCTCGGGCCCGGCTTCGATCCGGGCGATCTCGGCGCGGATCGCGATCATGGCGTCGCAGAAACGGTCCAGTTCAACCAAGGGCTCGCTCTCGGTCGGCTCGACCATCAGCGTGCCGGCCACCGGAAAACTCAGCGTGGGTGCATGGAAGCCGTAGTCGATCAGGCGCTTGGCCACGTCTTCTGCGCTCACGCCAGCGCTGTCCTTGAGCGGGCGCAGGTCGAGGATGCACTCGTGCGCCACACCGCCGCCCGCAATGCCCGGGTGCCCGCCCGAGAAATGGATGTCGTAGTGGCCGGCCAGCCGGGCGGCAATGTAGTTGGCCGACAGGATCGCCACCTCGGTGGCGGCGGTCAGGCCCTCAGGGCCCATCATGCGCACGTACATCCAGCTGATCGGCAGCACGCCCGCGTTGCCCAAGGGCGCGGCCGAGACTGCGCCGACACCGCCGGCCACGCCACCACTGTGGTGCGCCGGCAAAAACGGCACCAGGTCCGCCACCACACACACCGGCCCCACGCCCGGCCCGCCGCCGCCGTGCGGGATGCAAAAAGTCTTGTGCAGGTTGAGGTGGCTGACATCGCCGCCAAACTCACCCGGCGCTGCCACGCCCACCAGCGCATTCATGTTGGCGCCGTCCACGTACACCCGGCCGCCGTGCGCATGCACCATCGCACACAGCGCCTTGACCTGGGTGTCGAACACGCCGTAGGTGCTGGGGTAGGTGATCATGATGGCGGCCAGCTTGTCGCTGTGCTGGCTGCATTTGGCCTGCAGATCGCCCAGATCGACATTGCCCTGGGTATCGCACTTGACCACCACCACCGACATGCCGGCCATCTGGGCTGACGCCGGGTTGGTGCCGTGCGCCGATTCAGGGATCAGGCAGACCGTGCGGTGGGCCTCGCCGCGCGACGCATGCCAACCCCGGATCGCCAGCAGGCCGGCGTACTCGCCTTGGGACCCGGCATTGGGCTGCAGGCTGATGCCGGCGTAACCGGTGGCCTGGCTCAGCCAGGCGCACAGCTGGTGGTTCAGCTCGGCGTAGCCGGCGCGCTGGCTGGCCGGCGCAAACGGGTGGATGTTGGCAAACTCGGGCCAGGTTATCGGGATCATCTCGCTGGTGGCGTTGAGCTTCATCGTGCATGAGCCCAGCGGGATCATGCTGCGGTCCAGCGCCAGGTCCTGGTCAGACAGGCTGCGGATGTAGCGCAGCATCTCGGTCTCGCTGTGGTGGGTGTTGAACACCGGGTGCGTCAAGAAGGCGCTGCTGCGGCGCAGCGCTGGCGGGATCAGGGTCTCGACTGGCGCGTCAAACAATGCGGGGTCGGGCAGGGCCTGGCCGGGTCGGGCAAACAGCGCCCACAGCGCCTGCACGTCGGCGCGGGTGGTGGTTTCGTCCAGGTTGATGCCCAGCATCGTGTCGCCCCACTCGGGGAAGCGACGCAGGTTCATGCCGGCGGCCACCGCACGCGTGGCGATGTCGGCGGTGGCAGCGCCAGTGTCCAGGCAGATCGCATCGAAGGCGCTGTCGCCGCGCAGCACCACGCCCAGCTCGCGCAGGCCCAGGGCCAGCACCGCAGTCAGCCGGGCGACCCGACGGGCGATGCGTTTGAGGCCTTCGGGGCCGTGGTAGACCGCGTACATGCTGGCCATCACCGCCAGCAACACCTGGGCGGTGCAGATGTTGGAGGTGGCTTTTTCGCGCCGGATGTGCTGCTCGCGGGTCTGCAAGGCCAGCCGGTAGGCCGGTGCGCCGTGTGCATCGACGCTGACACCGACCAGCCGGCCCGGCATCGAGCGCTTGAACTCGTCGCGGCAGGCCAGGTAGGCGGCATGAGGGCCGCCGTTGCCCATCGGCACGCCAAAGCGCTGGGTGCTGCCCACGGCGATGTCGGCGCCCAGCTCACCGGGCGGCACCACCAGCGTCAGCGCCAGCAGGTCGGCAGCGACGATGAACGCCGCCTGGTGGGCGTGGATGCGCGCAGCGTCGGCCCGCAGGTCGTGCAGGCTGCCATTGGTGGTGGGCACCTGCACCAGCACCGCGAAATAGTCGCCGGCGTCCAGCAGCAAATCCCACTGGGCGGCCGAGTTGGCCAGCACCACCGTCAAGCCCAGCGGCTCGGCGCGGGTCTGGATCACCTCGATCATCTGCGGATGACAGTCGCCAGCCACCACCACGGTGTCGCTCTTGCTGCGCACGCTGCGGCGGGCCAGCATCACCGCCTCGGCAGCAGCGGTGGCCTCGTCGAGCATGCTGGCGTTGGCGATGGCCATGCCGGTCAGGTCGCAGACCATGGTCTGGAAGTTGATCAGCGCCGCCATCCGACCCTGCGAAATCTCGGCCTGGTAGGGCGTGTAGGCGGTGTACCAGGCCGGGTTCTCGAGGATGTTGCGGGCGATGACACCTGGCGTGTGGCAGCCGTGGTAACCCTGGCCGATGAAGCTTTTGAGCACCTTGTTCCTGGCTGCGATGCCGCGCAACTCGGCCAGCGCCTGGGCCTCGGTGAGCGGAGCGGGCAGGTCCATCGTCGCAGCACGCGCGATGCTGCGCGGCACGATGGCCTCAATCAACGCCCGGCGGGTGAAGGGCACGTTGGCGCCGGTGGCACCGCCGCCTCGGCTGATCACGCCCAGCATGTGGGCCTGATCGGCCTCGTCCGGGCCGATGTGGCGGGCGACAAATTCGCTGTCGTTTTCCAGGTCGGCCAGGGGCGCAGTGGCGAGCTTGAGCATGGTGGTTGCAGCGGTCGGGGTTGGGGGTGGGGCTGGGCTGGGCGGGGCGGGGCGGGTCTACGCCCAGCGTCGATGCCGCGCCGGGCGGGTCATCGGGTGGGGCTTACAGCGTCTTGAGCAGGGCGTCGTAGCCGGGCGGGTCCATCAGCTGGTCAAACTGCGCCATGTCCGACAACTTGACCTTGAAAAACCAGCCGTTGCCCATCGGGTCAGTGTTGGCCAGCGCGGGGTCGATGCGCAGCGCTTCATTGACCTCGACCACCTCGCCGCTGACCGGCATGTAGATGTCGGCCGCCGCCTTGACCGACTCGACCACGCCCGCCACATCGCCCTGGGCGTAGCTGCGGCCCAGCTCGGGCAGTTCGACAAACACCACGTCGCCCAGCGCGTCCTGGGCATGCAGCGTGATGCCGACGACGGCGGCCTCGTGGTCTTCAATGTTGATCCATTCGTGGTCGGCAGTGAACTTGGTGGTCATGGGCAGTCCTTGGGCGGGGTGGTTTTGAAACAGGGGGCGGGGGTTTGATCGGGGCAGGCCGCTGGTTCAGGCGCGGCCGAGGGCAGGGCGGTTTGACAGGGGACAGCGGCAGGCCGAGGGGGTTGGCCGAGGTGCTGGGCTGAGCGGGCAGCAGCGGCTGCTTCAGCGGCGGTAGCGGTGCGGCGTGAAGGGCAGGGTCGTGACCCGCATCGGCAGGCGCTTGCCCCGCACTTCGGCATACACCTCGTGCTGCAGTCCGGCATGGTTGACGGCCAGGTAGGCCATCGCCACCGGCTCGTGCACGGTAGGGCCCAAGGTGCCGCTGGTGACCCGGCCCAGCGGGTGGCCATGGCCATCGACGATGGCCGTGCCTTCGCGCACCGGCACCCGCTCCAGCCCAGTCAGGCCGACCCGCTTGACCGACGGGCCAGAGGTGAGTTGGCTCTCGATCACATTCGCGCCAGGGTAATGGCCGGCACGGGCGCCACCAGGGCGCCGCACCTTCTGGATCGCCCAGGCCAGGCCGGCTTCGATCGGGGTCGTGCGGGTGTCGATGTCGTGGCCGTAGAGGCACAGGCCGGCTTCCAGCCGCAGCGTGTCGCGGGCACCCAGGCCGGCGGGCTTGACCTCGGGCTGGGCCAGCAGCGCGCGGGCCAAGGCTTCGGCCTGGGGCGCCGGCACCGAGATCTCGAAACCGTCCTCGCCGGTGTAGCCCGACCGGGTGACAAAACAGCTGGCGCCGGCCAGCGTGAATTCACCACCCGTCATGAACGCCAACGTGGCCACGCCAGGGTCGAGCCGCGCCAGCGCAGTGACGGCCTGCGGGCCTTGCAGTGCCAGCAGTGCGTGATCGGGCATCGGCACCACCGTGCAACGGTGCCCGATGTTGACGATCAGGTGGCGGATGTCGTCGGCCTTGCAGCCGGCGTTGACGATCAGGAACAAATGGTCTGCGCGGCGGGTGACCATCAGGTCGTCCAGCAACCCGCCCTGGGCATTGGTGAAAAATGCGTAGCGCTGCTTGTCCACTGGCAGGTCGACCACATCCTGCGGCACCAGCGACTCGAGTGCGGCGGCGGCATCAGCACCGCGCAACTGCAGTTGGCCCATGTGCGAGACATCAAACAGCGCGGCACTGTCGCGGCACCAGCGGTGCTCGGCCAGGATGCCCGCAGGGTATTGCACCGGCATGGCGTAGCCGGCAAACGGCACCATGCGGGCGCCTAGCTCCAGGTGCAGTGCGTGCAGCGGCGTCTGGTGCAGCGGGGATGTGGGTTCAGCGGACATGACAAAGACCTTTCGAGGGCAAAACCAAACCCCACCACCGGTGGGGGGTGCCCTCGCTGTCCGCTTTACCTGAGAGATTGACGGCCCAGTGGGTGCCCCACCAGCGCCGCTTGCCCCTTCGGTGGACGGGCGCTGGTCCCAAAGGGGCCGGCCCGCCTCTCTCCAGACGAGGAACGCCGCGTTGCACACGGCGCTGACCAGTCCTTTTGCCTGAGCGTTTGGGCGGTTGCCCTGCGCCTTCGGCGGCTTCGGGTGAAGCTCTCTCCTGGTCATTTTCAGTGTAGCAGCCCGGCAAACCGAGTCCAGCGCAGTGGACGCTTTACGATGCCGCTGGCGCTTTGGGCCAGGTCGCCTGCCAGGGCTTGCGCGCCGGCCCAGGGCGTGCGCCAGCCGATCTCCACCACCGATTCAAGCCATCAGCAGAGGCCCCCGACGATGTTCAAGCAATACCCGACTTGGCTGGGGCCACGGGTCTCGGCCATCCGGCCGGCCCGGTTGCCGCACTGGCTGCTGGCGCTGTGCCTGGTGGGCTGCGCCGCGCCGCCCGCCGAGTTGGCCGCCCCGGCCATGCCCGAGGGGCCGTCAGGCCTGGTGGCCAAGCCGGGCTGGGCGGTGTCGCGGTTTGCGGTGGCCGCGGCCAACCCCTTGGCCACTGCGGCGGGCTTTCAGGTGCTGCAAGCCGGTGGTACGGCGGTGGACGCGGCAGTGGCGGTGCAGATGGTGCTGGCGCTGGTCGAGCCGCAATCGAGCGGCATCGGCGGCGGCGCGTTCTTGTTGCATTTTGATGGCCAGGCGCTGCAGGCCTGGGACGGCCGCGAGACGGCGCCCGCAGCGGCCGACGAGCGGCTGTTCCTGCAGCCTGACGGCAAACCGATGGGGTTTATGCAGGCCCTGGTGGGTGGCCGTGCGGTAGGCGTGCCCGGCGCGGTACGCATGCTGGAGGTGGCGCACCGGGCCCAGGGCCGGCTGCCCTGGGCGCGACTGATCCAGCCGGCCATCACGCTGGCCGAGCAGGGCTTTGCCGTCAGCCCGAGGTTGCACACCCAGTTGGCTGACAGCCCCGCGTTGCTGCGCGATGCCCAGGCCGCCGCCTACTTTTACCGGGCCGATGGCCAACCCCACCCCGTCGGCCATTTGCTGCGCAACCCGGCACTGGCCGAGGTGCTGCGCCGGATTGCCGCCGGCGGCAGCGCGGCGCTTCACACCGGGACGGTGGCGGCCGACATCGCCCGCCGGGTGCAGGGCCATGCCAGCAACCCGGGCCGCCTGACCACCGCCGACCTGGCCAGCTACCAGGCCCGGACCCGCGAACCGATCTGCACCGACTGGCAGGCGATTTACCGGGTCTGCGGCATGCCACCGCCGTCGTCCGGCCACTTGGCGGTGATGCAGATCCTGGGCACGCTGGACGCCACCCGACCGGCCGGCCCGGCGCTGCAAGCCGGCCTGCCCAGTGCCGATTGGCTGCACCGCTACACCGACGCCGCCCGCCTGGCCTTTGCCGACCGGGCGATGTATGTGGCCGACCCCGACTTTGTCAGCCCACCGGCCGGCCGCTGGGCCAGCCTGCTCGACCCGGCCTACCTGCAGTCGCGTGCCGCGCTGATTGGCGAGAAAAGCCTGCAGCAAGCCCAGCCCGGTGCGCCCGGCGGCCAGCGCAGCGCGGCGGCGGGCCAGACCGAGCAGCCTGAGCACGGCACCAGCCACATCAGCATCGTCGACGGCGAAGGCCGGGCGCTGGCGATGACGACCACGATCGAGGCGGTTTTTGGCGCCCACCTGATGTCGGACGGTGGCACCGGGTTGGCGGGCGGCTTCTTGCTGAACAACGAGTTGACCGACTTCTCGATGCTGCCCAGCGATGCCCAGGGCCGACCGGTG
Organism: Betaproteobacteria bacterium; assembly: GCA_025358155.1. Classification (GTDB taxonomy): domain Bacteria; phylum Pseudomonadota; class Gammaproteobacteria; order Burkholderiales; family Burkholderiaceae_C; genus Pseudaquabacterium. The sequence continues at coordinate 8,792 of JANYKR010000160.1, forward strand.
GCCAACCGGGTGCAGCCCGGCAAGCGGCCGCGCTCGAGCATGAGCCCGACGCTGGTGTTCGACCGGCGCGACGGCCGGCTGCTGATGAGCCTGGGCTCGCCGGGCGGCGCGGCCATCATCCACTTCACCGCCAAGACCTTGATCGCCACGCTGGACTGGCGCTTGAACGCCCAGCAGGCAATCGACCTGCCCAACTTCGTCACCTACAACGGGCCCACGTTGCTGGAGGCGGGGCGATTTCCGGTGTCCACCGTCGAAGCGCTGAAGGCCAGGGGTCACCGGGTGATCGAAACCGACCTGACCAGCGGGCTGCAAGCGATCCAGCGCACCACAACCGGCTGGTTTGGCGGCGCCGACCCGCGGCGCGAGGGTGTGGTGATGGGGCAGTGATGCTGCGGTGCCGGGGGCAGCGCCCGGTTTGCGCCAGCGGCTCCCGAGACCTGTTCGATCGCGCCCACCGCTCAGGCCAGCCGCAGCACCCCGTCGGCCACCAGTTGGTCGATTTGAGCGGCCTCCAGCCCGATCTCGCGCAGCACGGCCGCACCGTGCTCGCCCAGATGGGCTGCCGGCCCGGGGGCGGGTACCGGCTGGCCGTCAAAGCGGCTGGCAGCGCGTGCCAGCCGGACCCGACCGAGCGCGCCGTGGTCGATTTCGACCAGTTGCGCGTTGTGCCGCACCTGGGGGTCGTCCAGCACAGCGCTGCGCTCGTTGACGCGGCCGACCGGTGCGCCCAGCACCCGAAACCGGCTGACGACCTGGTCAGTGCTCAGGCTGGCCATCAGCGGCTCCAGCAGGGCGCGCAGCTCCAGCGCATGGCGGTTGCGGTTGCGCTGAGTTGCAAAGCGCGGGTCCGTGGCAATCTCGGGTCGGCCCAGCGCGGCGCACTGGGCGCTGAATTCGGCTTGCTGCGGCGCCATCGTGGCGACAAAACCGTCGGCAGTCTTCCAGGGTTTCTGGGTGGCGCCCAGTTCAGGAAAGTGCGGCGGCGGCTCATCGACAAAGACATGGTTGTACATCGCGTCGGGCCACTGAAAGGCCAGCATCGCGTCGAGCATCGAGACCTCCACCAACCGGCCCTGGCCGTCGCGCTCGCGGGCGTACAGCGCGGCGCTGACCGCTTGCGCTGCGGTGATGGCGGTGAGCTTGTCGCACACCAGGGTGGCCACCAGGCCGGGCTGGCCCGTGTGGTGGTCCCGGTGTGATGCGGCCACGCCGGCCACCGCCTGGATCACCGCGTCATACACCCTGTCGCCAGCGGCCGGGCCATCGGCGCCGTAGCCGGTGATGGCCAGCCGGATCAAGCGCGGGTTGAGCGCAGCCAGGGCGGCGTCGCCCAAGCCCAGCCGGTCCATCACACCGGGGCGGAAGTTGTTGACCACCACGTCGGCGCGCCCGACGAGTGCTTGCAGGATGGCGCCAGCGGCCGGGGCCTTGAGGTCGAGCGCGATAGAGCGCTTGCCCCGGTTGGCGGCGATGTAGATCGCCGACAAATCGCCCTTGGCCGGCCCGATCATCCTGCAGGTGTCGCCCTCGAGCGACTCGACCTTGATCACCGATGCACCCTGGTCGGCCAGCAAGGCGACAGCCATCGGGCCGGAGACCACGGTCGACAGGTCGAGGATGTGCAGGTTTTGAAACGGCGAGTTCATGATGGGTTCGGGCGGAGGCGGATGCTGCAAGCCTATGGCATACGGCCAGAAGCGAAACGGGCCCGCAGTGCGGGCCCGTGGCTCAGTGGGTCAGGCGGCTATCAGCGGCCGTAGACCTTGCCAAACAGCACCCAGGTCTTGCCGTCAAATTTGGCCAGCTGTTCGCGTTCGATGGGGAAGAAGTCGTCCGGGCCGGTCTTGACGTTGACACCCGGCAGCAGCATTGGCAGCGTCATGTCCAGGCTGGCGGCCTGCTTCATGATGTTCTCGCGGGTCAGGTTGTCGCCCGCTTGCTTGAGCACCTGCACCAGGCCTTGCGCAACCGTGTAGCCAAAGACGTTGTTGACGTCACGGATATCGCCACTGGGCTGGTATTTCTTCATCCAGGCCAGCCAGTCGTCCCATTCCTTGCCCTTCTGGAATTGCGGGTCGGTCGGGTCCTTGAGGTAGCTGGCGGTGAAGATGCCCACACCGTTTTCCAGGCCGGCTGGCGTCATCACCGCGCCGACCGAGGCCGACACGCTGTTGAGGTAGTGCGTCGGCTTCCAGCCCAGCTCAGCGGCCTTCTTGATGGCCTGCGCCGCAAACTTGGGTGTGGAGATGTTGAAGAAGGTATCCGCACCACTGGCCTTGAGCGAGACCATCTGGCTGTCGATGGTGGGGTCGGTCACCTCGTAGCTGATCTTCGAGATGATCATGGTCTTGCCCTTCTCGCCCAGGCCGTCCTCGAAGCCCTTCAGGTAGTCCTTGCCGTAGTCATCGTTCTGGTAGAGGATGGCGATTTTGGCGTTGGGCTTGGTCTCCATGATGTGACCGGCAAACACCTTGGATTCGCTCTGGTAGTTGGGCTGCCAGCCCATGGTCCAGGGGAAGTTCTTCGGGTCACCCCACTTGGTGGCACCGGTGGCCACAAACAGCTGCGGCACCTTCTTGGTGTTCATGTACTTGTGGATCGCGCTGTTGGACGGTGTGCCCAGCGGGTTGAAGACAAACAAAACTTCGTCTTCTTCCACCAGCTTGCGGGCCTGCTCCACCGTCTTGGCCGGGTTGTAGCCGTCGTCCAGGCTGATGAAGTTGATCTTGCGGCCGTTGACGCCGCCCTCGTCGTTGACTTTGGCAAAGTAAGCCGAGATGGCCTTGCCGATGGCGCCGTAGGCGGACGCCGGACCCGAGTACGGGCTGATGCCGCCGACCTTGATTTCTTTGTCGGTGGCGCCGGTGTCGTACTTCTTCTGTGCCATCGCGGACGAACCGATGGACAGGGCGGCCAGGCCCGCAAGGGCGAGGGGTAGCAGATTGAAACGCATGGTGCAAAGTCTCCTTGGTTAAGGGGTACAGATAAAACGTGGCGGACAACCCAGGGTTGTCCGTATCAACCCGCAGTTTTTGCGCGCAGCCGCGCCCAGGTCTTGTAAATTCCGCCCATCACACCCATGGGCAACAGGTACATGAAACCGATCAGCAGCAGGCCGTAGATCGCCGCAGGCGCCGACTTGGACATCTCGTCGGCAATGTTGGGCACAAACTGGATGAAGATGCCGCCAAAGATGGCGCCCGGGATCGACGCCAGGCCGCCCACCACCACACCGACCAGCAGAAAGATCGAAAGGTTGACGGTGAAGCTGTCAGGTGACACAAAAGCCACCACGATCGCCCCCAAAGCACCGGCCAGCCCAGTGATGCCGGCCGACACGCCAAAGGTCATCGACTTGAATACCGGCAGGTTGATACCCATCGCGGTGGCGGCAATCGGATGGTCACGCACGGCGATCAGGGCGCGGCCCACCCGCCCCCGCAGCAGGTTCCAGGCCAGCAAGAACATCAAGGCCGCCACAGCCAGACTGAAGAAATACAGCCAGCGGTCTGCGCTGAAGGGCTGGTCGAGAAAGCGGAAGGTGAACGGTGGCTCGGGCTTGGTCAGCACGATACCTTGCACGCCGCCGGTCATGCCCTCGATCCCCTTGTACTTCAGCAGTTGCGGCACCGCCAGCGCCAGCGCGAAGGTGGCCAGCGCCAGGTAGTGGCCCGCCAGCCGCAGGGCCGGGAACCCGACCAGGAAGCCAAAACTGAAACAGACCACAAAGGCCACCGGCAATGTGGCCCAGTAGGGCACACCCGCCTTGTCCATCAGCACTGCTGCCGTGTAGGCACCAAAGGCGTAAAACGCGCCGTGGCCCAGCGAGATCTGGCCATTGAAACCGGTCAAGATATTCAGGCCCAGGATGGCAATGGCATACACCAGCACCAGATTGAACTGGAACACCCGGTAGTTCTTGACCAGGAAAGGCAGCACCAGCAGCCCCACCAGGAGCAGGACGCTCCAGATCCAGACCCATTTGCGATCGAGCGGCTTCATACGCGGGTCACCACTTTCTTGCCAAACAGGCCATCAGGCCGCAATGTGAGAGTGCCCACGATCAACACCAGGGCGACGGTGAGTTTCAACTCGGTGCCGATGACGTAGGCGCCGAGCAGGTTCTCGAGCACCCCCACCACCAAGCCGCCGATCACCGCCCCCAGCGGGTTGTCGATGCCGCCCAGCAGGGCGCCGGCAAAGCCGTACAGCAAGATGCCGGCCATCATGTTGGGGTCCAGGAAGACGATGGGCGCCACCATCATCCCGGCCACCGCGCCGATGGCTGCCGCCAGGCCCCAACCCAGGCCCAGCATCCACGACACCCGGATGCCGACCAGCTTGGCTGAATCCGGGTTTTGCGCCGCTGCCCGCATGGCCAGGCCTATTGAGGTGAACTTGAAGAACACGAACAAGCCCGCCAACACCACCAGCAACACCCCGGCCGAACCCAGCTGGTGCGCCGAGAAGTACTTGGAGGCCAGCGCCGAGTCCTTGGGGAACGGGCTGTCGAAGGACTTGATCGTGTGGTCGAACAACATGCCCGACATCGCGTTGAAGATCAGCAACAAGCCGATAAAGACGATCACGTTGGTCAGCACCGGCGCCTTTTCGATGGGCCGCAGCACGATGCGCTGCACCACCAGGCCGCCTAGAAACGACACCGCCACGGTGAAGAAGAACGCGCCCCAGTAGGGCCAGCCCGCCTGCATCAATGCCCAGGCGACGAAGGTCGAGAAGGTGGCCATCTCGCCCTGGGCGAAGTTGATGTGATGGGTGGCCTGGTAGATCATCACCAGGGCCAGCGCCACCGACCCGTAGATGATGCCGTTGGACAGGCCGGAGGAGATTTGGTAGAGGAATGCTTCCATCGCGTTGTCTCAATAGCCGAGGTAGGCGCGACGCACCGACTCGTCGTTCTTGATGCGCTCGGCCGGGCCCGACAGCGCCACGGTGCCGGTCTCGAGCAGGTAGGCGTGGTGTGCCAGGTCTAGCGCCAGGTTGGCGTTTTGCTCCACGAGCAGCATGCTCACCCCGTCTTCCTGGTTGATCTTGCGCATGATCCGGAAAATCTCGGCCACGATCAGCGGCGCCAGGCCGAACGAGGGCTCATCGAGCAGCAGCAGCGTGGGCCGCAGCATCAGCGCACGGCTGATGGCCAGCATTTGCTGCTCGCCGCCCGACAGCGTGCCGGCCTGTTGGTGGCGGCGTTCTGCCAGCCGCGGAAAGCGGGCATAGGCCTTGTCGATGTCGCGCGCCACCTCGGCCCGGTCTTTGCGCACGTAGGCGCCGAGTTTGAGGTTGTCTTCGACCGACATCGCAGTGAAGGTGCCGCGACCGTCGGGCACATGGGCCACGCCCATGCGCACCACCGTCTCGGTGGCTTTGCCCACCAGTTGTACCGTGCCGCTGCCGGCGTTGAAGTCCAGGCTGCCGGTGGTGCGCACGACCTGGCACAGCGCCCGCAGCGTGGTCGTCTTGCCGGCGCCATTGGCGCCCAGGATGGTGGTGATCTGCCCGGCCTCGATCGAAAAATCAATGTCGAACAACACCTGCGTGGGGCCATAAAAAGCGCTCAGCTTCTTGGCGTCGAGCAGCTTAGCCATGGGCGGCCTCCGTGCTTGCGGCGGCGGGTGCGCCCAGGTAGGCCTCGATCACATCCGGGTGGTTCTGGATCACGGCGGGTGTGCCTTCGGCGATCTTCTTGCCGAAGTTCAGCGCCACGATGTGCTTTGACACGCTCATTACCAGGCTCATGTGGTGTTCCACCAGCAGCACGGTGATGTGCAGGCGCTCGTTCACATCGACGATCAAGCGGCCGAGTTCACCCAGTTCTTCATGGTTGAGGCCGGCGGCGGGTTCATCGAGCAGCAGCAATTTCGGGTCGGCCGCCAGTGCGCGGCCCATTTCTACCCGCTTCTGGGTGCCGAAGGGCAGGTCACCCGCTGCGCGGTTGGCGAAGGGAGTCAGTTGCAGGTACTCCATGATCTGGTCTGCCCGCTCGCGCAGCCTGCGCTCCTCGGCACTCACACTGGGCAGCCGCAGGGCGCTGGACAAAAACCCCGCTGAAGAGCGCGAATGTGCGCCGATCATGATGTTGTCGCGCACAGGCAAGGTGCGGAACATCGCCAGGTTCTGGAAGGTGCGGCCCATGCCCATTTGGGCGATCTGGTGGGTGGGCGTCGCGGTGATCGACTGGCCTTCAAAAAGGATGTCGCCGGCCTGGTAGCTGTAGAGCCGCGAGAGGCAGTTGAACAAGGTGGTCTTGCCGGCGCCATTGGGGCCGATCAGGCCACAGATCTGGCCCTTGTCCACGTCGAAACTCACGCCGTCCAGCGCGACGATGCCGCCGAAGCGGACCGTCACGCCGCGCACACTGAGCAGGGGGCTGCTGTCGGGTTGGCTGGTGTCTCCCATCGTCTGGCTGTCCTGCTCCTGTGACTTGCGGTTCATGGTCGGCGCGAAGCGCCAGACCGTCCGGGTTTATAGGTGGGCCACCCGGGTGCGGCAACGGGTGCTTGCCCTGACACGCCCGCGACATCCCAGCGTTTAGAAGACGGGGTTCATGTGCGACGATGGGTCGTGTAGAAAAACTCCCGAGCTGCCCGGCCCAGGCTGCGAGGTTCAAACCCTGTCTGACACCGACTTCTTGGCCTGGATTGCCCAGCATTGACGCCATCCCACCCGAGGAAAACTCGCCATGTTGACCACCGATGACCCTTTGCTGCTGCGCCATCAGGACGCCCGCGGCGTGATCACGCTGACGCTGAACCGGCCGCAGGCGTTCAACGCCCTGTCCGAGGCCATGTTGGCCGCGTTGCAGACCGAGCTCGACCTGATCGCCGACGACAGCAGCGCCCGGCTGTTGGTGATCGGCGCATCGGGCCGTGCTTTTTGCGCCGGCCATGATCTCAAGGAGATGCGGGCCGATCCCTCGACGGATTACTACCAGACCCTGTTCACCCAGTGCGGTCGCATGATGCTGAGCCTGCAAGCGCTGCCGGTGCCGGTGATCGCCCGGGTGCAGGGCATCGCCACGGCTGCGGGCTGCCAACTGGTGGCGATGTGCGATTTGGCGGTGGCCGACAGCCAGGCCCGCTTCGCGGTCAGTGGCGTCAACCTGGGTCTGTTCTGTGCCACGCCGAGCGTGGCGCTGACACGCAATCTGGGCCGCAAGGCGGCCTTCGAGATGCTGGTGACGGGGGCCTTCATTTCGGCCGACCAGGCGCTGGCCAAAGGGCTGGTCAACCGGGTGGTGCCGGCGGCGCAACTCGACGCCGAGGTCGAGTCGCTGGTGTCAGCCATCGTCAGCAAACCGCGGGTGGCACTGGCCCTGGGCAAAGCGCTGTTTTACCGCCAGATCGAGCAGGGCATCACTGCCGCTTACGCCGACGCGACGCAGACCATGGCTTGCAACATGATGGACGACAGCGCGCTGGAAGGCGTGCAGGCTTTCATTGACAAACGGCCACCGAACTGGGCTTGAAGCGCAGCGCGCTACCCACCCGCCGCTGGGTCGGTCAAGCTGGGTCGATCAAGATTTGGCCGAGAGGTTGTGCCGCATCAAGCGCCCCTTCTCACGCTCCCACTCCCGGTCCTTGGTGGCATTGCGTTTGTCATGCTCGGCCTTGCCCTTGGCCAGCGCGAGATCGAGCTTGACCCGGCCACCCTTGTAATGCAGGTTCAGCGGCACCATCGTGAAGCCGCGCTGCTCGACCTTGCCCACCAGGCGCCGGATCTCGGCCTTGTGCATCAGCAACTTCTTGGTGCGGTCTGCCTCCGGGTTGACGTGGGTGGACGCCGAGCGCAGCGCGTTGATGCGGCAGCCGATCAGGTACAGCTCGCCGCCCTTGATCACCACGTAACCATCGGTCAGCTGCACCTGACCGGCACGGATCGCCTTGATCTCCCAGCCGTCCAGCACCAGACCAGCCTCGTGGCGCTCCTCGATGTGGTAATCGTAGCGGGCGCGGCGGTTCTCGGCGATCGGGGCGGATGCCGGCAGATCCTTGGGCGCAACCCGGGGGGCGTCCTTGAGCGGGGCAGTGCGGATGGCTTTGGGCAGAGACATGGTGGCTTGCAGGGGAGGGACGCCCTGTGCCGGGCTCAAATGCAGCAACAGCGCGCCCCTAGAATTGATTTCATTGTATGAAGCAAGTCAAAAAGTCTGTCCTCCTCTGGTACTCGGCCCGCGAGATGTACGCCCTGGTCACCGATGTACCGTCCTACCCGGTATTTTTGCCGTGGTGCGAAAAGGCCGAAGTCTTGACCCGGGCCAGCCCGGGCATGACCGCGCGATTGCACCTCCGGTATGCCGGTTTGCGCCATGCTTTCACCACCCAGAACACCCATGTCGTGGACCAGTCGGTGGTGATGGCGCTGATTGATGGCCCGTTCTCCGAACTGGACGGTACCTGGCGTTTTGTGCCGATTGGGGCTGACCCCGACACGGCCTGCCGCATCGAGTTCGACATGCGCTATGCGTTTTCAAGCAGCGCGCTGGAGACGGTGCTCAGCCCGGTATTCGACCGCGTTGCCAACACCTTTGTTGACTCGTTTGTGCAGCGGGCCGAGCAGGTGTATGGCAAGCGCTGAGTCTGATGCGGCCCAGCGCGATGCGCTGTCGGGCGCAACCGTTGCGGGCGCCGCGCCGGTCACGACGATGACGGTTCAGGTGGTTTGCAGCCCGTCGCCTCAGCAGGTGATACGTGTGGCACTGAATTTACCTGCAGGCGCAACGGCGCTGGCGGCCCTGCGCGCAAGTGGCCTCGCTGCCGAATTGGGCGCGACCGTGCTGGAGGGTCTGGTGCTGGGCTTGTGGGGCCGGCTGTGCCCACCTGCGACGGTGCTGCAGGAGGGTGACCGGCTGGAGTTGCTGCGCCCGCTGCTGGCCGACCCGATGGACTCGCGCCGACAACGGCTGCGGCGCGACGGCCGCCGCAAGGTCAGCCCCCGCCAGCGGGGCTGAACCCAACACGGCAAAGCTGCGAGTCGGGCCTGGCGTGCGGGCTCAACGGCAGTCCTGGGCCATCGCGCGCTGCGCGGCCTGTGCCTCGTCGGCACGGGAGGCGTCATCCAGCACGATCCGCTCGCCCCGGTCGTTGTAACGCACCAGGCGCTGGCCGGACTCCAAGGTGGCCAGTTGCTGGCGCGCACGCTGGCAATTTTCGGCGCGTTGCGCGGCCAGGCGCGCCTCGTCGGCCCGGCTGCGGGCGCGTGCCTCGTCCTCGGCGCGCTTGCGGCGCGCTTCCAACTCAGGGTCGAGCAAGGGCTTGGACGGCAGCAGTGGCGCGGAGGCGGCGCTGGCGGCTGCGGCTGAGGGTGGCGGTGCCGGGCGCACCGCCAGGTTTGGGCGTTGCAACACATCTTTTTCGGGCACATCACGCGGCGGGGGCAGGTCGCTGACATGAACCTGGCCCCGGCTGTCCTTCCACTTGTACTGTGACAGGGCAGGGCTGGTGGCCAGTGCCAGAGCCAGTCCCAGCAGGCCCAGTACAGCGGCCAGGCGGCGAGTGGAATGAGGTCGCAAGTGCGGCTCCCGGGGTTGTCCAGCGCCTGAGTTTAGCCAGCGGCCGTTCGGCTGGCCGCGGGTCGCTGCCGGCACGCCGGCGACCGACTCGCCGCCCTTGTCGAAGGGCGCGCGCAGTCCCCCGCTCCGGGCGGCACAGCCCCGGTCCGTATAATCTGGTTTTGCGTTTGGAGCTATCCGATGCGCCTCCTTGGCAAGGCACTCACCTTCGACGACGTGTTGTTGGTGCCCGCTTTTTCTCAGGTGTTGCCCCGCGACACCAGCCTCGCGACCCAGTTGTCGCGCAACATCCGACTCAACCTGCCGCTGGTGTCCGCCGCGATGGACACGGTGACCGAGGCGCGGCTGGCAATCGCCATCGCCCAGGAAGGCGGCATCGGCATCGTGCACAAGAACCTCACGCCGCAGCAGCAGGCGGCCGAGGTGGCGCGGGTCAAGCGCTATGAGTCGGGGGTGCTGCGCGACCCGATCACCGTCTCACCCGACATGCCGGTGCGCGAGGTGATCGCGCTGTCGCGCCTGCACGGGATTTCCGGCTTTCCGGTGATCGAGCACGGCCGGGTGGTCGGCATCATCACCGGCCGCGACCTGCGCTTCGAGACCCGGGTGGACGTGCCGGTGCGCCAGATCATGACGCCACGCGACAAGCTCGTTGTGGTGTCAGAAGGCGCGACCATCGAGGACGGCAAAGCCTTGATGCACCGCCACAAGCTGGAGAGGGTGCTGGTGGTCAACGATGCCTTCGAGTTGCGCGGGCTGATGACCGTCAAGGACATCACCAAGCAGACCAATTTCCCGAATGCTGCGCGTGACATGCACGGCAAACTGCGCGTGGGTGCTGCCGTGGGCGTGGGTGACGGCACCGAGGAGCGGGTCGAGTTGCTGGTGCGCGCCGGCGTTGATGCGCTGGTGGTCGACACCGCCCACGGCCACTCGGCCGGTGTGATCGAGCGGGTGCGTTGGGTCAAGCGCCACTACCCGCAGGTTGACGTGATTGGCGGCAACATCGCTACCGGCGCCGCCGCACTGGCGCTGGTCGAGGCCGGCGCCGATGGTGTCAAGGTCGGCATCGGGCCGGGCTCGATCTGCACCACCCGCATCGTCGCCGGCGTCGGTGTGCCGCAGGTCACGGCCATCGACAACGTGGCCACCGCACTGCGGGGCAGCGGCGTGCCGCTGATCGCCGACGGCGGCATCCGCTACTCGGGCGACATCGCCAAGGCGATTGCGGCTGGCGCAGGCACGGTGATGATGGGCGGCATGTTTGCCGGCACCGAGGAGGCGCCGGGCGAGGTCATCCTGTTCCAGGGCCGCAGCTACAAGAGCTACCGCGGCATGGGCTCGATTGGCGCGATGAAGGCCGGCTCGGCCGACCGCTATTTTCAAGAAGCCGACGAGACCAGCAACCCCAACGCCGACAAGCTGGTACCCGAGGGCATCGAGGGCCGGGTGCCGTACAAGGGCACGATGGTCGCCATCATCTACCAGATGGCCGGTGGCTTGCGGGCCTCGATGGGCTACTGCGGCTGCGCTACCCTGGACGACATGCACGACCGCGCCGAATTTGTCGAGATCACGGCTGCCGGCATCCGTGAGAGTCATGTGCACGACGTTCAGATCACCAAAGAAGCACCCAACTACCGCATGGAATGATGGTGAGTGACGTGATCCCCCAGGGCGCCAGCCCGCAGCCGGCGCCGGTGGGTGGGCGTCAGGCAGCCATGGTCTTCATCATGATCACGGTGCTGATCGACATGGTGTCGATCGGCCTGATCGTGCCGGTGCTGCCGCTGCTGGTGGGCACCTTCACCGGCAACGCGGCCGAGCAGACCTTCTGGTTTGGCGCAGTCGCGTTTTCGTTCGGTGTGGCCAATTTCTTCGGCTCGCCGGTGCTGGGTGCGCTGTCTGACCGCTACGGCCGCCGGCCGGTGTTGCTGATCGGATTCTCCGGCCTGGCCTTGAGCTTCTTCGTCACCGGCTTGGCCAATGCGCTGTGGATGCTGATCGCGGTGCGTTTGTTCAGCGGTGCGATGCAGGCCAATGCAGCGGTGGCCAATGCCTACGTGGCCGACATCACCGCGCCCGAGGACCGCGCCCGCCGCTTCGGCCTGCTGGGCGCGATGTTCGGCCTGGGCTTCATCCTGGGGCCGGCAATGGGCGGCTTGCTGGGCTCCATCGACCTGCACCTGCCGTTCTTTGTTGCCGGCACGTTGTCGGTGCTCAACGGCTTGTATGGCTACTTTGTGCTGCCCGAGTCTTTGCCGCCGGCCAAGCGGCGCGCCTTTGAGTGGCGCCGGGCCAATCCGTTCAGCGCGCTGGCCGGGCTGGCGCGGCTGCAGGGAGTGGGGCTGTTGGTCGCGGTGATCGGCCTGGCCAGCCTGGCGCAGTTCACGCTGCACAACAGCATGGTGCTCTACACCACCTTCAAATTTGGCTGGGGCCCGGCGCAAAACGGCTGGTTTTTGCTCGTGGTGGGCCTGATGTCAGTGCTGGTGCAGGGCTTTTTGCTCAAGCACCTGCTCAATCGATTCTCGGTTCGTGGGCTGGCCATCAGCGGGCTGATGGCCTCGTCATTGACCTACCTGGGCTTTGGTCTGGCCAGCGAAGGCTGGATGATGTTCACCGTTGTCGTGGTTGGCAACATTCTGAGTGGCGGTGCGGCGGCGGTGATCCAGAGCCAGGTGTCCAACGCCGCCGATCCGCGCTCGCAAGGCCAGACCATGGGCTCGGTATCGGCGCTCAACAGCCTGATGGCGGTGGCGGCACCGGTCATCGGCGCGAGCTTGTTGGGCATGGTGTCGCACCGGCCCCAAGGTGACTGGCTGATCGGCCTGCCATTCTATTTTTGTGCCCTGCTGCAAGTGATCGGCACGGTGATCGCGATCCTGCACTTCCGCCGCCAGCAACCGCTGGCCTTGGCCCCTGTTTGAGACCCCGCCATGCACGACAAGATCCTGATCCTCGACTTCGGCTCCCAGGTCACCCAGCTGATCGCCCGCCGGGTGCGCGAGGCGCATGTCTACTGCGAGGTGCACCCCAACGACGTGTCCGAACAGTTCTTGCGCGACTTTGCGGCGGACGGTCATCTCAAGGGCGTGATCCTGTCGGGCAGCCACGCCAGCACCTACGAAGCGCAGGATCTGCGCGCGCCTGAGGCGGTCTGGCAGCTCGGCATCCCGGTGCTGGGCATCTGCTACGGCATGTTCACGATGACGGTGCAGTTGGGTGGCCAGGTCGAAGCCTCCAGCCACCGTGAATTTGGCTATGCCGAGGTGCGGGCGCATGGCCACACCGCTTTGCTCGACGGTATTGTCGACATCACCACGGCTGAGGGCCACGGCCTGCTCAAGGTCTGGATGAGCCACGGCGACAAGGTGACTGTGCTGCCACCCGGCTTCAAGCGGATGGCCAGCACGCCGAGCTGCCCGATTGCCGGCATGGCCGACGAGGCGCGGCGCTACTACGCGCTGCAGTTCCACCCCGAGGTGACGCACACCCTGCAAGGCCAGGCGATGCTGGAGCGTTTTGTGCTGCAGATCTGCGGTGCCCGGCCCGACTGGGTGATGCGCGACCACATCGCCGAGGCGGTGGCGTTGATCCGCCAGCAAGTGGGCAGCGAGGAGGTGATCCTGGGCCTGTCCGGCGGGGTCGATTCCAGCGTCGCTGCGGCGCTGATCCACCGCGCCATCGGCGATCAGCTCACCTGCGTGTTTGTCGACCACGGCCTGCTGCGCTTGAACGAGGGCGCGATGGTGATGGAGATGTTTGCCGGCAAGCTGCATGCCAAGGTGATCCATGTGGATGCTGCCGCGCAATTTCTCGGCCACCTGAAAGGCGTCACCGACCCCGAGGCCAAGCGCAAGATCATTGGCCGCGAGTTTGTCGAGGTCTTCAAGGCCGAGGCCGCCAAGCACAAGGCAACGCCCGGCGGCGATGCGCGCGGCGGCGCCCAATGGCTGGCCCAGGGCACGATCTACCCCGACGTGATCGAGAGCGGCGGCGGCAAGTCAAAGAAGGCCACCACCATCAAGAGCCACCACAACGTTGGCGGCCTGCCCGCCACGCTGGGCTTGAAGCTGCTGGAGCCGCTGCGCGACCTGTTCAAGGACGAGGTGCGTGAGCTGGGCGTGGCGCTGGGCCTGCCGCATGGCATGGTCTACCGCCATCCGTTCCCGGGGCCCGGTCTGGGCGTGCGCATCCTGGGCGAGGTCAAACCCGAGTTTGCCGAACTGCTGCGCCGCGCCGACCACATCTTCATCGAAGAACTGCACCGCGAGATCGACCCGGCCACCGGCAAGAGCTGGTACGCGCTGACCAGCCAGGCCTTTGCGGTGTTTTTGCCGATTAAGAGCGTGGGCGTGATGGGCGACGGCCGCACCTACGAGCACGTGGTGGCGCTGCGCGCCGTGCAAACCAGTGACTTCATGACGGCCGATTGGGCTGAACTGCCTTATGCGCTGCTCAAGCGGGTATCGAGCCGCATCATCAACGAGGTGCGCGGCATCAACCGCGTGACCTACGACGTCAGCAGCAAGCCGCCGGCGACGATCGAGTGGGAGTGACGGGGGTTAATGTTTTGAGGGTTCGCAGTCTATCGGGGACTATCGGAAACGGCGCTGGGAAGCGCCTTCAGGCCCACGCAAGTGGTTGATTGGCAATCGGTTTCCTGTTTTGACCCGCCAGCAATCTTTCGCGGACTATCGGCAACGATCGCGGGCAAGCGGAAACGTTTGACGGTAAGACTGACGGTCAAAACTGGAAGCAGAATTTTCGTCGGTACTTTACCGTCACGTCAAAATCGGGCCTGACGGTAAATTTCGAGGCGATTCGCGAGCATTCATGCGGCTTTGCGTGCAGAAGCAGCACTTTCGGCCGCTGACGGCAAACCGCATGAACTATTGCAACTCCACCGTTCGTTCCAGGCAATTCTGCTCGGCGATCTCCCGGGCGAAGGGGGGCGCCGAACATGGTTTCTCCTTGGCCTTTCGTTGACAGATGGAACTACATCATCAAGGACCTGAGCATCACGGCGAGCAGTGACCGGATGTCAGCTGTCTGTGCCTGAGCTGTCTTGCGAAAGGCTGATTCGCAGACCGGCAGTCGGCCATTTGCTGCCCGCCGCAACCGACCGCTCGCGGGGAGGTTGATGCCACGGTCAGCGATACGTCTGCGAAGCCCGCTCGGCCCAGCAGGCTCGACGAAGCCCGGAGCGGCTCACGTCGGCGTGGGCCGGGGAGCCTGTCAGGAAGTTTGTGTGTGAGGCATAGCATGACCACACAAGGAGCATGAATGCCACGCAAGATCAAAACCGCTGCGGCGGACCAGGCGGCGCTGCCGCAAATTTCGGCTGAGTTGCTGGAGAAGTTGATTCCC
>JANYKR010000202.1 GCA_025358155.1 Betaproteobacteria bacterium
GCTATGCGGACGTTTCGGCAAAGCCAGATTGCCTGACGCGCGCAGCGCGTGCAGGTGAGTTCACCCCGATGGAGACTGCCCGTGTTTAACAAGATCCTCATTGCCAATCGGGGTGAAATCGCCTGCCGCGTGATCCTGGCAGCCAAGAAGATGGGCATTGCCACCGTGGCGGTGTACTCGGAGGCCGACCGCGATGCGCGCCATGTGGAACTCGCCGACGAGGCGGTGTTCATCGGCGCCGCACCGAGCCGCGAGAGTTACCTGGTGGCTGACAAGATCATCGCCGCCTGCAAATCCACTGGCGCGCAGGCAGTGCACCCGGGCTACGGCTTCTTGTCCGAGAACGCCGACTTTGCGCGCCGGGTTGAAGAAGAGGGCATCACCTTCATCGGCCCCAAGCACCACAGCATTGCCGCAATGGGCGACAAGATCGCGTCAAAGAAGCTCGCGCTCGAAGCCATGGTCAACACCATCCCGGGCTGGAACGCGGCCATCGAGGCGCCCGAGCGCGCGGTCGAGATTGCCCGGGACATCGGCTACCCGGTGATGATCAAGGCCAGTGCCGGGGGCGGTGGCAAGGGCCTGCGCGTGGCCTTCAACGACAAGGAGGCGTTTGAAGGTTTCACCGCTTGCCGCAACGAGGCCCGCAACAGTTTTGGCGACGACCGGGTGTTCATCGAGAAGTTTGTCGAGAGCCCGCGCCACATCGAGATCCAGGTGCTGGGCGACAGCCAGGGCAACGTGGTCTACCTGCACGAGCGTGAATGCTCGCTCCAGCGCCGCCACCAGAAGGTGATCGAAGAGGCGCCGTCGCCTTTCATCTCCGAGGCGACACGCCAGGCGATGGGCGCGCAAGCCGTGCAACTGGCCAAGGCGGTGAATTACCAAAGCGCTGGCACGGTTGAGTTTGTGGTCGGCGCCGACCAGAGCTTCTACTTTCTGGAGATGAACACCCGGCTGCAGGTCGAGCACCCGGTGACCGAGAGCATCACCGGCATCGAGCTGGTCGAGCAGATGATCCGGGTGGCCGCCGGTGAAGCGCTGGGCTTCAAGCAAGCCGACATCCCGCGCCGTGGCTGGGCGATGGAGTGCCGCATCAACGCCGAAGACCCGTTCCGCGGCTTTTTGCCGTCGACGGGTCGGCTGGTGCGTTTTCAGCCGCCTGCCACCACGATGCATGCCTCGATGCCCGTACCCGAGGGTGGCGGCGTGCGGGTCGACACCGGCGTGGTCGAGGGCGGCGAGATTCCGATGTTCTACGACTCGATGATCGCCAAACTGATCGTGCACGGCGTCGACCGGCTGGACGCGATCCGCAAGATGCGAGAGGCGCTCAACGCTTTTGTGATCCGTGGCGTGGCCAGCAACATCCCGTTCCAGAGCGCGTTGCTGGCGCACCCCAAGTTTGTCTCGGGTGACTTCAACACCGGCTTCATCGCCGAGCACTATCCGCTGGGCTTCCGGGCTGAGGATGTGCCGCACGACGACCCGGACTTCCTGGTGGCATTGGCCGCCGCTGCCTACCGGCTCTACCGCCACCGTGCCGCCGGCATCAGCGGCCAGTTGCCCGGCCACGGCGTGACGATTGGCGAGCAGTTTGTCGTTGTCGTCAAGGGCCCGTCCGGCGCGCACCGCCATCTGCCGGTGCGGGTGCAGACCGGCCCGGTAATGACCGTCACCGTCGAGGGCTGCAAGCCCTACCTGCTGAGCACCGACTGGAGCTTTGGCGGCATCCGCGCGGTGGGCACGGTCAACGGCCAGCCCTTCACGGCCCAGGTCGAGCGCCAGGGCCCCTGGTACCGCGTCTCGCACAACGGTCTGCTCATCGAGGCCCAGGTGATGATTGCGCGTGCCGCCGAGCTGTTGCGGATGATGCCCTTCAAGGCACCGGCCGACATGAGCAAGTTCCTGCTGTCGCCGATGCCCGGCTTGCTGGTGGACGTGGTGGTCAAGCCCGGCCAGGTGGTGCAAGCCGGCGAGCGGCTGGCGGTGATCGAGGCGATGAAGATGGAGAACATTCTCACTGCGGCGCAAGACGGCACCGTGACCGAGGTGCTGGCAACCAAGGGCGAAAGCCTGGCGGTGGACCAGCCCATCATCGCTTTTGCCTGAGCAGGTACCGCCATGACGATCAAACCCTTCCGCATCCTCGGCATCCAGCAAATCGCCATCGGCGGGCCCGACAAGCAAAAGCTCAAGGCGCTGTGGGTGGACATGCTGGGCCTGACCGTCAAGAGCACCTTTGTGTCCGAGCTTGAAAACGTCGACGAGGACATCTGTGCGCTGGGCCGCGGCCCGACTGCGGTCGAGGTCGATCTGATGCAACCGATCGACCCCGACAAGAAGCCGGCGGTGCACACCACGCCGCTCAACCATGTTGGCCTGTGGGTGGACGATCTGGCCCGCGCGGTTGAGTGGATGACGGCCAACGGCGTGCGCTTTGCTCCGGGCGGCATCCGCAAAGGTGCGGCCGGTTATGACATCACCTTCATCCACCCCAAGGGCAATGAGCAGTCTCCGCTGGGCGGCGAGGGCGTGCTGATCGAACTGGTGCAGGCACCGGCCGAGGTGATCGCAGCGTTGGGCTGAGCCTTCACGCAGGCACCAGCCGGTGCCTGCCATTCCACCCGATTCAAGGGAGTTGGGGCACTTGCCGCGGGAAGGCACGTAACGTGTGTTTACCTGATTCCGGGTCAGCTCGAAAAGCTTGACCTGGCACCTCGGCCTTGTTGGCCCCCGCCGGCAGCCAGGTCGATACCCCGACCGACCTGACCCTGCGCAACTTCACCTTGGGCGGTGTTGACGCCGGGCCTTTTTCGCTGGATCCGTTTGATCTGATGAAGGGCTGCAGGAGGGCGATACTTGCCTGATCACGCTGCGCAGCCTGTGGTCGCCGCCAGAGCGCCGTTTGCCTTGCAAATCAACTTTTTGACCGATCAACTGGCCGGTGTCGGCCAGGCCGGGCAGACCTTCAGCCTGGGACTGACGGGTGGCCTTGGGGCGGGCCGCCGAGGCACTGGCCTGCCGGCGTCAAGCACTGGACCTGCAGCCCGGTCAGGCGTCGGCCTGGGTCAATCTGGCCCTGGCCTTGCGCGGCGTCGGCGATCTTGCAGGCGCCGCAGCGGCCGCCGCTGCGCGGGCTGGCGCAGCGGGCGGGTGGGCGGCTTTGGCGGGCTTGCGGGCCAAAGCTGGCGACTCAGCGGCTCACGGCGCGCCACGTCACGCCGGGTCAACCCTTTTCACTCGACAGCGGCGCGCGCACTTCGCAGCGAATACCGCGCTCGGTCCCTTCCGACCACAGCACCTGGCCGCCCAGCAGCTTGACGCGTTTGCGCACGCCGCCCAGCCCCAGCCCATGCGACCAGGCAGCAGGCTGGCGGCCGCATCCGTCGTCGCTGACCGACAACCTCAGCAGGCCCCGGTCGAAGTGCACGCTGATCTCGACCTGGCTGGCCTGGGCGTGGCAGATGATGTTGTTGACCAGTTCGCGCAGCACCCGGGTCAGGCCTGACCACTGCACCACCGTCAGCAAGATGTCGCGGTCGGCCGAGAAGCTCCAGTGCAGGTCGCAGCCGGTGACCGCCAGGCGCTGGGTGATGTCGCTCTTCCACTCGGCTGCCGCATGCGCCAGCCGGTGATGGCCTGCGGCCAGGCCGCGGGTCAGGGTCTTCAGATCCTGCAGGGTGTAGCGGATGTACTGTTCGATCTCGGGGTTCTGCGCCTGGTACATCAGCGTCAACAGGCGGGCACCGATATCGTCATGCAGGTCTTGGGCGATGCGGGCGCGCTCCTCGGTACGGCCCAGCTCAACCGCACGGTCGTAGGCCACAGCGCGGCGCAATTGCTCGATCAGGCGCTCGGCGAGTTGCAGGTCTTCGTGCGTGAACAAGCGCCGGCCTTGGCGCGCAAAGCGCAACACCATCGCGCCCTGGGTAGCGTCGGTGGCCGGGCCGGCCTGCAATTGCGGCACCGGCACCACCAAGGTGGAGCCATCGGTGGCGACACGCACTTGGGTCACGACCTTGTCGGTGTGGCTCACCGCCATCGGGTCGAACACCTCGCGCAGCAACTCGCCGATCTGGCGGCCGGCCTGTTCGGGCGTCTGCTCCAGTTCGCGCGCCGTGCGGTACAGGCTCTCGAACATGCGCTCGGCACTCAGCGTGCCAGCGCCCGCCAATTGGTTCAGCATCCAGGTGCGGGCGCTGAGGTAGAGCGCCAAGGCGACCACGCCGGCCAGCCAGAGCGACAGCAGGGTGCCGGGCATGAACAAAGTGTCGAGCAGCAGGTCCAGCGAGGTCGCCACGCTGCAGGCGCCGGCCAGCAAGGCCATTTCGCGCAGACCTTGGTGGGAGTGCGACAAAAACGGCGCCAGCATCAGCAAGGTGGCGAAAAAAATGACCCAGGCTACCGGCGCAGCCAGCAACATCGGGTGCTGAACCAAACCCAGCCCGGCCGCGCAGGCCAGCGCCAGGTTCAGCAGCAGCAGCGTGGCTGCGCCGGCCAGCACCATGCGGCGCAGCATATCGGCCAGCGGACTGCCGGGCTGCTGGCCGACTGGGCGCAGGGCCAGCACAGCGACCACTGCACAAGCCAGCATGAGCGTCTGCGTCCACCACCACTGGCCCGGCAACGGCCACCACACGAACCCTGCCGGCAGCAGCAGCGCCAGGGGCCACGCCAGCCACGCCAGCCAGGCCAGCCAGACGTAGCCGTTGGCGCGCCGGCGTTGCGGGTAGATCAGCAGGGCGTGCAGCACCGCAGCCAGCGTGGCGCCGTCGGCCAGCAGGCGCAAGCCCGGTGCGCTGCGCTCCAGCGTCATGGGCAGGCCCAGGCCGGGCAGCGACTCTGCGCCGATCAGCAGCAGGTTGACAGCCTGCGCTGCGGCCATCAGCGCGTACAAGGCGGCTGGCAAGCCAGGTGTGGCTGCCAGCACCA
>JANYKR010000206.1 GCA_025358155.1 Betaproteobacteria bacterium
AAAATCTTGACTGTTGCAGGCACGGCAACCAGCGCAGGGGGGCCACAAACTCTGCAGCACGCATGTTTTACGCATGCTGTACGCAAAGATCCGCACCGCCTTGAATAGCTGCCTGTTTGAGGCTCTCGTGGCGCCCAGCAATGCTGGCTGCCACGGCCAAGAGGGTTGTTGCTGCACGCTGCCCATCAAGGCGTTGTGCTGCGGCCGCTCTCGGCAAAGACCATGATTATAGCCAGAAATCCCGGCGCTTTGGACACATCAGCTTTGCTGTTCCAGAAAGCGCTGCGCATCGAGTGCTGCCATGCAGCCGGTGCCGGCCGAGGTGATGGCCTGGCGGTAGACATGGTCCTGCACGTCGCCAGCGGCAAACACGCCGTCCACACTGGTCATGGTGGCAAAGCCGTTGAGGCCGGTGCGGGTGACGATGTAGCCGTCTTTCATCTCCAGCTGGCCCTTGAAGATATCGGTGTTGGGCTGGTGGCCGATGGCGATGAAGCAGCCCTTGAGCGCCAAGTCCTCGGTGGCGCCGGTGCGGGAGCTCTTGAGCCGCACGCCGGTGACACCGCTGGCGTCGCCCAGTACCTCGTCGAGGGTGTTGAACAGGTGCAGCACGATCTTGCCGGCAGCGGCTTTTTCATGCAGCTTGTCGATCAGGATGGGTTCGGCGCGGAACTTGTCGCGCCGGTGCACCAGGTGCACGGTGCTGGCGATGTTGGACAGGTACAGCGCCTCCTCGACGGCGGTGTTGCCGCCGCCGATCACCGCCACCGTGTCGCCCTTGTAGAAAAACCCGTCGCAGGTGGCGCAGCCGCTGACGCCCCGACCCATGAAGGCCTCTTCGGACGGCAGGCCCAGGTACTTGGCGCTGGCGCCGGTGGCGATGATCAGCGCGTCGCAGGTGTAGGCGCCGCTGTCGCCTTGCAGCTTGAAGGGCCGCTGGCTCAGGTCGACGGTGTGGACCTGGTCAAACACGATCTGGGTGTTGAAGCGCTCGGCATGCTTGAGAAAACGCTCCATCAACTCGGGCCCCTGCACGCCCATCACGTCGGCCGGCCAGTTGTCGACCTCGGTGGTGGTCATCAGCTGGCCGCCCTGGGCCATGCCGGTGACCAGCACCGGCTTCAAGTTGGCGCGGGCGGCATAAACCGCTGCGGTGTAGCCGGCGGGGCCGGACCCCAGGATCAGCACCTGGGCATGGAGAGGATTGGCACTCATGGAAGACCTTGGCTGGGGTTGAGACCGGCGCGCAGACTGCCGGGGGCAAGCTGGGCGAACGGGCCAATCGGGAATTGTCACATGGGGTGCAGCACCGAGGGCGGCAAGCCTGTCCATCGGCACAATAGGCAAACTTCACGGAAATACGGCAATTTGTGCCGACTTCTCGCGCGCTGGACGGCCGGGCGACCAGAACACACTACAGGACGGAAGGGAATCCACCATGTCCATGTTGACCAATCTTGATTTGATCCGGCGCGTGCCGCTGTTTTCGATGCTCACCAATGACCAGGCGCAGGCGATAGCCGACAGCGTGGTCAAGCGACGATTTCGCCGGGGCGAGCTGGTGGTGGAGCAGGGCCGCAAGAGCAACGCGTTGTTCATCCTGCTCAACGGCCGGGCCCGGGTGTTGACGGCAGACGCCCGCGGCCGCGAGGTGATCCTGGCGGTGCTGCAGTCGGGTGACTACGTGGGCGAAATGAGCCTGATCGACAACGAGGCGCATTCGGCCACGGTGCGTTGCGAGATCCAGACCGACATGCTGATCCTCGGCCGGCCCGACTTCACCCGCTGCCTGCCCGAGAACTCATCGCTGTCCTACGCCATCCTGCGCGGCCTGGTGCGGCGCTTGCGCCATGCCGACCGGCAGATCGAGTCGCTCGCTTTGCTCGATGTCTATGGCCGGGTGGCACGCACTTTGCTGGAGATGTCCGAGGAGATCGACGGCGTCAAGACGATCCGCAACAAGGTCTCGCGCCAGGACATGGCCAAGGTGGTGGGGGCCTCCCGCGAGATGGTCAGCCGGGTGATGAAGGACCTGGAAGAGCGCGGCGTGATCGAGACCCAGGAAAACGGCTCGGTGCTGATCAAGGAACGCTCGCCGAAGCCAGAGTGAGCCGGCAGCCCCGGCACGCCTGCCAAACGGGCTGACTGGGGCTGGATGGCCTGATCGGCCACAATCTTCGGTATGACGTTTCCGCTGGGTTCTCTGGGCGCCGAATCCGCTGGCGCTGCGCTGCCGCGCCGCGCTGCGCCGTCGGCTGAGCTTCGGCGCTGGCGCCAGCAAGCCCTGCTGCTGGGCGGCGGCCTGGTGTGGCTGCTGATGCTGCTGGCGCTGGTCACGCACCAGGCCAGCGACCCGGGTTTCTCCAGTTCGGGCAACGGTGGTCCGGTGCTCAACAAGGCCGGGTTGGTGGGCGCCTGGGTGTCCGACCTGGCGCTGTTCGGTTTTGGCTACTCGGTGGCTTGGCTGATGCTGGTCGGCTTGCGCACCTGGTTGGCGACGTTGGCACTCTGGCTGCGCGACCCGGCACAGCTGGGATCAGCCGCTGACGCCCCGGCCCTGCCCGGCTGGACATTCTGGCTCGGCCTGGTGCTGCTGATGATCTCGAGTTGCGGCCTGGAATGGACCCGGCTCTACCGCCTGGATGGTGGCTTGCCCGGCGGTCAGGCCGGCGGCGTGCTGGGCGCGGTGGCCGGTGGCCTGTCGATGAAATGGCTGGGTTTTGCCGGCTCGGGCGTGTTGTGGATCGCCGCCGGCGTGCTGGGGCTGTCGCTGGCGTTGAGGTTTTCGTGGGCGCGGGTGGCGGACAGCCTGGGCCAGCGCATCGAGAGCCTGTGGCAGCGCCAGGCCGTTGCGCGGGAGGTCAAGGAGGACCGGCGAATTGCCGAGGTGCTGACCCGCGAGCGTGAGCAGGTGGTCGAAATTGACCGCGCCGACATCAAGGACCATGTGCCGATCCTGATCGAGGAGCCGATGGTCGAGGTGCCCAAGAGCACCCGGGTGGCCAAAGAGCGGCAAAAGCCCTTGTTCCAGGACCCGCACGACACCCGGCTGCCGCAGGTGGACCTGCTGGACGCCGCACCCACCCAGCGGGTGGATTCGGTCACGCCCGAGTCGGTCGAGATGACGTCCCGCATGATCGAGAAGAAGCTGCGTGACTTTGGTGTCGAGGTGCGGGTGGTGGCCGCCTCGCCCGGCCCGGTGATCACGCGCTACGAGATCGAGCCGGCCACCGGCGTCAAGGGCGCGCAGGTGATGAACCTGGCCAAGGACCTGGCGCGCTCGCTCTCGCTGGTCAGCATCCGGGTGGTCGAGATCATCCCGGGCAAGACCACGATGGCGCTCGAATTGCCGAATGCCAAACGGCAAATGATCCGGCTTGCCGAAATTTTGGGCTCGCAGATCTACCACGACGCGTCCTCGCAGCTGACGATGGGCCTGGGCAAGGACATCATCGGCGCGCCGATGGTGGCCGACCTGGCCAAGATGCCGCATTGCCTGGTGGCCGGCACCACCGGCTCGGGCAAATCAGTCGGCATCAACGCGATGATCCTGAGCTTGCTCTACAAGGCCGAGGCGCGCGATGTACGGCTGATCCTGATCGACCCGAAGATGCTGGAGATGAGCGTCTACGAGGGCATCCCGCACCTGCTGTGTCCGGTGGTGACCGACATGAAGCAGGCCGCCAACGCGCTGAACTGGTGTGTCGGCGAGATGGAGCGGCGCTACAAGCTGATGAGCAAGCTGGGCGTGCGCAACCTGGCCGGCTACAACAAGCGCATCGACGACGCCCGTACTCGCGAGGAGCTGATCCCCAACCCCTTCAGCCTGACCCCCGATCAGCCAGAGCCGCTAGACCGGCTGCCGTTTGTGGTGATCGTGATCGACGAGCTGGCCGACTTGATGATGGTCATCGGCAAGAAGATCGAGGAGTTGATCGCCCGGCTGGCGCAAAAGGCCAGAGCCGCCGGCATCCATTTGATTCTGGCCACGCAGCGCCCCAGCGTGGACGTGATCACCGGCCTGATCAAGGCCAATATCCCGACAAGGTTGTCGTTCCAGGTCAGCAGCAAGATCGACAGCCGCACCATCCTCGACCAGATGGGCGCCGAGGCGCTGCTGGGGCAGGGCGACATGCTGTTCCTGCAGCCCGGCGGCGGTGTGCCGGTGCGGGTGCATGGCGCTTTTGTGTCGGACGACGAGGTGCACCGCGTGGTCCAGTACCTCAAGAGCCAGGGTGAGCCCAACTACATCGAGGGCATTCTGGAGGGCGGCACGCTCGACGGTGAGGCTGAAGGCGGGCCGGGCGGCGCTGGCAGCGGCAGCGGCAGCGGCGAGGCCGACCCGATGTACGACCAGGCGGTGGCGATCGTGCTGCAGAACAAGAAGGCCTCGATCTCGCTGGTGCAGCGCCACCTGCGGATCGGCTACAACCGCGCCGCGCGGCTGCTGGAGCAGATGGAAAAGTCGGGCCTGGTCTCGGCCCTGTCAGCCAGTGGCAACCGCGATCTGCTGGTGCCCAAACGGGATGAGTGACGGGATGAGTGACGCGATGAGTGACGCGATGAGTGGCCTCAATCCATGACGCAATTCCGGCTGGCCCTGTCCGGATGGGTGCTGCTGCTGTCGATGTCGGCGAGTGCCGTGCAGGCTGACCCGCTGGAGACGCTGCGAGATTTCACGCGCGATGCCAAGACCGGCCGCGCCAACTTCAGCCAGACGGTGAGCGCGCCTGACGGGCTGAAGAAAAAAACCTCCAGCGGCAGTTTCGAGTTTGCCCGGCCTGACCGTTTCCGCTTCAGCTACACCAAGCCGTTTGAGCAACAGATCGTGGCTGACGGCCGCAAAGTCTGGCTCTACGACCTGGACCTGAACCAGGTCACGGTGCGGGCGATGTCGCAGGCGCTCGGCGCCACACCTGCGTCGCTGTTGGCGGGCGGCGCGATGGACAAGGACTTCGAGCTGAGCAACGCCCAGCCCAAGGACGGCCTGGACTGGGTGCAGGCCACACCGCGGCAGAAAGAGGGCGCGACGGTGCAGACCCTGCGCATCGGCTTTCGCGGCAAGACCCTGGCCGCGCTGGAGATCGTGGACGCGTTTGGCCAGCGCTCGCTGCTGCAGTTCAGCGCGGTTGAGCTCAATCCCAAGCTGGCGGACGAGACTTTTCGCTTCGTGCCGCCCAAGGGGGTGGATGTGATCGAGTCGCGCTGAGCGCTAAGCGCTAAGCGCTGAGCGCCGCGGGTGCCACCCGCCCCAGCGCCGGGCTCAGGCGTTGCAGGCTGGGTCGCTGTTGCTCGGTTTCAGCACCCGCCAGTGGATGTCGGGGAACTTCGGACCGGCCGCTTGCCAGCTGGCGTCGCGGGGGCCAACCGACCGGTCGAGCTGAAGCCGGGTGCAGCGCAGCAGCGAGTCCTTGGCCACCCAGGGGCTGATGTCGGACTTGCCGTCGATCAATACCTTGGGGCGCTCGGGCATCTGCAGGGCCAGTGCACCGGCATAGTTGGCGGGGCCTTCGATGATCCGGATTGGCGCCCCGGCACTGAGGCGTGCCGGCTCGGCAATCGCCTCGGCCAGATCGGCCGAATTGAATCGACACCAGTGGGCGCTTTGCCAGCGCTCCGGGCCCAGCGAAGACGTCAGCGCGTTCAGGCCCAGCAGCAGCAGCTGCAACACCAGAAAGGCCTTGGCCGCGCGCCAAAGCACCCGCTGCGAGAACACCATACCGCTGCACGCCAGCAGCTCCATCACCGCAGGCACCATCAAGGCGGCGAATGCCGTACCCCACTGCAGTTGCAGCTGCACACCGCCTAACAGGCCCATCGCGGCCAGGCTGGCCAGCGGCACCCCGCCGAATGACAACAGCAGTGCACGGGACAACCGTTGGTGCTCAAGCTGATGATCTTGCGGCTGCGTCTCTGGACGCCGCTCCGGGCGGACATCGGCCGCCGCCCGCCGTCCGGCCAGCGCAAACAGCAGCAGCAACCACGCGGGCAACAACCGGTTGAACAACAGGTCAACCAGCCAGTTCGACACCAGGCCCAGGCGCTGCGGCTGTGCAATATGGGCGCCCAGTGATGAGTTCATCGCGTAGTGGATCGGTGCAAAGTCGCTTTGCACCAGCCACACCGCATGCGGCAACAAGATGAGCAAGCCGACCGCCGTTGCCAGGGCTGCCCCTGCGAGGTGAACCGGCTCGCGCCAAGCCCGCTGCTGAACCCACAGCACGGCCACGCTCGCCGCCGCAACGACGATCTGGTATTTGCTCAGCCCTCCCAGACCGAGCATCAGCCCCACTATCGCCCACCACCCCAGGCTGCGTCGGCTGAAGGCCTGCCAGGTGGCCCAGGCACTGCCGACCACGAACAGAAACAGCACCGTGTTGTGGTTGTAGTAGTACAGGCGGCCGTTGTAGAAAGTGATACACAGCATGGCCAGCAACGCCGTCGCCGCAAAGCGTGGGCCCCGCATCAGCAGCAGCAGGTGCGCCGCCAGTCCTATCGCGCCCAGGGTGACCGTCGCTCCGAGCAGGTAGGTCGCCAAAGGGCGCAGGCCCAGCAGTTGCACCACCGGCCACAGCAACCAGGTCGGCAAGGGCGGGTGTTTGTAGTAGCCCCACTCCAGCGACCGAACCCAGGTCAACTGCTCGATGTTGTCTATGGGCGGTGTCAGGCTGCTGGCGCCCAGCAGACTCAGCCACAGGACCGCAAAAACCAGGCTTCCGATCAAGGCACGACTCTGCAGTCTTTGCGGCATCGCCTGGCGCAGGATCTCAAGCCAAACGGTAACAGGTGGCCGCATCTCCGCACGGACTGGCAGCGTCGCGAGCTGGTACTGCGCCGAGTACAGCGCTTGTTTCACAGCACACCTGCCTGTGGCGCGAGGGTGGCCAAAGCCGCCTGCTGCCCGCTGCTGGCAGACGAGATCGGCGCTTGCTTTCGGCGGGTCAGTGGCGTGGCCGGCGCGGCCGGCCATGTCAACGTCTTCATAGGGGACCTGCTGAACAAGTGAGAGAAATGCTTGGGGCCGCAGGCCTTGGGCAAACCAGGATGGTTTCGCCGCAGCGCCGGTGACTCCAGCGGTCGGCCCGAGGGCTGCACCGCTTTGCACGCTGGCACTGTCAACAAAAAAATGCCTGCCGGACTGGCTGGCCGTCCCGGCAGGGCATGGCAGTGATGCCGCTGGCCACAAACCGAGACCGACCTAGTATGGCAACAAGTGAAAAGAAATGTTAAGTGCTCAAGCTGTCAGGAGGCTAACAGTGTGGAATCTGCAGACCCGAAGCGCCCGCTCCGGCAGCGCCGGCGTGGGGCAAGCCCGGCAGGCCGCCTACAGCGCCTGCGGCGCGCGCAAGCGCAGTTGAACCGCCAGCCCACCCAGGGCGCTGTCCTGCAGCCGCAGCTCGGCGCCGTGCAGGTCGGCGATCTCTCGCACGATGGCCAGGCCCAGGCCGCTGCCGTCGCCGGCGGCACTGCGGCCGCGCACAAAGCGCTCCAGCACGGCCTCGCGTTCATCGGCGGCCAGGCCAGGGCCGCTGTCAGCCACCACCAGGGTGGGCGGGTCGGCGCTGACGCTGATTTCAACCCGGCTGCCCGGTGGGCAGTAGCGCAGGGCGTTGTCTACCAGGTTGCTCAAGGCCTCGCCGATCAGCTCGCCCTGCGCCACGGCCCACACTGGTGCCTCGGGCACCACCAGCTCCAGTGCGATCTGGCGTGTCAGTGCGGTGTCCAGGTAGAGCGTGCCCACGTCATGGGCCAGGGCCACCAGGTCTACCGACTGGTGGTCGAGGTCGTTGGCGGTTTCGGGATCGAGCCGGCCCAGCGCCAGCAGTTGCTGCAACAAACGTGCAGTGCGCTGGGTGCTTTGCTGCAGCTCGGCAATCACCTGTCGGGCGCTGGCCAGATCGGGCGCCTCGGCGGCGCGAGACAGGCCCAGTTGCAGGCCGGCCAGCGGCGTGCGGATCTGGTGCGCCGCGTTGGCGGCAAAGTGACGCTCGCGCAACAGCAGTTCGTGGATGCGGGCCAGCAAGCCATTGAGCGCGTTGGCAAACGGCAGCAGTTCACGTGGCACGTCCCGCATGTCGATGTTTTGTAGCGAGCGGTGCGACAGCGTGTTCCAACGCGCAGCGATCAGCTCCAGCGGTCGCAGGGTCCAGCGCAGCGCCAACACGATGGCTGCGGCTGCCGCCAGCAGCAGCACGCCCAGCGGCAGCAGCATCAGCTGCAGGTCGGCCCGCGCACCGCGACGTTTGTATTGGGTCTCGGCCACCAGCACCTGGGCGCTGGCGCCGCCACTGCGCACCAGCACGGCGGCCACCCGCACCGGGCGACCGGCAAAGCTGGTGTCGAAAACCTGCACGTCGCCGTAGTGGGTCAGGCGCAGCCCCCGGGCCGGGATGTCGCGGTGGCCGGCCACGTGGCGCTGGTCCTGGCGTACGCTGAAGTAGGTGTTGTCCACCGCGTCGAACGCCAGGATGGCCTCGGCGTCGCTGTCGAGATCGACCCGCGCCTGGCCATCGACAAAACGAACTTGTTGGGCCAGCGAGCGGGCCGCGTCGATCAGCCATTGGTCGAAAGTGCGCTCGGTCAGGGTCTGGGCCACATACAGGCCGAGGGCGCCAGTGGCGGCCACGATCAGCAACAGCGGCAGCAACAGGCGCCGCAACAGGTCGCGCCAGAGGGTGGGCGCAGATGGGCCGGGCGGCTGGAGCAAGGCCGCCTCGGCAGCCGTGCCTGCCGGTCTGGCTGCTGCAGGCCGGCTCACGGCGTGGGGCCGGCCTCGAGGGCCAGCTGGTAGCCGAAGCCGCGCACTGTGCGGATCGCCACGCCCGAGCCTGCCAGGCGGCTGCGCAGGCGCGAGACGTAGACCTCGGCCGCGCTGTCGTTGATATCCAGATTGCGTTCGGCCAGGGCATCGATCAAGGCCCGTTTGGGCAGCAGCCGGGGCGCGCGCTGCACCAGCAGGCCCAGTACCTCGAATTCGCGCGGTGACAAGTCCAGCGCCTGCTCACCCAGGCAGGCCCGGCCTTCGTCGCCCAACCAGTGCAACTCGCCAAAGCTCAGCCGCTGGCCGGGCGTTTTGCCGGCGCGGCGCAGCAGGCTTTCGATGCGGGCGTCCAGCTCCTCGGGTGCAAAGGGTTTGACCAGGTAGTCGTCGGCGCCCAGGCGCAAGCCCTGCACCCGGTCGGCAACCTGGTCGCGTGCGGTCAGCAGCAGCACCGGGGTGCGCTTGTCGCTGAGGCGAAATTCAGCCATCAAATCGAGCCCGTCACCATCGGGCAGGCCCCGGTCCAGCAGCAGCAGATCAAACAGGCCAGGCTGGGCCAGCGCGACGCGTGCTGCTGCCAGGCTGGCCGCGCACTGCAGCTGCCAGCCCCGCTGTTGCCAGCGCAGCGACAGTTCACGGGCGATCATCGGATCGTCTTCGACCAACAACATCAGCATCGGAAATCCTGGCCTTCGATAGCAGCCTGCAAGGTGGTAAGCCTAGCCTCGGCGCGAGTCAAATATTTATCCGAATCATTGTCTGTTCTGTTGGTCTTGTGATGTCTAGAGTCCTTGTTTTTGTGCTGCTGTGCTGGGCTGCGGCCCCAGCTGTTGCCCAACCGGTTT
This sequence comes from Betaproteobacteria bacterium, assembly GCA_025358155.1. Classification (GTDB taxonomy): domain Bacteria; phylum Pseudomonadota; class Gammaproteobacteria; order Burkholderiales; family Burkholderiaceae_C; genus Pseudaquabacterium. The sequence goes on from JANYKR010000206.1 coordinate 9,607, forward strand.
GCAGTGATTTGCCAGCCGGCGCTGCTGCCACGCTGAGCCTGGCGCAGGCGCTGGCGCGGGTGGCCGACTGTCACCCCGATGTGCGGGCGGCACGGGCACTTCTGGGCGCCGCCGGCGCCGACGTGCAAGTGGCCGGCCAGGGGCCCAATCCGCAGCTCACGCTGGGGGCCGGATCGATCGGCAATGTGCTGGGAGCCGGCACGCTCTGGCAAAAGACCTTCGACCACTCGGCCCGCATCGACCAGCTGATCGAGCGTGGCAACAAGCCCGCGCTGCGTCTGGCTGCGGCTGAAGCGGCGCGCCAAGCGGTGCAGGCTGACCTGACCGAGGCCCGCAGGCGTGCGGCCTCTGCAGTGGCACACGCCCACCAAGACTTGTGGGCAGCCCAGGGCCGACGGCTGCAGTTGCAGGCGGCCGCAGCGCTCAACACCGAGTCCCTGCGCCTGCTGGAACGGCGGGTCAAGGCCGGCGACGCACCGGCGCTGGACGCCACCCGGTTTCGGCTCGACGACGCCAGGCTGCAGGCCGACTTGCGCCAGGCCGAGGCCGATGGCGCGGACCTGCAGCGCCAGCTCGCGCTGCTGATCGGTGCGGCGCCGGTGGCCCGCCAGCTGCAGGCCCAGGCGGTAGAGCTGGGGCCAGAGGTGGCCGCCAGCTTGCCGGCGCTGCCGGACAACACCCAGGCCGCAGAGGCGGCTGAGCGTCGGCCCGATGTGCTCGCCGCAGGAGCCCGCTTGCGCGCTGCCGAGCAACTGCGCGACCTGGCGGCCGCCGGCCGCACCCGCGATGTCACGGTTGGGCTGCAGCTCGACCACTGGCCGACCAGCCCGACCAACAGCAGCGGCACCGGCAACACCGTCAGCCTGAGCGTGAGCGTGCCGCTTTTCATCCGCCATGCCAACGAGGGTGAACTGGCGCGGGCCGTGGCCGATGTATCCACCGCCCAGGACGCGCTGCGCCGCAGCCGCGACACGGCGGCCGCCGAGCTGGCGCGTACCGCCGCCCAGGCCCGCAACGCTGCCGAGCGCCGCCGCCTGGTGGTCGAGCAGCTGGAGCCGGCCGCCGAGAAGGTGGCGGCCGGTGCCGAACTGGCCTACCAGCGGGGTGCCAGCAGCGCGCTGGAGGTGCTGGACGCCCGCCGCAGCCTGCGCGCCGTGCGCATCGAGCGGGTCAACGCCGACGCCGACCTGGCCAAGGCGCTGGCCGACTGGCAGGTCGCCACCCTGCCAGCCGCGCTGAACCCGAACCCTGGCCCCACCCCCATCCCATGATCGCGCCGTCCATGACCGCTTTTTCTGCGCTTGCCGTGTGGTCCGCCCGGCCGCCCCACCGCTGGCCTGCCGCACTGGGCCTGCTGGCGCTGGCCGCCCTGCTCTCCACCACACTCGCCGCCTGCAGCAAGCCCGAGGTGGCCGCGCCGCCGGCCGAGCCGACGATGTCCGGCAACGTGGTCAGCTTCCCCGGCAACCAGGACCCGGCCGGCCTGCGCCTGGTTGCGGTGTCGGGCGCCACCGACCACCAGGTGCTGCTGACCGGCCGTCTGGGCTGGGACGAGGACCGCACCAGCCGCGTGTTTGCGCCCTACGCCGGCCGCATCGACAAGCTGCTCGCGCATGTCGGCCAGCCAGTAAAGCGGGGCGATGCGCTGGCGCTGATGAGCTCGGCCGATGTCGGCCAGGCCCAGGCAGATCTGCACAAGGCCGAGGCCGACCAGGCGCAGGGCCGCAACACGGTGGCGCGCGCCCGCGACCTGGTCGAGGGCGGGGTGATCGCCCGCAAGGACCTGGAGCAGGCCGAGGCCGACCTGGCCCGCTCGACGGCCGAGGCCGGCCGGGCGCGGGCGAGGCTGGCGCAGTACGGTGTCATCGGTGCCGCACCCGGAGCGATCAACCAGTCGTTCACCCTGGCTGCGCCGGTGGCCGGTGTGGTGGTGGAGCGCAACAGCAACCCGGGCGCCGAGGTGCGCACCGATGTGCAGGGCGCGCCTTTGTTCGTCGTCAGCGACCCGACGGCGCTGTGGGCCACCATCGATGTGGACGAGGCCCAGCTGGCCCTGGTGCAGCCCGGCCAGGCCTTGTTGCTGAGCACGGCCGCCTGGCCCGAGCGTGAATTTGCCGCCACGGTGTTGAGCGTGGGCGAGGCGGTGGACGCCAACTCGCGCACCGTCAAGGTGCGGGCACGTGTGCCCAATGCCGGGCGCCAGCTCAAGGCCGAGATGTTTGTCAAGGCCTCGGTCACCCAGCACGGTAGCCTGCCGCTGGTGCCGGCCGATGCGGTTTTTTTGCGCGGCAGCCAGCAGGTATTGTTTGTGCACAAGGGCCCGGGCAAGTTTGAGCGGCGCACGGTCTTGTTGCGCCCGGCCGGGCCGCAGTTCTGGTCGGTGCTGCAGGGCGTGAGTGTGGGTGACTCGGTGGTAGTGGGCGGCGGCCTGTACCTCAACCAGTTGCTGGACACCGCCAAATGAAGCGGTTTGTCGAGTTTGCGCTGCGCCAGCCGCTGTTCATCTGGTTGGCGCTGGCGCTTTTTGTCGGCAGCGGGGTGCTGGCCTTCCAGAACCTGGCAGTCGAGGCCTTTCCGGATGTCTCGGACACCCAGGTCAACATCATCGCGCTCTACCCCGGCCGGGCCGCCGAGGAGGTAGAAAAGCAGGTCACGATCCCGGTGGAGATCGCGCTCTCAGGCCTGCCCAACACGGTGCGTTTGTTCACCCACACCCAGTACGGCCTGATGTTCGCGATGGTCACTTTCGACGACAAGCCGAGCGACCAGCTGGCGCGCCAGCAGATTTTGGAGCGGCTGCGTGGCATCGACCTGCCTGCGGGCGTCGAGACCGACGTGCCGCCGCTGTCCACCGCGATCGGCGAGATCATGCGGTTCCGCCTGCGGGGTGATGGCTACAGCCCGCGCGAGCTGCGCGAAACCCAGGACTGGGTGGTCGAAAAGGCGATCCGCCAGGCTGGTGGCGTGGCCGACCTGGTGACGATGGGCGGTGCGATCAAGCAGTACGAGGTCAATCCTGACCTGGCCCGGCTGCGTGACCACAAGGTCACGCTGGGCCAGCTGTTCACCGCGCTGCAGCGGGCCAACGGCAACGCTGGTGGCGGCGCGATGACGCAGGGCCGGCAGCAGTTCCTGATCCGCTCGCTGGGCAGCTTTCGCAGCTCGTCCGACATCGAACGGGTGGTGGTGGCCGAGGTGGCCGGCACGCCGGTGCTGGTGCGGGACGTGGCACAGGTGGTGGTGGGGCAGTTTCCACCGCAGGGTCTGGTGGGCCAGGACGCTGCCGACGACATCGTCAACGGCATCGTGGTGATGCGCAAAGGCGAAAACCCGTCCAAGGTGCTGGCAGGCGTGCAGGCCAAGATCGACAAGCTCAACCGCGGCGGCCTGCCGCCGGGCATGACGATCATCCCGTACTACGACCGGTCCTGGTTGATCAAGAAGACGCTGCACACGGTGTTTGCCAACCTCACCGAGGGCGCGCTGCTGGTGATGTTTGTGCTGTTCGTGTTTTTGCAGAACCTGCGCGCTGCGGCCATCGTGGCGGTGGTGATCCCGCTCTCCTTGCTGGCCACCTTTCTGGGGCTGACCTTTGTCGGCATCCCGGCCAACCTGCTCAGCCTGGGTGCGATGGATTTCGGCATCATCGTCGACGGTGCGGTGATCGTGGTCGAGAACATCTTCCGCCGCCTGGGTGAGCTGAGCGACGAGCAGGTCAAGCGTACCGAGAACCGCCTCAAGGCGGTGCTGCGGGCCACGGTGGAGGTGGGCCGGCCCACGCTGTTTTCGATGATCATCATCATCGCCGCCCACCTGCCGATCTTCACGCTGCAGCGCCACGAGGGCCGCATCTTCTCGCCGATGGCCTGGAGTGTGACCTCGGCCCTGGTCGGCTCGCTGGTGCTGGCCTTGTCGCTGGTGCCGCTGCTGTGTGTGCTGCTGCTGCGCAGCAAGGTGCCACACGAGGACAACCGGCTGGTGCAGGCCTGCAAACGGGTCTACCAGCCGGTGCTGACCTGGGCGGTTGCCGCGCCCAAGCTGGTGATGGCAGTGGCCGGGTTGACACTGGCGGCAGCCTTGGCGCTGGCCAGCACCCTGGGCTCGGAGTTCTTGCCCGAGTTGGACGAGGGCACGATCTGGGTCAATGCCACGCTGCCGCCCTCGGTCTCGCCCGAGGAGGCCAAGCAGATGGCCTCGAAGCTGCGCACCCAGCTGCGCAGCGTGCCCGAGGTGGTGACGGTGGTCAGCAAGGTCGGCCGGCCGGACGATGGCACGGACCCGAAAACCTTCAACGCCTTCGAGGCCTTTGTGGAGCTCAAGCCCGAGGAGCAATGGCGGCCCGGCGTCAGCAAGCGGCAGATCATCGACGCGATGGATGAGGCTTGTTCCAAGTTGCCTGGCATCGACGTGTCGTTTTCGCAACCCATCCGCGACAACGTGCTGGAGAGCATTTCGCAGATAGACGGTCAGATCGTCGTCAAGGTCAAGGGTGACGATCTGGCTGAGTTGGGCAAGCTGGCCAACAAGGTGGTGACATTGGCGCGCGCCACGCCGGGCGTGTCCCGGGCCTTCATCGACCGCGATGGCCAGTTGCCGCAGCTGCGCATCGACATCGACCGCGATGCCGCCGCACGCTTTGGCCTCAACACCGGCGACATCCAGGACGCGATCGAAACCGCCGTGGCCGGCAAGCAGACCAGCGAGCTGTGGGAAGGAGAGCGCCACTTCTCGGTGGTGGTGCGGCTGGCAGCCAGCCTGCGCACGCTCGACGCCTTGCCCAAGCTGCTGATCGGCGCGCCCTCGGGTGCCCAGGTGCCGTTGGGCCAGTTGGCGCAGATCAGCCAGACCAGCGGCGCGATGAACATCGCACGTGAAAACGGCCAACGCGTCGCGGCGGTGGGCATCTTCATCCGCGACCGCGACATGGGCTCGGTGGTGGCCGATCTGCAAACCGCAGCCGGCCGAGAACTCAAACTGCCAGCCGGCTACGAGGTGATCTGGTCGGGCGAGTTCGAGAACCAGCAGCGGGCGATGAAGCGGCTGTCCTGGGTCGTGCCGCTGTCGATCCTGGTGATCTTTTTGCTGCTGTTCGACGCTTTCAAGAGCTTTCGCAGCGCGCTCTTGATCATCGCCAACATCCCGTTTGCGATGATCGGCGGCATCGTCGCACTGGCGCTGACCGGTATCCCGCTGTCGGTGTCGGCGGCGATCGGTTTCATCGCGCTGTTTGGCCAGGCGGTGCTCAATGGCGTGGTGATGGTCACCTACTACAACCAGTTGCGTGAGACTGGCATGACAGTCAACGATGCGGTGATGGAGGGCAGCCTGACGCGCCTGCGCACCGTGCTGATGACGGCGATGCTGGCGATGCTGGGCCTGCTGCCGATGGCGCTGAGCCATGCCATCGGCGCCGAAACCCAGCGCCCGCTGGCGGTGGTCGTGATCGGCGGGCTGGTCTCGGCCACGCTGCTGACATTGCTGGTGCTGCCCACGCTCTACGCCTGGGCAGCACGCAAGGATGCACCCGTTGTACCGGGGGGCCTTGCCGCGGGCATTGACCCACAGGCGGGATCGGCTGCATGAGGCGGACAGATCATCAGCGGGCGCGGCTGCCGAGCCTGGCGCGGGACCTGGCGCGGTGCCTGGCGCGGTGCCTGGCGCGGGGCCTGGCATTCGGCATGGCGCTTGCGCTGGCCGGCGCCGCGCGGGCCGCTGCGGCGTCAACCGATCCACCGCCAAACGATCCGCTGCCTGAGCTGGCGGCCGACCAGGCCAGCAAACCCGCCGCCGACACCGGCTCTGACCGTGGCGAATTCAAATTTACCCTGGGTCGCTACCGCCTCGCCAGCGAGACCGGCAGTTTTGTCGGCACCGACCTCAACCTGCGCTGGCGCCGAGACGGTCGCAACCTGTGGCTGGGCGTCTACCAAGACCGTGCGATGGGGCGCGAGTTCAGGGCCGGCTACGACGACCAGTGGGTCTTGCGCGACGACCCCGTGCTGCCGGTGCAGTTGCAGCCCTCGCTGCAACTGGCCAGTGGCGGCTTTGTCGGTGGCAGCCTGGCCGTGCAGGTGGGCTCGCCGTTTTATGCCCAGGTCGGCATCGGCCGCACCAACTTGCGGCCCTATGCCAACCTCAATTTCGACCCCAACGACGCGGTCAGTGCAGCGCTGGGCTGGCAGGGCGCCGGCGGGCGGCAGTTGCAACTGCTGGTGATTGCCGACGACCGGCTCGGCACGGCGCAGCAGCACCACCACCTGATGCTGCGCTGGCCGTTGCCGGTCGATTCGTCTGACCCGCTGAGGCTCACCCTCGACCTGCTGCACAAGCAAGGCCTGGGCGACACCGGAGCGGTCAGTGCCTGGGGCTGGACCCTGGGCCTGGACGGCAAGGTCTGGTTTGCCAGGCTGGCGCGCGACCCCAAGCAGAACTTCTCTGCCCAGGACGCTTGGCGGATGTCGGCGGGCCGGCGGTTTTGAGGTTCAGAGCGCTTTGAGCCACCAGTCTCCGGCCAGTGCCTGCTGCAAAAACGCGATGAAGCTGGTGACCTTGGTCGATACCAGCTTGGGTGAGGGGTAGACCGCGTGCATGTCTTGCGCCTGCAGCACATGGTCGGTCAGCACCGGGACCACGCTGGCGTCGGCCACCGATTCACGGGCCGCGTACCACGGCAACACGGCCAGCCCCATGCCAGCACGCGCGGCCGCCAGCACGGCCGACAGGTTGTTGGTGCGCAGCCGGCCGTTGACCGGCACTGACACCTCCTGGCCGCTGGGCCCGGTCAGGCTCCAGCGGTCATCGCCTTGCACGCTGCTGTAGATCACGCAGCCGTGGCTGGCCAGATCGTCCGGCACTTGCGGTGCCGGGTGCTGGCTCAGGTAGCCCGGCGAGGCCACCATCACCCAGGGATTGGTGCCGAGGTAGCGCGCGCCCAGGCTGGAGTCGGCCAGCCGGCCCATGCGGATCGCCATGTCCAAGCCCTGCTCGACCAGATCGACGTAACGGTCATCAAAGCCGAGATCGATGCGCACGCCCGGGTGGTCGCGCATGTAGCGCAGCACCAGCGGCACCATCACCCGACGGCCAAAAGCCACCGAGGTGCTGATCCGCAACTGCCCGCCCACACCGCTTTGCAACAGCGTGGCCAGGTTCTCCGCGTCTTCGACATCGTGCGAGATGCGCTTGCACTTTTCGTAGTACAACGCACCCACCTCGGTGGGCGTGACGCCCCGGGTCGAGCGGTGCAGCAGGCGCGCGCCCAGGCGCTGCTCGATCACGGCCACCGCCTTGGTGGCGGTGGGTTGGGCAATACCCAAATCCTCGGCAGCCTTGCTGAAGCTGCCGGTCTCGACGATGCGGATGAAGAGGTCCAGTCCTGCCAGGCGATCCATTGGGTGACTGTAGCGCCGGCGGACCCGCGAGCGTGGGCGGCAGGCCAGGCATGCCGGCCTTCGGGGTCAGGCAAAGCATGGCGCCAGCGTCGGTCGCCGACCTTGACACTCGAGGCGCTCAGAACTCCAGATGCAGCCGTGTCGCGATGAAGTTCACTGGCCCGCGGTCGGCGTTGTAGGCGGGGTTGAGGATGCGCTGGGCGTTCAGTGACACGGTCACGCCCTTGACCAGTTGCAGATTGTAAAAAGCCTCCAGCACCTGTTCGGGGCGGTAGCGCAAGCCGCCATCGCCGATGAAAAAACTGATGCCACCGGCCGCCAGGTAGTCGCGCCGGGCCCTGGACAAGCCATTGTGGGCAAAGCCCAGGCCGAGGGAGTCGCCGGCGCGCTGCCAGGCGCCGCCATCGATCAGCAGCCCACCTGAGATGGAGCGGTCGATTTCGGTGAAGGCGTCGGTCTCGGTCTGGCCATCGGCAGTGCTCCAGCGGGCAAACAGGCCAACATGGGGGCTGAGCGCTTGTTCCAGTCCCAGGCCCCAACCCCATTTGTCTTGCACGCCGGTGCGCACCGCGTTGATGTCAGGCTTGCCGCCGGCTTGTCGGGCCTGGACCACGGCATCGTCAAAGCGCGCCAGTCGGGTGCGGTCATGAAACACCAGCGCGCGCAGCTTGCCCGGCTGGCCGGCCAGGGTGTGGCTGTGTTCCAGCTCCAGCTGGTCGCCAAAGTGTTGCAGCAATTTGGGGTCCAGGGCCTGCTGGTTGGGCTCTCGCGGCAGGGCAAAGCGACCGGCGCGCAGCGCCCAATCGTCGTAAAACCACTCCAGCGCGGCGCCGGTCGTGTAGCCGCGCGCGTCGGCAGCAAAGTCGTAGGCGCCCATCGACATCAGTGACCAGTTCAAGAACTGGCTGCGCGGATCGTGGCTGTAGGTGTTGTCGTCAAACAGGTCGGCTACTGAAATGTTGCCCACCGTCAACACGACCCGTCGCTTGGCCACCCGGCCGGCGAGTTGGTTGAAATCCGCCTCGACAGCCTCGGTCTGTGCCGGTTGGCCGTCGTCGCCGGCCAGTGCCCAGGTCTGGCGGCCAAACAGCCGGGCCCGGTAGAACGTGAGCGTGGGACCTGAGCTGCGCGCCATCTCGCCGTTGCTGAAGCCACCCAGCCCGGTCAGGTTCGACAGCGGCACGCCTTGGGCTGCTTCCGGGTTCAGGTAGATCTCGGCGCCCGCCCAAGGCCTGAATCCCAGCGCCAGCGTGGCGGTGAAGGAGTAGCTCAGCTCACGTGTCGGGATCAAGCTGTTGGGCCCCGTGTAGGCGGCGGCAAAGGCCGATTTTTTTTGCCAGATGTAGGTGGCCTGGCCGTTGATGCCCCAGGTTTGCTCAACGTCGGCGGTTGCGGGGGCGGCTGCGGGGGGGGCTGCGGGTGCGGCTGTCTGGGCGGCGGTCTGGGCGGCAGCCAGCATCAGGACGCTGAGGATCGGGCCGGGCAGGGCGGTTTGCAGTCGTTGAAGCACGGGTGTGGCCTGGCTGTGTTGATCAATCCCCCAATTACACAACAGCTGCCTGGCTGCAGGATGACGCGGCCGGCCCGCTGCTCGCTGGGGTCCGCTGCGGGCGGACCCCAGCGGCGCTGCCTGGGCGTTCAGCGGTCGCTGACCCCGAACCTGCGCGACCAGCCCAGTTCAGCGACCAGGGTGTTCTGGCCGGACCGCAGCGGCCGCCGCAGGCCCGCGCCGAGCCGCCATTCACCGGTGCTGCGCTCGGGCGTCCAGCCGGCCCAGGCCAGCGCCTGGCCCAGCGCGCCACCCCCGGTCTGCACGCCGCCGCCGCCGGCGGCACCGGCCAGCAATTCAGCCCCGATTCGCCACTGTGGCGCCACCGACCTGGCGGCGCCGGCCCCGAGCAGGCCGATCGAGTACGCACCCGCGCCGCCGGCAAATGCACTGTGCGCCTGGCCCGTGACGTAGAACGACTCGCCCAGGTAGCGGTCGAGCTTCAGGCCTACGGTGTCGAGCGCGCGATGCGTGGCGTCGTTGCGTGCGATGCCGGCATGGTGCTGCAGCACCGCTGTCCAGTCAGTGCGCACCACGCGCCCGCCGCTGCCTGCGGCAGGCTCCAGGTCCATGCCCAGCCAGGCGCTGGCCTGGCGCGCCTGCAGCCCGCCCTGCAGCGCGCGCAGCACGCCAAAGTCGACCCCGGCCCGCCAGCCGGGCGCAAACTGCCAGGCCAGCGTGCCGCTCAGTTTGCCGATCATGCCGCCTTGTGTGAGCACATTGCCGCCGCCGCCCAGGCCGGCCGCAGCACGCAGGCCCAGGTTCAGGCCGGGCAGCAGGTCGATCCCGGTCGCGGCTGTACCGAGAATTTCCATGTAGCCGGCCGCATCGCCCTGCGCCGCCGCCGCGGCTTCGATGCCCAGGCGCAGCGGGCCGCGGCCGGCCCACTCGGCGCGCGCGCCGACCAACCCGATGCGCCGCCCGCTGCCGCCACCCAAGCGGTATTGCCCGACCGACAACGCTGCGTGATCCAGCCCCAGGCCACTGGGTCCGCCGGTGGCCGACTCGCCGGCCGCTGCGCCGCCGTAGTGCTTGAAATCGCTGCGCCACTGGAGCAGCAGTCCGAGCTGGTTGCTTTTGATGTCACCGCTCGGAAAACGCACTTGCGACCACGATACGCCGGCCTGCATGCCCGGTGCGAGGTCGCTCAGCAGCGTCACCGACGGGCGCACCATCAGCCCGCCACCCACCGGGGCTGCGGCGCCGCCTCCGCCGCCCAGGTAGAGCCCGGCAGACAGGTGGAGTTGCCCGCCAAGCGCCCACTGGCGGCGCAACTCGGCGCCGCCGACGAACAGACCGCCCCGGTGGCCTGTGGCCGCGCCGTAGACCGCTGGCCCGAGCCGCCAGTCGTTGCCGATGTCGAACAGGTACGCGCCGCCGACCAGGCCCATCACCTCCCGATGCGGCAGGTGGACCACCTCGAAGCCCAGTGCGGCTGTGGCCTCCAGCGTCTGGGGCGCTGCGGCGGCAGCTGCCGTGCCGGTCAGCACCAGCAAGGCGAGTGGCGCGCTGTGGCGGATGGAGAGCCTGGGTCGAGCTTGCATCGGGGTCTGCCGTGTACGTCGGTCGGGGCCGCCATCGTAATCGGGTGCGGTCTGGGCCGGTTTTCTCGGCAGGAGGGTGGCGGCATGGCCGGCAATGCCTCAGGTTTGTTCGGCTGCATCGGCAGCCTGCACTGACACAATAGCTGGATGAATCCGCAGGAGTCGCTATTTGCCGCTGATCCAGTGCCCCTGCGCGCCGCTGGGCATGCGCCAGCGCCCGGTGCCGAAGTGCCCTTGGCCGAGCGCTTGCGGCCACAAACCCCCGACGAGGTGATCGGCCAGGCCCATCTGCTGGGGCCGGGCAAGCCGCTGCGGGTGGCGTTTGAAACCGGCAGGCTGCACTCGATGGTCCTGTGGGGGCCGCCGGGGGTGGGCAAGACCACGCTGGCGCGGCTGATGGCGGGGGCGGTGCGCTCGCGCTTCGTGGTGCTTTCGGCGGTGCTGGCCGGCGTCAAGGACATCCGCGAGGCGGTCGATCAGGCCCAGGCCGCGCGTCAGCTGCGGCCGGGCGGCCCCGGCACGGTGGTGTTTGTCGACGAGGTCCACCGCTTCAACAAGGCCCAGCAAGATGCCTTTTTGCCGCATGTCGAGTCAGGCCTTTTCACCTTCATCGGTGCCACCACCGAGAACCCGAGCTTCGAGGTCAATGCCGCGCTGCTATCGCGGGCCACGGTGCATGTGCTCAAGTCGCTGGACGATGCCGAACTGAGCCAGCTGATCCTGCGCGCCCAAGCAGCACTGAGCGCGCCGCCGCTCTCTGACGCCGCCCGGCAGCGCTTGATCGGCTATGCCGACGGCGACGCCCGGCGCTTGCTCAATGCCTACCAGAGCCTGGTCGAACTGGTGCAGGACCTGCCCGGTGCCGATACCGATGCGGCGGGTGCGCCCGAGATCGGCGAGGCCCGACTGGAGCAGGCACTGGGCGAAATGCTGCGCCGCTACGACAAGGGCGGCGACCAGTTCTACGACATGATCTCGGCGCTGCACAAGAGCGTGCGCGGGTCTGATCCGGACGCTGCGCTGTACTGGCTGGCGCGCATGCTCGACGGCGGCGTCGATGCCCGCTACGTGGTCCGCCGGGTGTTGCGCATGGCCAGTGAGGACATCGGCCTGGCCGACCCGCGAGGCCAGCAACTGGCGCTGGAGGCGGCCCAGGTCTATGAGCGACTGGGCTCGCCCGAGGGCGAACTGGCGTTGGCGCAGGCGGTGGTCTACCTGGCCGTCGCGCCCAAGAGCAACGCGGTCTACACCGCCTGGAACGCGGTGCGGGCACTGGTCAAGCAAGACAGCACGCGCCCGGTGCCAATGCACCTGCGCAATGCCCCCACCTCGCTCATGAAGGGCCTGGGCCATGGCGCCGGCTACCGCTACGCCCACGACGAGGCGGATGGTTTTGCCGCGGGCGAGTCCTACCTGCCTGACGGGCTGGCGGCGCAGCTGTTCTACCAGCCGGTGCCGCGTGGCCTGGAGTTGCGCATCGGCGAGCGCCTGGCCGAGCTGCGGCGACGAAACGAAGCCGCGCGCACTCAGCGCGCAAACCCGAACAGTGGCCCAGCGGCTGCGGGATCAACCTGAGCGCGCCTGACAGTCGGCCGGGTTGGCGCAGGTTCTGAGGACTGACGGGGGGGTTCTCCCGTCCTGTTGCCCTGCAGGGCGACCCTACAATTCCTCGCAGCCGGGCCGGCCAGCGCGGCCAATTCACGGCCAGCTTCTTGCTCGCAACAGCCTAAGTTGACGGAAGATGTTGCAAGGCCTACCGGGCCAAGCAATCTGCCGAACAACGCACCGGAGACCCCCGCCATGGACACCTTGTTGCAACAGATCATCAACGGTCTGGTGCTGGGCAGCATGTATGCCCTTGTGGCACTGGGTTACACGATGGTCTACGGCATCATCAACCTGATCAACTTCGCCCACGGCGAGGTTCTGATGGTGGGCGCGCTGACCAGCTGGACGGTGCTGCGGGTGCTGGCCGGCTCGGGCCTGCCGGGCTGGGTGATGCTGCTGGTGGCGCTGCTGGCGGCCATCGTGGTGTGTGCCGCGCTCAACTACCTGATCGAGAAGATCGCCTACCGGCCGCTGCGCAATGCGCCCCGGCTGGCCCCGCTGATCACCGCGATGGGCATGAGCCTGCTGCTGCAGACCTTGGCCATGATCATTTGGCAGCCCAGCATGAAGCCCTACCCGATCCTGCTGCCCAATGACCCGATCTTCATCGGCGGCGCGGTCATCAACCTGACGCAGATCCTGATCCTGGTGACCACTGCGGTCACGCTGACCGGGCTGATGTACCTGGTCAACCGCACCAAACTGGGCCGGGCCATGCGGGCCACCGCCGAGAACCCCCGGGTCGCGGCCCTGATGGGCGTGCGCCCTGACCATGTGATCTCGGCCACCTTCATCATCGGCGCGGTGCTGGCGGCGCTGGCGGGTGTGATGTACGCCGCCAACTACGGCACGGTGCAGCACACCATGGGCTTTTTGCCGGGCCTCAAGGCCTTCACGGCGGCGGTGTTTGGCGGCATCGGCAATCTCGCCGGTGCGGTGGTGGGCGGGGTGCTGCTGGGGCTGATCGAGGCACTCGGCTCGGGCTACATCGGCACCCTCACCGGCGGCGTGCTGGGCAGCCAGTACAGCGACATCTTTGCCTTCATGGTGCTGATCCTGGTGCTCACCGTGCGGCCGCAGGGCTTGCTCGGCGAACGTGTCGCGGACCGGGCCTGAACACGGGGAACACACACCATGAAAAACAAGCTCCTTGTCTTCCTGATTGCCGCAGTCGCCCTGCTGATACTGCCCTTGCTGGCACAGCATGTGGGCAACTTCTGGGTCCGCATGCTCGACTTTGCGCTGCTCTACGTGTTGCTGGCGCTGGGCCTCAACATCGTGGTGGGTTACGCCGGCTTGCTCGACCTGGGCTATGTCGCCTTCTACGCGGTGGGTGCGTACATGTTCGGCCTGATGGCGTCGCCCCACCTGTCCGAGAACTTTGCCGCCATCAAGGCCATCTTCCCCAACGGCCTGCACACGCCGATCTGGCTGGTGATCCCGCTCGGTGCGGCGCTGGCGGGCCTGGCCGGGGTGACGCTGGGCGCACCCACGCTCAAGCTGCGGGGCGACTACCTGGCCATCGTCACGCTGGGGTTTGGCGAGATCGTTCGGGTGTTCATGAACAACCTCGACCGTCCGGTCAACATCACCAACGGCCCGAAGGGCCTGATCCAGATCGACAGCATGAAGTTCTTCGGCATCGACCTGGGCAAGAACGGTGACCTGTTCGGCATGGAGATCAGTTCGGTCACCAAGTACTACTACCTGTTCCTGGCGCTGGTGGTCATCAGCGTGGTGATCTGCTACCGGCTGGAGCAAAGCCGCATCGGCCGCGCCTGGATGGCGATCCGCGAGGACGAGATCGCCGCCAAGGCGATGGGCATCAACACCCGCAACCTCAAGTTGCTGGCGTTTGGCATGGGCGCCACCTTCGGCGGTGTGTCGGGGGTGATGTTTGCCACCTTCCAGGGCTTTGTTTCGCCCGAGTCGTTTTCGCTGCAGGAGAGCGTGATGATCGTGGCGATGGTGGTGCTGGGCGCGGTGCTGCTGGCCGCGCTGCCCGAGGCGCTGCGCTGGGTGGCGGGTGAACTGGACTTGCAGCGCCTGACCGACGGCCGTATCGACGCCGCGATCCTGCGCCAGCTGATGATCGCGCTGGCGATGATTGCGATCATGCTGACCCGGCCGCGGGGCCTGTGGCCCTCGCCCGAGCATGGCAAGGCAGCGCCGCAGCCGCTGGCCAAGCCTGCGGTCAGTCCCGCCCCTGCTGCACGCTGACCGGAGGCACCCAACCATGAGCGAAACCGTGTTGAAAGTGCTGGGCGTGTCCAAGCGTTTTGGTGGGCTGCAGGCCTTGTCGGATGTGGGTATCACGATCAACAAAGGCCAGGTCTATGGCCTGATCGGGCCCAACGGCGCCGGCAAGACGACGTTTTTCAACGTGATTACCGGGCTCTACACCCCCGACTCAGGCTCGTTCGATCTGGGCGGCGCGCCCTACAAGCCGACCGCGGTACACGAGGTGGCCAAGGCCGGCATCGCCCGCACCTTCCAGAACATACGGCTGTTTGCCGAGATGACCGCGCTCGAGAACGTGATGGTCGGCCGCCATGTGCGCACCAAGTCCGGCCTGATCGGGGCGGTGCTGCGCACGCCCGGCTTCAAGGCCGAGGAGGCGGCGATTGCCCGGCGTGCCCAGGAGCTGCTGGACTACGTTGGCATCGGCCGCTACGCCGAGTACAAGGCGCGCACGCTCAGTTACGGCGACCAGCGCCGGTTGGAGATCGCCCGCGCGCTGGCCACCGACCCCAAGTTGATTGCGCTGGACGAACCCGCAGCTGGCATGAACGCGACTGAAAAGGTGGTTCTGCGCGAGCTGATCGACCGCATCCGCAAAGACGGCCGCACCATCTTGCTGATCGAGCACGACGTCAAGCTGGTGATGGGCCTGTGCGACCGGGTCACCGTGCTCGATTACGGCAAGCAGATCGCCGAGGGCACACCCTACGACGTGCAGCGCAACGACAAGGTGATCGAGGCCTACCTCGGCGCCGGCCACAAGGCGCATTGATGGCCCACCCCCGAAGCGCCTTCGGCGCTCCCCCTCAAGGGGGCCGGGCCCGGACGAAGAGCAGTCCCTGCGGACTGTTCTCCGCCTGCGAGGGCCGGCCGGCCTGCGAGCCGGCTGGCGCCGCCAGCGGCCCGGCGAAGCCGGTTCCGCGGCGTCTGCTTGGTAGCAACACTGCACTAGGTGCGGAGACTTGAGATGAACAACAACAACGACGTATTGCTCGAAGTCAGCGGCTTGAAGGTGGCCTATGGCGGCATCCAGGCCGTCAAGGGCGTGAGCTTTCAGGTGCGGCAGGGCGAGCTGGTCTCGCTGATCGGCGCCAACGGCGCGGGCAAGACCACCACGCTCAAGGCGATCACCGCCACCCAGCC
Source organism: Betaproteobacteria bacterium (assembly GCA_025358155.1). Lineage (GTDB taxonomy): Bacteria > Pseudomonadota > Gammaproteobacteria > Burkholderiales > Burkholderiaceae_C > Pseudaquabacterium. The sequence goes on from JANYKR010000206.1 coordinate 25,083, forward strand.
GCTGGCCGACGGCGAGATCCGCTTCATGGGCCAGTCGATCAAGGGACAAGGCGCCTGGGATCTGGTCAAGCAAGGCCTGGTGATGGTGCCCGAGGGCCGGGGCACCTTCACCCGCATGACCATCACCGAGAACCTGCTGATGGGCGCCCACCTGCGCGAGGACAAGGAGGTGCAGGACGACATCGCCAAGGTGTTTGGCATCTTCCCGCGCCTGAAAGAGCGTGCTGCACAACTGGCCGGCACCATGAGCGGCGGCGAGCAGCAGATGCTGGCGATGGGCCGCGCGCTGATGGCCCGGCCCAAGGTGCTGCTGCTCGACGAGCCGTCGATGGGCCTGTCCCCCATCATGGTCGACAAGATCTTCGAGGTGGTGGCCGACATCCACAACCGGGGCACCACCATCTTGCTGGTCGAACAAAATGCCAGCCGTGCGCTGGGTTTGGCGAACCGGGGCTACGTGATGGACTCGGGCGAAATCACCATGAGTGGCGACGCCAAGGCGCTGCTCGACGACCCCAAGGTCAGGGCGGCGTACCTGGGCGAGTGAGGCCGGCCGCTGCCGGCCCGCTTGTCAATGGCAGCTTGGCCAGCTTGCCGGCCTGAAAGCCGCCCGCCGCATGGCACCATCCTGCCATGCTCGCCTACCGCCATGCCTTTCACGCCGGCAACCATGCCGATGTACTCAAACACGCTGTGCTGGTCGCACTGCTGCGCCACCTCAACCTCAAAGACAAGGCCTGGCGCCTGATCGACAGCCACGCCGGCGCGGGCGCCTACGCCCTGCACGCCGAGCATGCGCAAAAACATGCCGAGTACAAACAGGGCATCGCCAAGCTCTGGCCGACGTCTAACCTGCTGGACTTGCCGCCGCTGCTGGCCGACTACCTGGCCCAGGTGCAGGCCTTCAACCCGCACGAGGAGTTGACGCTCTACCCCGGCTCACCGCGTTTTGCCAGGGCGCTGATGCGGCCGCAGGACCAGCTTCGGCTGTTTGAGCTGCACCCCACCGACCACGCCCTGCTGGTTGAAAACTTTGCCGGCGACAAGCAGGTGATGGTGCACAAGGCCGACGGTTTTGCCGGCCTCAAATCTCAACTGCCGCCGCCCAGCCGGCGCGGCCTGCTGCTGATGGACCCGAGCTACGAGATCAAGACCGACTACCCAGCCGTGGTGGCCGCAGCCCGTGAAGCCTTGACCCGCTTTGCCGAGGGCATGGTGATGGTCTGGTACCCCCATATCGACCTGCGGGAATCATTGCAACTGCCCACCCGGCTCAAAGCCGTGGCCGAAACCCAGGCCAAAAAGGGCTGGCTGCACGCCCGCCTGACCGTGGCCGAGCCCAATGACCGGGGCTTTGGCATGCTGGGCAGCGGGCTGTTCATCATCAACCCGCCCCACACCTTGATGGCGGCGCTGCGCGAGGGCCTGCCGCTGCTGGTGCGCCTGCTGGGGCAGTACGCCGGGGCAGGGTATCGGCTGGAGGGCGCTTGAAGGCCTTGAACAGGGTCACCCGGGCCTGCACCCGAGAACACCTCTCAAGTCACCGGCGCCGGGTTGAACAGCACCAGCGCGTTGTGCAGCTTCCAGTGCTCGGCCCAGGTCTTCTTGCGGCCCGAGGCCACGTCCAGCAACAGGTGGAACAACTCCCAGCCGATGTCCTCGATCGTCGCCTCGCCGTCGGCGATGCGGCCGGCGTTGATGTCCATCAAATCGAACCAGCGCCGCGCCAGGTCGCTGCGGGTGGCTACCTTGATGACCGGGCATTCGGCCAGGCCGTAGGGTGTGCCCCGGCCGGTGGTGAAGACATGCAGGGTCATGCCGGCAGCCAGTTGCAGGGTGCCGCAGATGAAGTCGCTGGCGGGGGTGGCGGCGTAGACCAGGCCGCGCTGGCCAGGGGCGAGTTTTTCGCCCGGCGCCAGCACGCTGGCGATGGCTGAGCTGCCGCTCTTGATGATCGAGCCCATCGCTTTTTCAGTGATGTTGGACAGGCCGCCGGCCTTGTTGCCGGGTGTGGTGTTGGCGCTGCGGTCGACCCGGCCACGCGCCAGGTAGCGGTCGTACCAGCCGAGTTCACGCACGATGGCCTCCGCCACCTCGGTGGTGGCGGCGCGCGCGGTGAGCTGGTCCACCGCGTCGCGCACCTCGGTGTTTTCGCTGAACATCACGGTGGCGCCGGCGCGCACCAGCAGGTCGGCGCAAAAACCCACTGCCGGGTTGGCAGTGACACCGCTGAAGGCATCGCTGCCGCCGCACTGCACGCCCACCACCAACGCGCTGGCCGGCACTGTTTCGCGGCGGCGCGCGTTGAGCCGCGCCAGGTGCGGCCGGGCGGTTTGCAGGATGTCATCTTGCATCGACATGAAGCCGATGTGCCGGTCGTCTTGCAGGCAGACGGTCTCCGGCCCGGCCTCGGCGCCGCGCGCATCGACGATGGCAAACGAGCCCGGCGGCAGCAAGCGCTCGGGCTGCAGCTTCTCGCAGCCCAGGCTGACCACCATCAGCTCGCCGCCAAAGTTGGGGTTGAGGCTGATGTTGCGCAGTGTGCGGATCGGGATCACCGCATCCGGTGCATCGATAGCCACACCGCAGCCGTAGCTGTGCTCCAGCCCGATCACATCGTCCACGTTGGGGTAGAGCGGCAGCAGCTCGGCCTTGATGCGCGCCACCGCCTGCGCCACCACGCCGGCCACACACTGCACCGTGGTGGTGATGGCCAGGATGTTGCGGGTGCCGACCGACCCATCCGCGTTGCGGTAGCCCTCAAAAGTGAAGCCGTCCAATGCTGCCAGCACTGGCGCGGGGGTGCTGGCCATCGGCAGGCCTTGCAACTCGCGGGCGCTGGGCGTGGCCAGGCGGCGCTCATGCACCCAGCTGCCGGCCGGGATGGGCGCCAGTGCGGTGCCGATGGGCACGTTGTAGCGCCGCACCGTGGCCCCGGCCGGCAGGTCGATCAGCGCCACCTTGTGGCCTTGCGGCACTTTTTCGCACAGGCTAAGGCCATCTGCCAAGGCGGTGCCGGCAGGCAGGCCGCCCTCGTTGGCGACGATGGCGACGTTGTCGGCCGGGTGCATGCGGATCAGCAGCGGCCGGAGGATGGCGGCGGCGGGCGCCGCTGTGGCTGCGGTGGCATTTGCATCTGCATCTGCATTTGCATCTGCATCTGCATCTGCGTCTGCATCTGCGGTCGCGGTCGCGGTCGCGGTCGCGGTCGCGGTCGCGGTCGCGGTCGCGGTCGCGCTGGCTGGTGGGGCCGTCCGGCCAGGTTGATCCATGCCCGTCACTCCACCTTGATGGCGCCGTCCTTGACGACCTTGGCCCATTTGGCGCGCTCAGCGGTTTCAAAGGCGCCCAACTCATCGGGTGTCATGCCCGAGGGCTCCAGCCCCATTGCCTCCAGCCGGGCGCGGATGTCGGGCTGGGCCAGCACCTTGGCGATCTCGGTCTGCAGGCGCTGCACGGTCTCGCGCGGGGTGCCGGCCGGTGCATGCACCGCCTGCCAGCTGACCACGTCGTAGCCCGGCACGCCCGACTCGGCCAGGGTCGGGATGCTCTCGAAACCCTTGACCCGCTTGCCGGCGGTCACCGCCAGCGCGCGCAGGCTGCCGCTCTTGATGTGCGCCGAGGTCGACACCAGGGTGTCAATGCCGAAGTTGACCTGGCCCGCGATCACGTCCTGCACCGCCGGGCCGCTGCCGCGGTAGGGGATGTGCAGGATGAAGGTGCCGGCCATCTGCTTGAGCAACTCGCCGCCCATGTGCTGGCTGGTGCCGGTGCCGGCCGACGAGAAGCTGAGCTTGCCGGGGTTCTTGCGGGCAAAGGCGAGCAGGTCGCCGATGGTCTTGAACGGGCTGTTGGCGGGCACCACGACGACGTTGCTGGTGGCGCCGATCATCGTCACCGGCGCAAAGTCCCTGGCCGCGTTGTAGGGGATCTTGGGGTTGAGCGCCGGGTTGATGGCCTGGGTGGCAATGGTGCTGCCCAGCAGGGTGTAGCCATCGGGCGGCGACTTGGCCACCGCATCGGCGCCCAGCACGCCGCCAGCGCCCGCCCGGTTGTCCACCACAAAGGTCTGGCCCAGCGCGGCGGCCAGCCTGGGCGTGATCAGCCGGGCCAGCACGTCGGTGGTGCCACCGGCGGCAAACGGCACGACGTAGCGGATCGGTTTGCTCGGCCAGGCGTCGGCGCGGGCGCCGGTGGCGGCCAGCAGGCCGCTGCTCAGCAGGGATTGAATCAGGTGGCGTCTTTGCATCGCGGGCTTTCAGCGGTGGGCGGCGACGGCGCGTCGTCAGTCAAGCTCAAACCGGGTCAAACGGGATAAAACGGGATCAAACGGAATCAAACGGGATCAAACGGGCCCAGGCGCACAAAACCGCCGCCCTGGTAGACCACCACCGGATCGGTGGTGTCGGCTTGCGGCTGACGGGTCTGGACCGCCGCGCGGAAGGGCTCTGAGCTGTCTTGCGGGCGGTAGCCGATGTGTGCAGCGTAGCGGTTGTCCCACCAGCTGGTGGTGTTGTCTGACATGCCGAAGATCACCGTGTGGCCGGCCAGCGGTGCGGTCAGGCAGGCGACCACCAGGCGCTCCAGGTCGTCGTGGCTGAGCCAGGTGGCCAGCATGCGGCGGTCGCGCGGCTCAGGCAAGCAGGAGCCGATGCGCAGGCACACCGTCTCGATGCCGTAGCGGTCAAAGTAGAAGCGCGACAGGTTCTCGCCAAACGCCTTGCTGACGCCGTACAACCCGTCGGGCCGCACCGGGTTGCGGGCATCGATCACCTCGTCTTGCCGGTAGTAGCCGGTGACATGGTTGCTGCTGGCAAACACCACCCGTTTGACGCCCTGCTTGCGCGCCGCCTCGTACAGGTTGTAGACGCCGATGATGTTGGCCTGCAGGATAGGCGCCCAGGGCTGTTCGGTCGAGACGCCGCCCAGGTGCACCACGGCGTCCACGCCGGCCAGCAGCGCCAGCACGGCGTCGGTGTCTTCGAGCCGGGCCGACACCAGTTCTTCGCCCGCTGCGGCCTCGCCCAGGTCGGCCAGGTCAGACAGGCGCAGCACGGCGCAATGTGGCTTCAGGCGCTGGCGCAGCACACCGCCCAGACCACCCGCTGCGCCGGTGAGCAGCAGCCGGCCAAACAGCAGGCTGGGTGAGGTGGCGCTCATCCGTGGGCTCGGCGGCATGGCGACAAGCCCCGGCGCGCCGACTTGGCTTGAAAGGTGCAGTTCAACATCACGGTGAATTTCATATGTTGTCGTACAACTGGGACTGTCAATGAATCAACCCGGCCCTGTCAAGCGGGAATTCAGCAGGAGAACCCTTCAGATTTGCCAGCACTCACCCCTGTCAAGTTATACGATGTCATACCCTCTACTGCCATTTTGGGCCACACCGCGCCCCATCGATCTGGAGACCTCCATGCGTGAAAACAAGCTGCGTACGCTTTGGCAGGCCGACCAGGCCGTGGTCAATGGCTGGCTCGCCATCCCCAACAGCTTTTCGGCCGAGGTGATGGCCCACCAGGGTTGGGACAGCCTGACGATCGACCTGCAGCACGGCGTGATCGACTACGCCCAGATGGTGACGATGCTGCAAGCCATCTCCACCACCGCGACGGTGCCGGTAGTGCGGGTGCCCTGGCTGGAGCCAGGCATCATCATGAAAACGCTGGACGCTGGCGCCTACGGCGTGATCTGCCCAATGGTCAACTCGCGTGACGAAGCCGCACGTCTGGTCAGTTACACCCGCTACGCGCCCCGCGGCGTGCGCAGCTTCGGCCCGGTACGGGCGATGTACTACAGCGGCCCCGACTATCCGGAGCACGCCAACGACACGGTGGTGGCCTTTGCCATGATCGAGACCCGGCAGGCACTCGACCGGCTCGACGACATCTTGTCGGTCGAGGGGCTGGATGCGGTCTACATCGGCCCGTCCGATCTGTCGCTGTCGATGGGCTGCAGGCCGGTGTTCGACGAGGTTGATGCGCCGGTGGCCCAGGCCATCGCCCACATCGCCGAGCGCGCCAGGGCACACGGTGTGCAATGCGGTATCCACAATGGGCTGACATCGGTGGCGCTGGCGCGGCGCGACCTGGGCTACCGCTTTCTGACGGTCAGTTCGGACGCCCGACTCATCGCCGCCGGCGCGCAGCAGGTGCTGGGCGCGATGCGCGCGGGCTGAGCACAGGTTCACTGTCGGCGACTGCCAGGCCACTGGCGTCGCCCACGGCCAGCCCCTCGCCGTCCCGGCTGTGTCAAGGGCTGCGCCCCAGCCTCGGACAGCAATGCATTGCCACCACCGCAAACACTGCCCCCAAGGCCGCTCCGGCCAGCGCATCCAGCACCACATGCTGCCGGATCGCCACCGTGGAATAGGTGATCGCGATGACCCAACCCAGGTTCAGAGCACGCAAGGGCCAGGGCGCGGCGACGATGCGCAGCAGCCGAGCAATCCAGATCGATGTGTAGACGGCTGTGGCCACGTGCAGCGAGGGGCAGGCATTGCCGGCTGCATCCACGCCCTGCAACAGTGCAAAGCCGGGCAGCCCGCTGACCTCGACCTGGCGCGGTGGCACGGCGGTGGGCCAGAAATGGAAGATCAGCAGCCCGGTGATGCACAGCGCTGCCGTCCAGACGCCGTAGAGGATGATCTCCTTGAGCGTCAGCATCAGTCCGGGCGCCACACCGAGATAAACCCAGAGCGAGACGTAGGCCAACATCGCCTGCGGCTGGAAGGGGATCAACCGGTCCAGGGCCGTCTGCGGCATCTCGAACACAGGGTAGAACGGGCTGCGCAGCGTGTAAAAGTAGCCCAGGAAGAAGACCCAGGCAAAGGCCGTCACGCCCACCAGTTTCAAGGGCAGGTGGCGCCAGAAACGCAGCCTGAGTTCGACCTTCCAGGCAACCACGTGCTCGGCGGTACTGGGCAGGGCAGCGGGGCGGTTTGTTGAGGGCATCTGCGATAATAGAGGTCTGTTTGCATTGGCCTCCAGGCTGGTTCGCCGGGGTCGTCCATTGACCTGGCAAGTTTGGTTTTCCTGAAAACCCGCAATCGATAAGTCATGGCCAAGACGACCACACCTCCCCCCAATGCCGGGGCTGCGCCAGGCCCGGATACCGTCTGTGACGTGCTGGTGATCGGGGGCGGGCCGGCAGGCGCCACCATCGCCACACTGTTGGCGCGCCAGGGTCGGCAGGTGGTGGTGATGGAGAAGGCCCATCACCCGCGCTTCCACATCGGTGAATCGCTGCTGCCGGCCAACGTGCCCCTGCTTGAGCAACTGGGGGTGCGCGAACAGGTGCAGGCGATAGGCATGGCCAAGTGGGGCGTCGAGTTCTGCTCGCCGCAGCACAGCCAGCCCAGCTTTGTCGAGTTCGGTGACGCCTGGGACAAGCGCCAGCCCATGGCCTGGCAGGTGCGCCGTGATGCGTTCGACGAGATTCTCTTCCGCAATGCCGCCGCCAGCGGTGCGCGCACGCTGGAGGGCTGCCAGGTGCGCCAGGTGCAATTCGACGCCGAGGGCGCCACCGTGCAGGCCGTGCTTGACGATGGCAGCACCCAGCGTTGGCGCGCCCGTTTCGTCATCGACGCCAGCGGTCGCGACACCTTGCTGGCCACCCAGAACCAGTGGAAGCAAAAGAACCGCCAGCACAACAGCGCCGCAATTTACGGTCACTTCCGCGGCGCCGAACGCCTGCCGGGCAAGCGCGAGGGCAACATCAGCATCTTCTGGTTCCAGCATGGCTGGTTCTGGTTCATTCCGCTGGCCGATGGCAGCACCAGCGTCGGCGCGGTGTGCTGGCCCTACTACCTCAAGCAGCGCGACAAGCCGCTGGCGCAGTTTTTTGCCGACACCCTTGCCATGTCACCCGAACTGTCGCGGCGCTTGCAAGCGGCCAGCCTCATCGACGACCAGGTCTGGGCCACTGGCAACTACAGCTACAGCGCCGACCGCTGTTCGGGCGCGCGATTCCTGATGCTGGGTGACGCCTATGCCTTCATCGACCCGGTGTTTTCGTCGGGCGTCTTTCTGGCGATGCAAAGCGCGTTTGACGGCGCCGAAGTGGTGGGCAAGGCGCTGGACCAGCCGGTCGCCTACGCCGCCGCATGCCGCTTGTTCGATCAACGCATGCGCCACGGCCCGCGCCAGTTTTCTTGGTTCATCCAGCGCATGACCAACCCCATGATGCGAGAGCTGTTCATGCACCCGGCCAACCCGCTGCGCATGCAGGAGGCCGTGATGTCGCTGCTGGCCGGCGACATCTACGGCAAGACGCCGATCTGGACCTCGCTGGCGCTGTTCAAGGCGGTGTACTACCTCGGTTCGCTGGCCGCGCTGCCGCGCACCTGGCGCGCATGGCGGCAGCGCCGGCAGCTGATTCGCGATGCGGGTGCGCTCAGCGGCGAAAACGTCATTGCGGGTTCGTCATGAGCGGGGTGAGCGTGGCGCAGCCGCAGCGGCCGGGCGCAGGCCCACACGCCTTGCTGGCCGAGCGCCTGTCGCCCGAGGCCTGGTTGCAGCGGGCCGCCTCATCCCAGCCCGCGTTGGGCGGCTTGGGCTGGGGCTGCTCGGGGCCGGGTCTGGCGCCGCTGCAGGTCCGGGTGCTGTCAGATGCAGGCCCCTGGGCCGACAGCTGGCACAGCCAGCAGACTGACCTGCGCAGCGGCCGCAGCGGTGCCGTGCACTGGCGGGCCGACGGCGACTGGGCCTTCGGCCAGCTGGAGCTGCCCACGGCCGACGCCGACCTGGCAGAGACCACACGCAGCGCTTACCGCGATGTGTTCGCGGCCCTGGACGACTGCGGCCGTCCGCAGGTGCTGCGGCTCTGGAACTACCTGCCCCGCATCAACGCCGACGGCGGTGGACTGGAGCGTTACCGGCAGTTCAACATCGGCCGCCAGCAAGCCTTCATCGACGCCGGGCGCGATGCGTTCGAAGGGTCGCCTGCGGCCTGCGCGCTGGGCACGACAGGGGCGCAGTCCGGTGGCCTGGCCATCCGCTTCCTGGCCGGCCGCCTGCCGTCCAGGCCGGTGGAGAACCCGCGCCAGGTGTCGGCCTACCGCTACTCCAGCAGCTTCGGACCGCGCGCGCCCACTTTCTCGCGTGCCGCGCTGGCCGAGGCCGGGGGCGGGCGGGTGCTGCTGTTCATCTCCGGTACCGCCAGCATCGTCGGTGAACAGTCGCTGCACCCGGGTGACGTCACCCGGCAGACCGAGGAGACACTGCGCAACCTGCAGGCCGTGCTCGACGCAGCCATGACGCAGTGCAGCGCGCGCTTCACGTTGGCTGACTTGCAATGCACCGTGTACCTGCGCCATCCGGCTGACGCTGCGCATGTCCTGGCGCTGCTGGCGCGGGCCATGCCCGGCGCGCTGCCGCCGCGCTGTGTGCAGGCGGACATCTGCCGAGCCGAGCTGCTGGTGGAGATCGAGGCGCAAGCCTTTGCGCCGGGAGCGCTGGCTTGAGCGCCTTGCGCTGGGCGCTGCCGCCCACGCCCCCAGCGGTGCAGTGCCTGGCCTTGCAGCGCAGGCGGGTGCGCTCGGTGCGCCTGGGCCACGCCACCGAGTTGCAGGCACTGCAGGCACTGAAAACCTGCTTTGCCGGTGGCGCGCGGGGCGTGCGGCACGCGGTGGCCCTGCCATGACGCTGAGCTCAAGCACCCATCTGGTGCTGATCCCTAGCTACAACACCGGTGCGCAGGTCTATGCCACCGTGCGCGCTGCGCGTGCGCTGTGGCAGCCGGTGTGGGTGGTGGTGGACGGCAGCAACGACGGCACGGCCGAGGGCTTGCAGGCCATGGCCGCAGCCGATCCCGGCCTGCGGGTGTGGGTGCGGAGCCAGAACGCCGGCAAGGGTGCGGCCGTGCTGCACGGCCTGCGGCAGGCTGCCGCCGCCGGCTACACCCATGCGCTGACGATGGACAGCGACGGCCAGCACCCGGCCAGGCTCATCCCCGACTTCATGCAGGCCTCGATGGCGAGGCGCGAGGCCATGATCCTGGGTCGGCCGATTTTTGACGCCAGCGCGCCGCTGCTGCGGGTGCGCGGCCGCCGTGTCTCGAACTGGTGGACCCACCTGGAGACCCTGGGTGCGGGCGTGGCCGATTCGCTCTACGGCTTTCGTGTTTATCCCGTGGGTGCACTGGTCGCCGTGATGCAGCGTCAGCCCTGGATGCGGCGCTTCGACTTCGACACCGAGGCCGTGGTCCGGCTGGCCTGGCGCGGCGTGAAGCCGATCAACATCGACGCGCCCGTGAAGTACCTGAGCGCCGACGAGGGCGGCGTCTCGCATTTTCGTTATGGCCGCGACAACCTGCTGCTGAGCTGGATGCACCTGCGCTTGATGCTCGAGTTCGGCTTGCGCTTGCCGGTGCTGCTGTGGCGCAAGGCCCGCAGGCTGGCGCCGTTCCAGCCCTAAGCCCTCAGCCCTAAGCCCTAAGCCCTCAGCCCTCAGCCCTCAGCCCTCAGCCCTCAGCGCCTCTGGCGCCATCAGCGCGTCAGCAGCCGGGAAAAGCAGCCCCTCAGCGGTCGGCTGCAGCGCGGTGGCCGGCAACAAGGCGCGCAGCGCACTGCCATCCAACCCCGGGTGTTGCTGCAAACCCCTTTGCAGCAGCTCGCCCGCCAGTCGCTGCAAGCGGCGTGATGCCGCACGGATGCGCTCGCGGTAGGCCGCGTCGTCCAGACTGGGGTCGTGCAGGCTGCGGTTGAGTTCAACGAACCAGGGCACCGAGGCCTGGTCCAGCATCACCGGCAAGTTGCGGCGCTGGCTCACCGCACCCCAGTTGCGCAAGAAGCGCTGCACCTCGATGTTGAGCTGCTGGCACAGCGCAAGCTCGCCGCGCAGGTGGCCCATCGAGGCCAGGTCGGCCAGCCGCTGCTGGCAGAACATCTGCGCCAGCACGCTCCAGTAGTAGGTGTAGTCCCAGATCACCTTGCAGGGCAGGACCTCGGGGTCACCGAACAGGCCGTACTGGTCAACGTAGAGCGCCAGGGTGCTGTCGTAGAACGAGCGAAAGACCTGCTCGTAGACCTGCACATGGGCGCCCAGGCGCTGGCCTGCGAGATCGCGTGCAACCAGCTCGGTGATGTAGGTGTTGCCGATGGCAATGAAGTCGCTGCCCGGTGAGTAGAAAGGGTCGAGAAATCGCCCGGCATCACCCGCCAGCGCCCAGCGGTGTTCGGAAAACACCTGCTTGCAATCGTGGCTGAAGCGCTTGAAGAAATGGAAATCCTGCAGCTTGTCGCGCTTTGCGTCCAGGTCATCGAACAGCGCCGGCTGGAACTCTTGCAGCCAATCCATCGCCTTCTCAAAACTGTTCATGCGCTCCAGCGGGTGGTAGCGCGGGTCGGCAACGATGCCCACCGAGTGTGAACCCGAAGCCAGCGGAATCAGCCACACCCAATAGCCCGAGCCGACCAGGTGGTTGGTGGACAGCCAGCGCGTCGGCGTCTCGCAGCGCTGGCGCCAAGCGGCGGCGGCCGGGTCATCGGCCTCGTCGACAGCCAGCGGCCAGTCATCGATGCGGATGTGCTCGCTGATCCGGAACCACACCGCGTGCACGGCATGCGCGTTGCCCTGCGCCAGGCCCAGTTGGCGTTTGATCAGGCTGGCGCGACCGCAGGCGTCCACCACCCACTTGGCGGCGGTCTGCTGCGGCGCTGCGCCTTGCTGCTGCCAGTGCACGAGGTGCGGCTTTCCATGTTCGTGCAGGTCGAGCTTGTGGATGACCGCGTTGTCAACAAAGCGGATGCCACGCCGCTGGCACTCCTGGCCCAGAAAGTTCTCGAAAATGCCGCGATCAAGCTGGTAACTGGTGACCGGCAGCGGCCGGCTGGCGCCCAACTCGGTGACGCGGTGCAGGTCGCGCCGGCCTTCGCTGAAGAAAAAGCGAAAGCCGAACTTGCGCAGTTGCTGGCCCTGCAGGTGCTCCTTCAGGCCGAGCGTCTGCTCGAAGTAGTGAGCCCCGATCTCCACGCTGCTCTCGCCCACCTTGTGGCAGGCCAGCGGTACCGGGTGCGGGCGGCGCTCCAGGACCAGCACGTCGATCTCGGGCAAGCGCCTGCGCAGTTGCAGCGCCAGGGTCATGCCCGCCAGGCCGCCGCCCATGATGAGGACGTCGGGTTGCGGGTTTGAAGTGTGTGGCATGCGGGTCATTCCATCAGATCACAGGCTGGCCCCGCGCTGCCGGCCCCAACACTGACGGCCCCCACACTGCGGGCGGTGGTGCAGTATCAGCGGCCGCCTGGCTCGGTAGCCTGTCAATAAAGCCCGCCGTTGACCGAGATCACCTGCCCGGTGATGTAGGCCGCCTCGGGGCTGGCCAGAAAGCCGGCTAGCGCCGCCACTTCTTCGGGCCTGCCGGCGCGCTTGGCGGGCACCATGCGGTCGATCATGGCCTGGTCGAAGCTGCCATCGGCCATCGGTGTGGCGATGATGCCCGGCGCTATCGCATTGACGGTCACGCCTCGGCTGGCCAGCTCCAGGCTCAAGGCCTTGGTGGCGCTGTTGAGCGCGCCCTTGGCGGCGGCGTAGTTCACCTGGCCGCGGTTGCCGGCCAGCGCCGCCACCGACGAGACGTTGATGACCCGGCCCCAGCGGGTGCGCAGCATCGGCAAGATCAGCGGCTGGGTGACGCGGAAGAAGCCATTGAGCGAGACATCAATGACACGGTGCCACTGGGCAGGGCGCATGCCGGGGAAGACGGCGTCGTCGTGGATGCCGGCGTTGTTGACGATGATCTGAACCGGCCCGCCGGACAGCATCTTGGCCACAGCGGCGGCGGTGGCCGCGTCGCTGGTCAGGTCGAAGACCAGCACCTCGGTCTGGCTGCCGGCGGCCTGCAGTTCGGCGGCCAAGGCCTGCACCGCCTCGGCATTGCTGTTGGCATGCAGCAGCAGGGTCGCGCCGTCAGCCGCCAGCCGGCGTGCAATCGCCGAGCCCAGGGCGCCGCTGGCGCCCGTGACCAGGGCGCGTTTGCCGGCCAGCGGTTTTTGTGCGGTCATTTCGGCGCGAGGGGGGTGTTGAGCACAACGGTCGCACGGCCGTCCACCAGCAGGCGGCCGCCTTCGTCGTGCAGCTCAAAGTGGTAGAGCGCCGTCGCATCCGCGCCGGCCAGGCGCTTGGCCGTTACCAGCAGCAGGCCGGGCACATCGTCGAGGCGGCTGACATGCAGATTCACGTTGCGCGCAGTGGCCAGAAAGCCGGCCGATGGCTGGCTGCCAGGTGCGGCCATCAGGCCACCGTGCAAGGCCATGGCCTGCGAGGCGTACTCGATCGCCACCGGCGACAACAGCCCGCCGGGCGAGCGCAGCGGGTGGGCAGCGTCGCGGTGGCTGCTGGCGCGGCAGCGCACGGTGTCGGCGGTCCAGCCCAGCAGGCCGTCGAGCAGGCACATGCTGCCGCTGTGCGGAATGCGCGTTGCGATGCCGTCGCGGTCAAGGGTCTGCGTTTGCAGGGTCATGCCGGCCTCATGCCAGTGTCAGTTGCAGGCTCAGCCCGGGCAGGCCTTCGAGCATCAGCCGGGCCGGGCCGCCGCGGGCGATGGCCTGCAGCAAGGGCAGCGAACGGGCGGCCGGGATGCCCAGGCGCAGCGCATCCAGGCCGGCATGGCCGCAAGCGGTGGACGCGGCTTCATCTACCAGTGCCAGCGTGAGTTGCGAGCCGGGCGCCAGCAGCAGGGCCACGCCAAAGGCATCGCTGATCGGACGCAAGGCCGCCAGCGGTGCCGGGTAGGGCACGTCGGCTGCCACCAGCAGCACCGGCGCGTCGCGGCTGGCGACCTGGGCCAGGGCTTCGAGCAGGCCGGCGCCGAAGCTGGCGTCGTAGGCCGCCAGGCTGGTCGAAGGCGCCATGCTGTGCGCGGCGATGTGCCAATAACCGCCGGGTGCGTTGTGGACCGAGTTGGTGAAGCGGGTCGGCGACACCAGGCGGTCGGGCGCGGCCAGCGCCTCGCACAGCGCGTGGCAGTTGGCCGGCTCGCCGGTTGATGAGGTGAAGACCGTGGCGAGTGCGGCCGCGTCCAGCCCGACGGAAGCCAGCGCCTGGTCGGCGACGCCGATGCTGGTCTTGACCACGGCACCCGCGCGGCGGCGCTCGGTGGCGAGCAGGCGCTGTGGCGGTGGCACTGCGGTGGCGTTGGACTTCCACAGCGCAGGCTCGCGCAGCAGCGCGATGGCGCTGGGCCAATCGGCAAGGCCCGGGCCGAGCAAGCCAACGCCCAGGATGTCGGCGCTGAGTGGGCTCATGTCGCAGCCCCGAACACCAGGCTGGCATTGCTGCCACCAAAGCCGAAGGAGTTGCTGGCCACCACCCGCAAAGGCCGCAGCAGCGGCGCGCGCAGCAGGCCGGCGTGCAGGGTTGGGTCTTGCTGTTGCAGGTTCAGGCTGGACGGGGCCAGGCCGTGCTGCAGCGCCAGCAAGGCGATGCTGGCTTCGACCCCGCCTGCTGCGCCCAGGGTATGGCCGGTGTAGCCTTTGGTGCTGCTGCAGGGCAGGCTGCGGCCGAAGGTGGCGCACACGGCCTTGTCTTCGGCGGCATCATTGCCCGGGGTGCCGGTGCCGTGCAGGTTGAGGTAGTCCACCTGCTCGGGCCGCAGGCCGGCCTGGGCCAGCGCGGCGCGCATGGCTTGGGCCGCACCGGCTCCTTCGGGGTGGGGGCTGCTCATGTGGTGGGCGTCGCTGCTTTCGCCCGCGCCCAGCAACCAGCCCATCGCCCGCGCCGGGCCGCCGCTGCGCTCGACCAGGGCCAGCGCCGCGGCCTCACCCAGGGACAATCCGGTGCGATCAGTGTCCCAGGGGCGGCAGATGTCGCCCGAGGTCAGCTCCAGCGCCTTGAAGCCGTAAAGGGTTGTCATGCACAGGCTGTCGACGCCGCCCACCACGGCCGCATCCACCAGGCCGAGCTGGACAAACCGCTGGGCGGTTGCGTAGACCTTGGCGCTGGACGAGCAGGCCGTGGACACCACGAAGGCCGGCCCGGTCAGCCCCAGCGCGGCACGCACATACAGCGCAACCGATGCGGTGTTGTGGGTTTCGCCGTAGTGCAGGCTCTCGGGCAGTGCGCCCTCGGCGTCGCGCTGCCGGTAGGCCTGCTCGGTCTGCAGGATGCCCGAGGTGCTGGTGCCCAGGAAGACGCCGATCCGGCGTGAGCCCCAGCGCGCTGCGGCGGCCTGCACCGCCTCGCCAAAGCCATCGCTGCGCAGGGCCAGTTCGGCCAGGCGGTTGTTGCGGCAGTCGAATGCGGCCAGGTCGGCGCGCCAGGGCAAGGCCTCCAGGCCCTCGACGACACCCAGCCAGGAGCCGATGTCGGCGGTCTCGAAGCCGCGCCGCGCCAGGCCGGTGCGGCCGTCGCGCAAGGCCTGGAACGTGGCGTCGCGGCCACGGCCCAGGGCGGTGACCAGCGTGTGGTGGGTGATGGCCAGCGGCGGCGTCACAGGTCGGCCACCAGCAGCACGTTGGCGAACGGTGTGCCCGCGCTCATGGGCACCGCGTGCACCCGAAAACCCAGGCCTTGCAGCGCAGCGGACCACTGCGCCACCGTGCGGCCCCAGGTGGGGGGTGCGCGGTGGCCCCGCACCCAGGTGACGGCCTTGTCAACCCACTGGCTGATGCGAAAGCCGAGGGCATCGTCCATGTCGCCCACGCGCAGCTGCAGGCGGCCGTGGGGCCGAAGCGCATCGCGCACGCGGCCCAGCAAGTCGTCCTTGGCAGCCCGGTCGACGTAGTGCAGTACATCGAGGATGACCACCAGGTCGCAGGGCGGCAGCGGGGTGTAGCGCATGTCGCCGCAGACAAAATCCGAATCCAGCGGCAGGCCGCCCACCGAGGCCCGGGCGCGCTGCACATCGCGCGGCATCAACTCGATGCCGACGTAGGCCGTGGGCGCAGGGGCTGGCGGCCAGGCGGCGGGCCACGGGCCTTGCCGCGCCAGCATGTCGCCGCTGTACAGCAGGCTGGCCAGCAGGCCCTGGCCACAGCCGATGTCGACGATACGGCCGCCGGACTTGAAGTCGCCGCGCTCGAGCATGCTGCGGAAGACGGGGTCGCGGCCCAGCTTGCCGCGCGCAAAGTGCCAGGCGAAGCGTCCCGCAGCGCGGTAGGGCTCGGTGGCCGCGCCGTGCAGGCGGCGCCAGAAAGCATCGCTGGCGGCGCGGTTTGGCGACGGCGCCCTGTGCAGGGGTTCAGCGGGGTTCATGGTTTGGGTCTTCACACTGCGCAGCGGGGTGGCAGGGCAGCGCGCAGCGTGGTGGCTTGCAGGCCTGCGGCCCGGGCGCGGGCCAGCAGGGGCGCAAGCACGTCCAGCAGCACCGGGCGGCCGGCGGCATTGCGCCGGGCGTTGCCGTCGTGCAGCAGCAAGATGTCTCCGGCGGCCAGTGCGCGCCCATCGGCGCCTGCCAGCCGGCGCAGCACGCGGGCAGGTTCGCCGTCTCGGGTGTCAAAGCCGCGGCGCGTCCAGCTCACCAGGTGCAGTCCCAGGCGGTGCAGCACCGGGTCGAGCAGCGGGTTGCGCAGGCCCGCCGGGGCGCGAAAGCAGTGCGGACGCTGGCCGCTCAGATCGGCCAGCAGGTCTTGCGCGGCGCTGATCTCCCGGGCCAGCGCACGCGGGCCGCGCAGTGAAAAGTCGTGCCGGTGGTGCTGGCTGTGGTTCTGCACATCGTGGCCACGCCGGACGATCTCGCGCAGCAGCGCCGGGTGACGGGCGGCACGCAGCGCGATCACAAAAAAAGTAGCGCGTGCGCCGTGGGCGTCCAGCAGGTCGAGCACGGCGGGCGTGACCTCGGGGTCGGGGCCGTCTTCCAGGGTCAGCGCCCATTGACCCCGGGCGCTGGCCGCTGCCGGCAAGCGGGTGACGTTGGGGCCGAGCAGGCCACTGCGCGGCCACAGCCCGGCGGCGGTGAGCCCCAGGTGGTTCAGCACCACACCGGCCAGGGCCCAGGGTGCGGCGCCGGGGATCAGCAGCGCGGCTGTGCCGGCGGCCACATGCAGGCCCAGGCTGGCACTCAGCGCAGGCGGCCAGGGCCACGGGTCGGGCGGTCGCGCAGAGGCGGGCTGGGCGGGGGGAGAAGCCATGGTCGGCAGGAACAGCGGTGCGGGCTACCGGGGCTTTCGGCGGGGCGATTCTGTCACACCGAGGTGCTAGGTTGGGCTTGGGTCGCGGCCGGCGCTGGCGGCGCCAGCGGTGCAAAAGCGGCCGCCAGCACCAGCGCCAGCAGCGCGCCCGGGCCCACCACGCAGCCGATGGCCGACAAGGCCTGGATGTCGGACGCGGCGATGAGGCCGAACCCCAGCACCGTGGTGACATTGGCCAGCAACAGCGACGCCAGCGTGTCGTCGCTGGCCTGGCCGCCGTGCTGCAACAGGTCGAAGAACAGCGCGTAGTTCGAGCCCACCGCCACCACCAGCAGCATGCCCACCAGGTGCAGGATGCCCATCGGCACCTGCAGCAGCGCCAGGCCGCCCATCGTCAGCAGCACCGCCAACAGCAGGGGCTGGCAGACGGCCAGCACCCGACGCGTGTTGCGCAGCGCCACCGCCACCATCAGCAGCACGCCCAGGCCGCCGAGCGCGGCCTGGGTGCGCGCCTCGCCCAGGTAGCGCCGGTACATGCGGCCGAGCTGACCGCTGATGTCGACCACCTGCACCTGCGGCAGGCCCTGCAGCGCGGCGCCCACGCGTGCCAGGTCCAGCGTTTCGCCCACCGGCTGCAGCGGCAGCAGCGCGGTGAAGCTGCCGTCGGGGCGGCGCAGCATCAGCGCGTCGAGCAGCGGCGCGATCGCGGTCTTGCGGGCGGTCTCGAACGTGATCAACGGCAGCTCGCGGGCCTGCGCCACGGCCTGCTCGAAGGGCC
Organism: Betaproteobacteria bacterium; assembly: GCA_025358155.1. Classification (GTDB taxonomy): domain Bacteria; phylum Pseudomonadota; class Gammaproteobacteria; order Burkholderiales; family Burkholderiaceae_C; genus Pseudaquabacterium. Next base: position 42,923 of record JANYKR010000206.1, read on the forward strand.
CCAGGCGTTCGGCCTTCAGCGGCCCGCCGGCGGTGGCCTGGGCCAGCGCGGCGTGCAGCGCGGCCGGCTCGGGCAGCGCGGCCTGGCGGCGCTGCTGGGTCTGCAGGCTGGGCAGAAACCGCGTGACCGTGTCGAACCCGGCGATGACACGCTGATTGACCAGCAACTCCAGGCGCTGCGCCGCAGCCTCGGCCTGCTGCAGGGCTTGCTCGGTGGTGGCAGCTTGCACCACCACGAAGGCGCCACCGTCGCCGCCGGCGGTGATGTCGGCGCGCAGGCTGGCGTCCAGCGCCAGGGCTTGCTGGGACACCGGGCTCAGCGACATCAGCTTGGCGTCCCACAGGCTGTCGCGCTGCCAGACCAGCAATGCCGAGGCCAGGCCCAGCACCAACCAGAGCGGGCGTGTGCGCGGCAGCAAGCCGATGGCGCTCCGTGCGGCGCGGCCCATCTGGCGGCGCAGGCCCATGCCGCGCGCACCGTCGGGCATCAGCACCGGCAGCAGGTAGCGGGTGGCCAGCACGGCGCCGATCAGCCCGGCCAGCGAAAACACGCCCAGCTGCTGCAGCCCAGGGAAACCTGAAAAAAGCAGGGCCGCAAAGCCGCACAGCGAGGTCAGCAGCCCCAGGCGCACCGTGGGCCAGTTGCTGCCCAGCCACCGGCGCCAGCCTGTGCCGTCTTGGCCGCGCGCCTGTATGAGGTAGTAGATGGCGTAGTCCACCGCTTCGCCGATGAGCGTGGCGCCAAAGCCCAGCGTCACGCCGTGCACGTTGCCAAAGCTCAGGCTCACGGCCACGATGCCGGTGATGATGCCGGTTACCACCGGCAGCAGGGCCACGCCCAGGGCCAGCGGCGAGGCAAAGGCCAGCAGCAGCAGCGCGCTCATCAGCACGGTGCCCATCTGGGCCAGCCACTTCACCTCGGCCTCGATCTGGGTACGGCTGTCGACCGAAAACACCGGTGACCCGCTGACCAGCAGGCGCAGCGGCGGATTCTTGGCCTCGGCCTGCACGGTCTGGAAGGCACTGCGCAGCGTGGCGAGGGCCGCCTGTTGCGCGTCGAGGTCGGCGCCGTCGGCGCGTATGCCGGCCAGCAGCAGGGCTCGCGGCGCATCGCGCGCCACCCAGACGCCTTCATCGGTGCGGGTTGCACGCACCGGGATCATGCTTTCGGCGATGCCCTGCACCTCGCCAGTGGGGTCTTGCGTCAGCAGACCTTTTAGCGCGACGCCAGCGGGCGTGCCGAGCAGCGAGAGGGTGTCGGCGATGCCCTCACGCAGGCCGTCGGCGGTGAAACGGGCGGGCGTGACGGCCGGGCTCAGCAGGTAGCGGTGCTCGAAGATCCACTTGCCGACGTCGGCCCAGGCGTCGTTGTCGCCGTTGCTGACCTGGTCGAAGCGCCCGCTGGCACGCAAGGCCGTGGCCAGCTTGCGGGAGGCGGCCGCGCGCTGCACCGGGTCGCCGCCTTCGATGCCGATGAACACCGTGCGCGCCGGTGCGCCGCCCTTGATCTGGTCGATCAGCACCTGCTGCTGCGCATCGGCCGTGGCGGGCAAAAAAGCCGACAGGTCGGCGCTGAACCGGGTGCGGGTGATCTGCAGCACGGCCACCAACATCAGCGCCAGCCACACCGCCACCACGGCCGTGCGGTAGCGCGGGCCCAGCGGGCCCGGCGGGACGTACGCCTGCATCATCGCGGTGCAGCGCTGGCAGCCAGCGGCTCGACCAGCATCAGCGAGCGGTCACCGCCCGCCAGGCGCAGCTCGATGCTGCGCATGTCGGCGCCGGTGCCGGCGATCTCGAGCTGCTGCACGCTGCGCGCGAGGCGGGCGTCGATGGGGGTGAGCAGCAGCACCCAGCGCTGGCCGTTGCCGCTGACCTGGGCTTTGAAGTGGCGCCGCAAGGCCTGGGCGTCACCGGTGAGCGTGCCGCGCATCGCATCGGCCAGCGCGGAGAGTTCGGGGATCGAGTCGAGCGCCATCTGGCGCGTGCGCTTGCCTCGCTTGAGCAGCACCTCATTGCCCTGAACCTCCATGCTCTCGGGGCGGGGCTCTTCGGTGAAGCGCGAAAAACGGTCAGGCGCCTCGAAGCTCAGGCGGCCACTGGAGCGCAGCGGGTAGTCGAAGCTGCTGACGGTGCGTTCCTCGGTGAAGCGTGCTTCGCCGCTCTTGCGTTGCGCCAACTGGGCCATCAGCGCTGCCAGGTCGAAGCTCGCCGCAGCCGCCTGGGCCCAGGCGCCGCTGCCCGACAACCACAGCGCAGCGGCCAGCACGCTGACGAGCCAGCCACGGCGCCGGCGCGGCGCAGCCTCACACGGCGTCGTTTTCAGGCCAGTAGTCATAGAAGTTGAACCAGTTGTAGGGGGCCTCACGGCACAGCGCCTCCAGGCGGTGCACGTAGTCGGCCACGGTGGCGGCCACCAGCTGTTCGCGCTCGGCCGCGCCCGCCGGCGGCTCACGAAAGTCGGCCAGGGTCTCGAAGCGCAGGTCGTAGCGGTTACCGCCCCGGTACAGCGCCACCATGAAGATCACCTGCCGGCGCAGCATCAGCGCCAGTCGCACCGGGCCGTCGGTAAAGCGTGTGCGCTGGCCCAGAAAGTCGAGCGACAGGCTGCCGCCGTGTACCGCATCACTGGCCACAAAACGGTCGCCCATCAGCCCGGTGAGACCGCCTCGGTCGAGAAAATCGCGGATCGCCAGGGCCGAGCCGCGCTGGCCGATGGGGATGATGCTGACCTCGAAGTCGGGTGCCAGTGCCTGCAGCACGGTGTGGATCATGCGCGCGTTGTCGGGGTACATCACCATCGCGACCGGCAGGCCGGGGTGGCTCATGCCCACGGCGTGCAGCGCCTCGAAGCTGCCGATGTGCGCGCCCAGCAGAAACACGCCGTGCGCCTCGGCCACGCTGCGGTCCATCAGCCCGTTGCCGCTGATCTGCAGCTCGAACAAGTCCAGCCGGCCGGCGGCGAACCAGAGGCGGTCCAGTGCCACGGACGCAAAGCTGTGCAGATGGCGGTAGAGATCGGCCCAAGCGGCCGGCCGGCCCAAGGCACGCTCCAGGTAACGGCGCGAGGCGCGGCGGGCGGGCGGCGCAAACAACAAGAAGTACAGCGTGATCGGGTGCAGCACCAGGCGCGCCACCGGACGGCCCAGGTGGGTGGCGATCCAGGCGATGGTGCGCAGGGCCAGCAGGTTGCTGCGCTCGGGCGTGGCGGTCCAATCGCGGGCCCGGCCGGTGTCGGCGCCATCGTCGCCGCTGCCAGGGGTGCAGGCCTGGGTGCTCATGGGCCGACTCCGGGGGCCCACAGGCCGGTGGCAACGGCCTGGCCCTGGCGCAGTACCTCGAAAGCCACGCCGTTGCGCTGGGCCTGCAAGTGCACCTGCAGGTCGCTGCCCGGCAACACCGCGCTGAGAAACTTCACCTGGGCGATTTGCGGTGCCGGGCCGAGGCGGGCCTGCAACTCGGGCCGGGCCTGCAGCGCCCGCATCACCAGGGTCAACAAGGCCGCGCCTGGCAGCACCGGCTGGCCGGGGAAGTGACCGGCAAAGGCCGGGTGGTCGGCCGGCACATGGAAATGCCCGCCTTCGGCCAAGGCGTCTCGCGCAAAACGCGCCAGCGCCTGGGCGCTGAGCTTGCCGGTGGCCTCGCGGGGCAGCGCGGGTACGTGCAGCACCCGGCGTGGCACAAAGGCAGCTTCCAGCGGTTCGCGCAGCGCAGCCATGATCTGGCGGGCGCTGAGCGTGGGCGCCACCACAAAGGCCACCGGCCGCGTGATGCCGTCGGCTTGTTCCGGGGGCATCCAGAAGGCGCCATCGTCCACGCCCGGGATGCGGTTGAGTTGAAAGTCCAGGTGGGCCAACGAACTGCGCTTGCCCGCGACATGGATCAGATCGTTGGCCCGGCCCAGCAGCCGGAAGTGATGCTCATCGTGCAGCTCCAGCACGTCGGCCAGCGGCGTGGCCGTCTGCACGTGGCCGCCCTGCACCAGAAAGCGCTCGGTGCCGTCGTCCGCCAGGTCGCGCCAGACGCGCAGCGCGCCCAGCGTGTGCCAGGTCTCGCCAGCGGTGGTGCGGCGGCTGGCGACCTGGCCGGCTTCGGTGCAGCCGTAAATCTCGACCAGTCGGCCCCGGCACACGTCCTCGGCCTGCTGCGCGAGTTGCGGCGACAAGGGCGCCGTGGCCGACAGCAGCAACTCCACCTGCGGCAGCGCCAGGCCCGCCCGCATCAGCGTTTTCAGGTGGAAGGGCGTGGTCACCAGGGCACGCGGCGCCGGCACCTCGGCCAGTGCGGCGGCGATGTCGGCCGGGAAAAAGGGCCGGCCGGCGTCAAAGCTGGCGCCACCCAGCAGGGCCAGCAGCACCGTCGATTCCAGGCCATAGCTGTGCTGCGCCGGCACCGTGGCCAGCACGTTGAGGCCTTGCAGCGAGGGCCGATCGCACAACGCTGCCAGGCGCTCGGCCTCGGCGGCAATGTTGAGGACCAGCGCGCCCCAGCTTTTGCCATGGGGCTGGGGGGCGCCGGTGCTGCCGCTGGTGAGCAGGCGCACCGCCTCCAGCGAGGCAGGGATCAGCGGCACCTCGGTCGCCGCAACGCCGTTGAGTGGGACATCGACAAACACACGCTGCAGACCTCCGACGTCCAGCGCCGCGTCGTCCAACAGTGCGTAGGGCTGCTCGCCCGGCCCCGCGCCGGTGCTGTGCAGCGCACGCAGGGTGTCGGGCAGCGCATTGGGCGGCATCAAACTGGTCTGGCCGCGCAGCAAGGCTGCGGCAAGCCCCAGCGCAAACCGGTAGCGGTCCTGGCACAGGTTGATCGGCTGGCCCCGGGCCGGCAGCGCAAGCGCGAGCTGCCGGGCTTGACCCAGGAACTGCGCAGCACTGACAGGCACGCCCCGGCGCCAGGCCAGCGGTGCGGCCAGGTCGCGCTCGGCCAGCAGGGGCAGGGCGGTGGCCGTCATGGCTGCGTGGACGTGCCGGTGGCGCGCCAGGCCTGCAGCACCCGGGCCAGGCTGACCCGTTCGAACTCTGGATGGCGGTGGTAGCGCCAGAAGTGCTCGCCGACAAAAAACACCAGCACCGACAAAGGCGTGAACACACCGCCGAACAAGGACCACCAGGCCCAGGGTGTCAGCAGGTAAAGCGCCAACGAGACCCCGATCATCCCGATGAAGTAGGCCATCCACGCCGCTGTGAGCTGGCGGGTGTAGACCCGCATCGCCGGCGTGAAATGGCTGTGGATGCGCTGCGCCATCAGCGTGATCAGCGCGGTACTGCCCGGCCGCAGCGTGATGCCAAAGCCCCAGGCCAATGCGCCATGGATCGCGCCGTGCTGCAGCACGTAGAAAAGGTTCACCCCGGCTCCGCCGCGCCACACCATGCCCACCAGCAGGGCCGCGAGGCCGGTGGCCGCCAGCAACGTGGGCAGGTGTCGGCGGGTGAAGGCGCTGGCAAACAGCAGCACCAGCAGCGGGCCGAACAGCACCGCCACCGACCAGGGCCGGTCAGGCCACCAGGCCATCAGGGCATACGACAGCAGCGCATAGGCCATCAGGGCCGCAGCAGCCGCCACCACGCGCCAGTTGGGCATGGGGCTATTTTTTGCGGTGCTGGGCCACGTGCCTGGCCATGCTGCGCAGTGACTGGAAGATCTGGTGGTTGTTCTCATCGTCTGAGCGCAGCTCGAATCCGTAGCGGTGCGACACCTCGAGCGCAACTTCCAGGATGTCGATCGAGTCCAGCCCCAAGCCCTCGCCGAACAGCGGTGCCTCAGGGTCGATCTCGGCCGCTGGCGTGTCGAGATTCAGCGCTTGCACAAACAACTCGGCCAACTCACGTTCCAACGCGGGCAAGTCGACGGTTCCAGCAGGGACGGGGGCGGACGGCGACTCGGACACAGCACTTCCTCTGGCATACCGCAGCCTG
>JANYKR010000239.1 GCA_025358155.1 Betaproteobacteria bacterium
GCTTCCACCCTGACGCAGGCACTGGACCGGAGTGAACAGATCAAGGGGGCGGTCGCTGAGTGCGCGGATGAGTTGTCGTCAGTCAATTCGGCATTGAAGGAGGAACTCGGCCAGCAGCCCTCCCAAGCGGGCTTGAGCGACGCACTCGCCCAGAACGAGCGGGTCGAAAGCAAGGTTCAGGCGTGCGCAGATGACCTCTCCAGCGTCACCAGTGCGCTAAAGGTCGAGCTCAAGGCAAGGCAGGAGCTGGAGCGTGAGTTGGCTGCAGCGCATTCACAGGAGCTGTCGGCCCGCCATGCCGCGTTCCATGATGCACTCACCTCGCTGCCCAATCGGGTGCTGTTCAATGACCGGCTCGAACACGGCCTGGCCCAAGCCAAGCGCCACGGCCGCACCCTCGCCGTGATGTTCATCGACCTGGACGGCTTCAAGACCATCAATGACAACCATGGCCATCTGGCCGGTGACTGCGTGTTGCAGACCATTGCTGGCAGGCTCAAGGCGATGACGCGCGAGGACGATACGGTCAGCCGCCATGGTGGGGATGAGTTTTTGTACCTGCTGCTCGAACTCAAGCAGCGAGCTGACGCCATCACCATTGCCACCAAGATCAGGGCCACGCTTGGCGAAGCCTGCGAGTTCAACTTGAATGACGAGTGCTTGTCGTTGCGGGTGGGATGCAGCATTGGCATCGCGATGTTTCCGACTGACGGCGCAACCGCCGACCTGCTGGTCCGAAGTGCTGACAGGGCGATGTACCTGGCAAAACGTGATCGCGCCGGATACGCTTTTGCATCAGCGTTGGAGCAGCCAGAGGCCTAGGGTTGGGGGTGCGGCTGCAAGCTGCAACCCTGAGGCGGGCAGTGATCAGCCTCAGTCCCTGATGTCCGCGATCACTTCCTGGCCAAAATCTTCCCGCTCCAGCCGCGCCAGCAACCTGGCCGCGCAGTCTTGCGGGCTGACCAGCACACCGTCAGCCTGCAACTGCAGGAAGCGGGCCCGTTCCGGGAACCGCAGCGGGTCGGCGCCGCGCAACTCGGCCTGCATGTCGGTGTCGATCACGCCGGGGGCCATGGAGACGATGCGCGCCGGGTTCGCCAGCCCCGCCTGTTCCAGCGCGACTGCGCGGCTGAAGTGGTCCATGCCGGCCTTGGCTGCGCAGTAGACCGCGCTGCCGGCCATCGCATGGCGGCCCAGGCCGGACGAAATGTTGAGCACCCGGCGGGCGCCCGACCAGTCGCGGCTGGCGTCGATAAAAGCGGCGCTCAGCAGCAATGCAGCTTCCAGCCCGACCCGCAGGGCCTGGCTCAGCGCGCCAAGGGGCACCTGGTCCAGCGCTGCGAGTTGGCCGACCACGCCCGCGTTGTTGATCAGAGTGGCGCTGGCGTAGTGGCTGCCGTCGAGCCCGGACAACCAATGTTGCAGACATTGCGCCGCAGCCACCGCATCCGTCAGGTCCAGCGGCCATTGTTCAAGGCAGATACCGGCTGCGTCGGCCTGGGCTTGCAGCGCTGGGTTGCGCAGCCGGGCAATGCCCAGCACGCGGTGGCCGGGCAGCAGGCGCTGCGCAACCAGGGCCGCGCCGAGGCCGCGTGACGAGCCTGTGATGATGCTGAGGTGGGTTTGCATGGGCCGCAGCATAGCGGCGACCTGCGTTGTACGGTACCGGCCCGGCCGGGTCAGGGCGCCCCGCAGATTCCTTGACGCAGTCTGACCGGCTCTCGCCGCCGGCGTGTGCTCAAGGCGCCGAGGCCGCAGGGACCGGCGCTGGTGCGGCGGCGGCAGGCACCACGGTCACAGTTTCTCGTAGCAGCCCGCCACCCGCTACGCTGCCGCTGACATTGCCTTGGCCTTGCATGCGGGCCAGGCAGTCCTGTCGCTGGCTCCCGGGCAGTTGGGCGCAGCGCTTGCGCTGGTTGTCGGCGTAGGGCTCGGTGCTGTCGCCCAAACCGCCCTTTTGGGCTTCGGCCCGGGCGGCGCCGGCTTCTTTCAGGCAGGTGGCCCGGTCCTGGTTGGACGCACCGCTCAGGCAGACGGCCCGGTCCTGCTGGTAACGGGACTGGGCCGAACTCGAAGACGCCGGCGCAGCAGCTGGCTTGGCGGCGGTGCCGGCGGCTTCGCTGGTCATGGCCACCAGGCTGATGAACAGGCCCACCGCGGCAGCCGCCAGCGCGGTGACAACGCGTGTGGGCGACGGACCCCGGTGGTCAGCGGCGCGCTGCTGACAGAGGGAGTCGGTTTGGCGGGCCGGCAAGGGCAGTGCGGTCATGGGGGTGTGCTTTCAGTGAGCGGGTTGCATGCGGTGACTGGGGTAGAGGCGGTACAGCCGGGCAGTGCGGTGAGGGTCCCGCTCAGCGGTTGGCTTGCAACACGCTGGCCCGGCCGTTGGGGCGGTCGAGGCCATCGAGGTTCTTCGGGTTATTCGGGTTGTTCGGGTTATTCGGGTTATTCGGGCTGTTGGTTGTGTAGGCGCTGGGCGAATTCGACGACAAGAACGCGGCATCGCGTTCATCGGCTGTGCTGAGTTCAGCCGCGCAAGACCCAGGCAAGCGCTGTGGTGCCACGTCGCAGCGCCAGCGCTGCATGGCTTGCCGCGCCATCTGCTGCCGGCGCAACTCGCCCTGCTGCACCCCCAGATTGACGACATGGCTGAAAGCCAGCAGCAGGGCCAACACCGCCAGTGCGCCCGCCACACCCGGCCAAGGGCCGGACCACACGTTATGGGCCCGGAGCGCGCTGTGTTGGCGCTCGGACGGGCCTTCGCTCCCGCCTGCAGTCAGTCCGGTGGCGAAGGGGTTTTGACGGTTCATGCGGCGGCTCCTGCGCGGGGCAATCCCCAATGGAGCCCGACTGTCGATAGCTTGACGCCGCCCGGCAGCCGCAACCATCGGGCCAGCGGCGGTTTGTTTGTAGGGCGAGGCCTACAGTGGCCGCGTCGCACCGGCGCCGTTCCGGACGGTCGCGGGTCGCCGAACCGGCAACCGCAACCGCAATCGCAACCGCAACCGCAACGGCAAGCGCTAGCGCTTGCGCCGCCGCAATTTCAATCGCGCTCGGCGAGGGCCCGCGCGATGCGCTGGCGTGCCACCTTGGTCTTGGGCACCGGGAAGTCGAACCACTGCCGCACATCCTCGTCCAGCCCGATGCCGTGCATGAAGTTGTAGACCGCTTTTTTCAGGCCGACCCCCAGCGCGGCATGGTCCACCCCGGCCGGGTCGATGAAACCGACGTCGTTCTTGGCGAAGTGACCAGAAGCGGGTGCCGGGGGCAGCGGCAGCAGCGTGATGCCGTAGGCGGCCGGGTCCTGGCCTACGGGTGAATGCACGGTGCAGGCAAAGCGGTGAAAAAATCCCGACTGGATACAGCCTGCGGCAAACAACTGGCGCACGTACTCCAGCGCGTCCACCGTGTCCTGCACCGTCTGGGTCGGGAAGCCGTACATCAGGTAGGCATGCACCAGGATGCCGGCATCCGAAAAGCCCTTGGTGACCCGCGCCACCTGCTCCACCGAGACGCCCTTTTTCATCAGCGTCAACAGCCGGTCGGACGCCACCTCAAGCCCGCCCGAGATCGCGATACAGCCGCTGTCAGCGAGCTGCTCGCACAGCGCGGGCGTGAAGGTCTTCTCGAATCGGATGTTGCCCCACCACGAGACCGCCAGCCGGCGCCGCTGCAGCTCGGCGGCCAGGGTCTTGAGCGCCTTGGGAGGTGCCGCCTCGTCGACAAAATGAAAGCCGGTCTGGCCGGTCTCGGCGACTATTGCTTCGATCCGGTCCACCAACTGCTCGGCGCTGGTGCTCTCGTACCTGGAGATGTAGTCCAGCGAGACATCGCAAAAGCTGCACTTTTTCCAGTAGCAGCCCTGGGCCACGGTCAGCTTGTTCCAGCGCCCGTCCGACCAGAGCCGGTGCATCGGGTTGAGCATGTCGAGCAGCGACAAATAGCTCGCCAGCGGCAAACCGTCCCAGGTCGGCGTGCCGACCTCATTGAACGGCACCTCGGGCTCGCTGAAGTTGACCCAGCGCACCGCGTTGCGGCCGGCCGGCCGGTGGTAGGTGCGCACCAGCCGGCTGACCGAGCGCTGACCGGCCAGGTGCTCCAGCAGCGCCAGCAGCGGGCGCTCGCCGGCGTCCAGCGTGACAAAGTCAAAGTTGTCAAACACCCGGGGCTCGGTCAGCTCGCGCAGCTCAGTGTTGACAAAACCGCCGCCCAGCACGGTGACGACGGCGGGGTTGTGCAGCTTGATCGCCTGGGCGATGCGGAAGGCGGCGTAAACCGCGCCCGGGAACGGCACCGACACCAGCACCACGCTGGGCGCATGGCGCGCCAGCGCTGCCAGCGTCAGCGCTCTCAGGGTCTGGTCCACCAGGTTGAGCGGCGCGGCCAGGGCCGAGGCCAGCGGCTCGAAGCTGGGCTGGCTCATCGCCAGCGACTCGGCGTAGCGCACAAACTCGAAGCGGGCGTCCACCGCGTCGCGCAGCACATCGGCCAGGTCGTTGAGGTAGAGCGTGGCCAGATGCCGGGCCTTGTCCTGCACCCCCAGCGCCCCGAAGGCCCACGCCAGTGGGTCGCCCCCGTCGTCATCGACATAGGCATCGAGCGAAGCAAAGCGCGGCCCTTCGGGCAAGAACGACCGGCTGGCAATCCGGTGCGCCAGGGTGCTGTCACGGCCCTGCAAGAAGGCCAGCGTTGGCGTGATCGTGGCCAGGTAGCGCGGGTATTGCTCGGCAAAGGACAGCACGCTGGGTGCGCGCCGGGCGCCGGGCCGCGCTGTGCCTGTGGCGCCGGCCTCGATCTGCGCCTGCACCGCAGCCAGACCCTGGGGAGAGAGCAGGGCCAAAATCAGCGCCAGCGCCAAGTCCTCCTGCACCGCTGCCACTCCGCGCGAGCGCAAGAACCCCGTCAGGTAGGCGGTAGAAGGGTAGGGCGTGTTGAGCTGCGTCATCGGCGGGATGACGGACAGGACGCGGTGGGGCAGGGCGGGCATTGGGCTGGGTGGGTGAGCGGGGTTGATTGTCGGCGCTGGGGGTTTGAGGCGCTGGGTGTTGGCGGCGCTGACCCTGGGGCGGCCCGCGAGGCTCGATCCGGCATCGCGCGTTGGGCTGAGCCCGGCCGGGCTCGATAATCCGGTGGTGACTCCATCCGCTTCGCTACTTTCAGACCTGCAGGTTTGCGCTTGCGCAGCAAGGTGGGCCGCATGAAGCATCCGGTGCTGCTGGCGCTGGCTGCCGGCTTGCTGGTGCTGGTGGCGGCTTTTGCCGCGCCGCTGTGGCAGATGTGGCGCGGCCCGGCGGCAGCGCCGGCAGCCGCTGCCGCCGGCCTGCCCTGGCAGGCACGGGCCGGCGACGACGGCACGCTGGCGGCATTTGGCCTGGTGCTGGGCCGCGACACGCTGGCCGACGCGCAAACTTTGCTGGGCGACAACCTGACGCTGGCCCTGGTGGCCCGGCTTGGCGAGACCGGTGCGCTGGAGGCCCTGGTGGACCCTTTTTTTGCCGGTTTTGTCAGTGGCCGGCTGGTGCTGGCCTTTGCGGTGCCGGCGCCGGATTTGCAGCGCTGGCGCGCAAATTCGCCACGCTCCCAGGTGATGAGCGACGGCGTGCGCCGCTTCGAGCTGCTGGCCGCCGACCGTGAGGCCGCCAGACGCATGCCGCTGGCCGGCCTGAGCTTTGTGCCGGCGGTACGGCTGAGCGATGCCGATGTGCGTCAGCGCTTTGGCCCACCGGCGTCCACCCAGGCGGTGAGTGGCGGCACCACGGTGCTGCTCTACCCGACCATTGGCATGGCCGCGACGGTGGGTGCGGCCAGTCGGGGTGTATTGCAATATGTTGCGCCGCGAGATTTTGAGGCCCGATTGGGCGCTTTGGCGGCGTCGGCGCCGGGTCCGTGACCAAGTTCTGCGCGATCAACACAAAATCGGGACCAAGTTTGTGGCCTAATCCTGGGTTGACTTTCCAACACACTGGATCCACACCATGGGCACCAAGATCATCACCGAAGCCGAGCGCCGGGCCACCCCGCGTCCCGCCGCACCTCTTGGCGTCTGCTTCACCGCGCCCAAGGGCCAGAAAATCAGCCTGGAGCGCGGCTCGCACACCCGCAGCAAGAAAAATCCGGGCAAGCGCCCCCGCAAAGGCGGTTGATCAGCGACTGATCAGCGGCTGATCGACGGCTGATCCTGGCTGGCTCGCTGCGCCGTGTGCGGCGCAGGGCCTGACCCGCGGCTCAGGCACCAGCAGCCCCGGGTCAGCAGGAGTTTGTCAGGCTGAGCGCATGTTGAGAATCACCGAACTGCGCTTGCCGCTGGACCACGCGCCCGAGGCGCTGCGTGCAGCCACCCTGGCGCGGCTTGGCATCCAAGATGCCGACTTGAGCAGTCTCACGGTCTTCAAGCGCAGCTACGACGCGCGCAAGAAGTCGGCGGTGGTGCTGATCTACACCGTAGACGCCGCGTTGGCCGTCGGGGTGGATGAAGCCGCCGTGCTGGCCCGTTACCGGGCTGCGCACCCGGGGGATTCGCACCTCAAACCCAGCCCCGATACCCGCTACCGGCCGCCCCTGGCGGCGGTTGCAGCGTTTCCGAGCGCCGGGCAGCGCCGGCCGGTGGTGATCGGCTTCGGGCCATGCGGTCTGTTTGCTGCGCTGGTGCTGGCCCAGCTGGGCTTGCGGCCGATCGTGCTGGAGCGTGGCAAGGCGGTGCGTGAGCGCACCAAGGACACCTGGGCGCTGTGGCGCCAGGGTGTGCTGACGACCGAGTCGAACGTGCAGTTTGGCGAGGGCGGTGCCGGCACCTTCTCGGACGGCAAGCTCTGGAGCCAGATCAGTGACCCGCGCCACCTCACCCGCAAAGTGCTGACCGAGTTTGTCAGGGCCGGCGCGCCCGAAGAAATCCTGTTTGTCGCCAAGCCGCACATCGGCACGTTCCGGCTGGTTGGCGTGGTCGAGAAGATGCGCGCCCAGATCGAGAGTCTGGGTGGCGAGATCCGCTTCCAGCAACGGCTGGCCGACATCCAGATCGAGACCGGGCCGGACGGCGCTCGGCGCGTGCGCGGCCTGACCCTGGCGAGCGGCGAGCAAATCGATACCGACCATGTGGTGCTGGCGGTGGGCCACAGCGCCCGCGACACCTTCGAGATGCTGCAGGGGCGCGGCGTGTTCATGGAGGCCAAGCCGTTCTCCGTCGGCTTTCGCATCGAGCATCCGCAAAGCCTGATCGATGCGGCGCGGTTTGGCCCGAGCGCCGGCCACCCCATCCTGGGCGCGGCCGACTACAAACTGGTGCACCACGCCGGCAACGGCCGGGCGGTCTACAGTTTTTGCATGTGCCCCGGCGGCACGGTGGTGGCGGCCACGTCCGAGGCTGGCAGGGTCGTGACCAACGGCATGAGCCAGTACTCGCGCAACGAGCGCAATGCCAACGCCGGCATCGTGGTTGGCATCACGCCGCAAGACTACCGGCAGGACGGCCAGGCCAGCGGGCCGGTCAATCCGCTGGACGGCATCGCTTTCCAACGTTTCTGGGAGTCTCGGGCCTATTTGCTGGGCGGCAATGGCTACCGCGCACCGGCCCAACTGGTGGGTGATTTTGTGGCCGGCCGCCACGGCAAGGCCCTCACGCGTGAGCTGGGCAGCGTGTTGCCGTCCTACCAGCCGGGCGTGACGCTGACCGATCTGGCCGAGCCTGGCCGGGGCAGCCTGCCGGCGCCTGCGCTGGCAGCGATCCGCGAGGCTTTGCCGGCCTTCGAGCGCCAGATTCGCGGTTTTGCGATGGCCGACGCCGTACTCACCGGCGTCGAGACCCGCACCTC
>JANYKR010000259.1 GCA_025358155.1 Betaproteobacteria bacterium
GAGGTGCGCAGCCACGGCGGCACGGCGTCTGTGCTGTGCCTGGCGCCGCGCGACACCGACCAAAGCGCCGAGTGGCTGGCGCTGTTCGAGCGCAGCGAGGCCTACGCTCAGTGGCGCGAGACCGCCGCCGCACTGCAACACGCCCTGCCCAAGCTCGGCGAGACCGAGGCACGGCGGCGGCTGCGCGGCCTGGTGGATGCGCTGGTCACGCTGCGCGCCATCGACTACTTTGCCGGCGCCCCCGCCGAGCAGGCCGCCGCCGAGCTGACCGGCGTGCGTGCTGCGCTGAACGGCCGCTTTTCTCGGGGTGAGCCCCAGCCCACGGCCACTGTCGCCTTGCCCCGGCTGGACCGCGAACAGTTTCAAGGCCAGCGTTGGGCCACCCGGGCCCGGCCCTGGGTAGACCGGCTGGCCTGCGCCTGGCTGATACGCCGGTTCATCGACCGGCGGCCCGAGTTCATCTGGCTGGCCGCTGCAGGCGCCGGCCCCGACGCGCCGCCCGCCACGCCACCCGTTGCGCCAGCCGGCGCCTGGGGCTACGACTACGACGGCGCACATTTCAGCCATGTCGGCGCGCTGGTCAGCTTCGAGGTGTTGATCGCGCAGTTCGGCCTGGCCGACGACACGCCGCTGCGCCGCATTGCCGGCGTGGTGCACTGCCTCGATGCCGGTGGCCCCGCCGCGCCTGAGGCCGCCGGGCTGGAGGGCCTGCTGGCCGGTCTGCGTGAGCTGCACGCCGACGATGACGCCCTGGCCCTGGCAGCAGGCTTGCTGTTTGATGCGCTGTACGCAGCGCCCGCCCCCCAACCCTGACCGCTCACCGTGACCACCGCAACCCCTGCCGACAACGCTGCCGCCAACCCTGCCGCCCCTGCCGCCGTCAGCTTTGCCGAGGCGCTGCGTTTCTGGCTCAAGCTGGGCTTCATCAGTTTTGGCGGGCCGGCCGGGCAGATCGCGATCATGCACACCGAGCTGGTCGAGCGCCGGCGCTGGATCAGCGAGCAGCGCTTCTTGCATGCGCTCAACTACTGCATGCTGCTGCCCGGCCCCGAGGCCCAGCAGCTCGCCACCTACATCGGCTGGCTGATGCACCGGACCTGGGGTGGCATCGTCGCCGGCGCGCTGTTTGTGCTGCCGTCCTTGGGCGTGTTGATCGCGCTGTCCTGGATCTACCTGCGCTTTGGCGACCTGCCGCTGGTGGCGGGCATCTTTTACGGCATCAAACCGGCGGTCACCGCACTGGTGTTGCAGGCGGCCCACCGCATCGGCAGCCGGGCGCTGAAAAACCGCTGGATGTGGGGCATCGCTGCCGCATCGTTCATCGCCATCTTTGCGTTTGATGCGCCGTTCCCGGCGATCGTGGCGGCAGCGGCGCTGATCGGACACTTCGGCGCCCGCCTGGCGCCCCAGGTGTTTGCGCTTGGCGGTGGCCACGGTGCCGCCAGGGCCGGTTATGGCCCGGCGCTGATCGACGACCACACCCCTACGCCGGCGCATGCCCGTTTCTCGCGCCGTCATCTGGTCAAAGTGCTGGGCGTGGGGCTGGCGCTGTGGGCGCTGGCGATGGCCGCCCTGGTGGCCAGCCAGGGCTGGGCAGGCACGCTCACGGCGATGGGCTGGTTTTTCACCAAGGCCGCGCTGCTGACCTTTGGCGGCGCCTACGCGGTGCTGCCCTACGTCTACCAGGGCGCCGTCGAGCAGCACCAGTGGCTGACCGGCCCGCAGATGATCGACGGCCTGGCGCTGGGCGAGACCACGCCGGGGCCGCTGATCATGGTGGTGGCCTTTGTCGGTTTTGTCGGCGGCTGGGCGCGCCAGGTGCTGGGGCCGGATGCGTTGTTTCTGGGTGCCGCGCTGGCGGCCGCCGTGGTCACCTTCTTCACTTTCCTGCCGTCGTTTGTGTTCATCCTGGCCGGCGGCCCGCTGGTCGAGGCCACCCACGGCAAGCTCGGCTTTACCGCGCCGCTGTCGGCCATCACCGCAGCGGTGGTTGGCGTGATCCTCAACCTCGCGCTGTTCTTTGCGGGGCATGTGCTGTGGCCGCAGGGCTGGAGCGGGCGTTTTGATGCCGTCTCGGCGCTGATTGCGGTAGCCGCTGCGGTGGCGCTGATGCGCTTCAAGGTCGGTGTGCTGCCGCTGCTGGGCGCTTGCGCCTTGCTCGGCCTGGCCAGCATCGGGCTGTTGCCGCGCTTTTCCTGACCTTGACCTTGACCTTGAACTGGACACAACCCATGAGCCCCACCATCGCTGAATTTGACAATGACCGGCTGCTGCCCACTACCGCTACCGCTACCGCTGCCGCGCAGGCCGATCCGGCAAATGCGGCGTCGATGACGCCCGCGATGGCGCTGGCGCTGGCCAGCAACTTTGGCAGTGCGGCACGCTGGCGCAGCGACCTGTTGGCGCATGCCCAGGCGCTGCGCGGCGAGACGGGCTGGGTCGGGCTGATGTTCCAGCCGCAAGACGGCCGCCTGGTCACGCGGTGGTCGACCGACGCGCTTGCCGCACTGCCGGGCGCAACGCCCCTTGCAACGCCGATCCTGGCCCTGACCGCACCACAGCCGCAAGCCGCCTCCGGCGCCTGGGCCGACCTGCTGGACCGCATCGACTGGGCGCTGGTCTATGGCCGCTACCAGAGCGCCGTGCACGACGCCGGCGCCGACCTGGGCCTGGCCGCGCCGGACATCGCCGGTCGCATGGTGCTGGACGTGCGCCGCGCCGGTGTCTTCGAGGCCGCGCCCAGCACCTTGCCCGACGCCCGCTGGTGCGACCCGGCCGGCGTGGACGACTGGTCGCAGCAGTTGCCGCGCTGCCAAGCCGTGCTGGTGTACTGCGTCTACGGCCACGAGGTGGGCCGCGTCACCGCGCTGCGCCTGCGCGCCGCCGGGCTGGACGCCCGGTTCCTGATCGGCGGCATCGACAGCTGGCAGGCCGCTGGCCGACCGCTGGTCGCCAAGGCAGGTGGCTTGGGCGCAGCGTGAAACAAGTCCTCAGCCGCGGGTGCGCGAAGCTGGCCACCCGGGTGCGCGCCAGCCAGACCCAGCGCTGGCCGCCTGCGGGCTGACGGCGCCGGGCCGTCAGGCGGGCAAGCTGCCGCTGGGCAAGGCCGCATCCATCGGCCACGGCCGCATCGCGCCGCGCAGCTGCTCGTAGGCGGCCGCGAGCTGCAGCACGCCCAGGTCGTCGTGCCGGCGGCCGATGATCTGCAGCCCGATCGGCAGGCCGCCGGTGGTGAAGCCGCAGTTGATCGACAGGGCAGGCTGCTCGCTCATGTTGTAGGGCAGGGTGAAGGCAATGTGCTCAAACGGCTGGGCCGGGTCGTTCAGCGGGCTGGCCCATTCGGCAGGGTAGCTGGGAGTCGGGCTGGTGGGCGAGAGCACAAAGTCAAACGGCTGGCAGGCCGCTACCGCTGCATCGCGCAGCGCGGCGATCTGGCTGTAGCCGGTAAACACCTCGGCCGCGCTGAGCGTGGCGCCGGTGGCAACCCATTCGCGGATGTAGGGCAGCACCTGCTCGCGGCGGTGTGCCGGCAGGGCCTGCATGTCGAGGTAGCTGCGCATGCGCCAGAAGCGGTCCAGGCCGTCGGCCATGACCCGGGTGCCAAACGGTGCCAACGGCTCGACGCTGGCACCGGCACCCGCCAGCAGCCTGGCGGCGGCCTCTACGGCAGCGCGGGTTTCGGATTCAAGTGCCAGCCCCCAGCCGGCGTCCATCAGCAGGCCGATCTTCAGGCCCCGGACCTCGCGGCCGAGTTGCTGCCAGGCGATGGCTTGCGGCGGCAGGCTGGTGGTGTCGCGCCAGTCGGGCCGGCTCAGCACCGCCATCAGGGCGGCGCAGTCGGCCACGGTGCGGGTCATCGGCCCGGCCACGCGGCCGACAAAGGGCGGCTTGATCGGCACCCGGCCGGCGCTGGGTTTGAGACCCACCAGGCCGCACCAGCCGGCGGGCAGCCGCACCGAGCCGCCGATGTCGGTGCCGACATGCAAGGGCCCATAGCCGCCGGCAGCCGCCGCACCCGCACCGGCGCTGCTGCCGCCCGGGTTTTTGGTGGTGTCCCAGGGGTTGCGGGTGAGCGGGTGAAAACTCGACAGTCCCGAGGACAGCATGCCGTAGTCGGGCATGGTGGTCTTGGCCAGCAGCACCAGGCCGGCCTCCTTCCAGCGCGCGGCGGGGGGTGCGTCCTCGCTCATCGGCCGCAGGTCGCTGGCGGCGGTGCCCACCGGCATCGGGCAGCCCTGGGTGGCGATGTTCTCCTTGAGCGTGCCGGGCACACCATCGAGCGCAGACAGCGGCTCGTTGCGCATCCAGCGCGCCTCACTGGCGCGAGCCTGGACCAGCGCCGCATCGGCATCAAAGGCAAACAAGGCCTGGAGCTGCGGCTCGCGGCGCTGGATCTGGTCAATCACCGCTCGGGTCACCTCCAGCGGCGACAAGCTGTGGCGGGCAAAGGCCTTGGCGAGCGCGACGGCGCTGAGGGTGTGCAGGTGAGACATGGCAGGAGGCTTTGAGAAAGGATGGCAGTGCCGGGCAGCCGTCAGCGCAGCGCCGTGGCCAGCTGGGCGGTGGCCCGCGCCGGGCTCATGACGTGCCCTCGTCGTCGCGCGCCGCCTGGGTGCCCTGGTGGAACACCATCTGCCAGCGGCCGTCCTGCTGCTGCCAGACGCTGCTGCGCAGGGTCTCGATGCCGTCGTCGCGCAGCACCCGCCAGGTCGTCAGGGCCGCACCCGGTGCGAGCAGGCGGACCTTGAAGCCGCGCGCCCGGCGTGCCACCCGGGGCGGCTCGGCCGCGACCATCGCCAGGATCGCATCGCGGTTGAAGACCCGGCCGGACGCGCCGAACTCGACAAACTCTGGCGCCAGCAAGGCCCGCACCTGCCCGGGCACGGCGCGCACGGCGGGGTCGAGCAGGCGCTCTTCAAGGGCAAGCAACTCGGCCGTCAAGGCGATGGCTTCGGGGCTTTGCGGCGTGTTCATGACCAGCTCACCTGCGACAAGTCGTTGGCGGCGATCGGCGAGCTGGCCCACAGCCCCTTGAGGCCTTTGCGCGAGATCGACACCTGGGTCGGATTGAAGATGAAGGCGTTGACCGCGTCGGTGGTGATCTGGCGCTGGAGGTCGCCGTACAGCGCCACCTGCGCCTTGCCGCGGCCGGCCTCGGCACGCTTTTTGGCCAGCTCGTTGAAGGCCTTGCTGTCGTAGCCCCAGTAGTACTGCGGGTTGGCGTACTGCATGTAATCCAGCGGCTCGACGTGGTTGATGATCGTCAGGTCGAAGTTGCCCTTGAACGGCCCCGCCAGCCACTGCGCCCATTCGACGTTTTCGATCTTGGCGATGATGCCCACCTTGGCCAGCATCGCCGCCACCACCTCGCCGCCCTTGCGGGCATAGCTGGGCGGTGGCAAGCTCAAACTCAGGTTGAGCGGGCTGCTCACGCCGGCCTCCTTGAGCAAGGCGCGGGCCTTGTCGGGGTTGAAGGGGTAGACGCCGGTCAGATCGATGTAGCCCACGTCGGCCGGGGTGGCGTGGCTGCCGATCGGCTTGCCCAGGCCTTCGAGCACGCCGTCGATGAAGGCCTGGCGGTCGATGGCATGCATGATGGCGCGGCGCACCCGCACGTCGTCGAGCGGCTTTTTCTTGTTGTTGATCGCCAGGATGCCCTTGCCCGCCGTGCTGCCGATCTCGACGGTAAAGCGCTTGTCGGCCTGAAACTGCTTGATGTTTTGCACCGCGCCGAAGCGGGGCATGCCGTCGATGTCGCCGGCCAGCAGCGCGGCCACCTGGGCAGCGTTGTCGTTGATGAAGCGGAAGCTCACGCGGCGCAGCTTGATCGCGGCTGCATCGCGGTAGCCGTCCCACTTGACTAGGTTGACGGCCGAGCCCTTTTGCCAGCTGTCGAGCCGGTACGGCCCGGTGCCCACCGGCTGGGTGGCCGCCGTGGCCGCGCTCTTGGGGCTGAGGATCACGGCGGTGTTTTCACCCAGCCGGAACGGCAGCGTCGCATCGGGGTTGTTGAGCGTCAGGATCACCACCAGCGGGTCGGGTGTGCTGATCGAGGAGATGTTGTCGAACACACCCTTTTTCGCCTTGTTGGTGCTGTCGGGCGCCTTGGCGCGCTCGAAGCTGAACTTGACCGCAGCCGCATCAAAGGCCGAGCCGTCCTGGAACTTCACGCCCTTGCGCAGCTTGAAGGTGTAGGACTTGCCGTCGGGCTCGCTGCTCCAGTCTTCGGCCAGCAGCGGCAGGACGGCGCCGGCAGCGTTGATCTTGGTCAGGCCTTCGAGCACGTTGTAGTGCACGATCTCGCCGATGGCGGCGGCAGGCGCGCTGGTCGGGTCGAGGCTGGTCGGCTCCAGCACCATGCCCAACACCAGGCTGTCCTTGGCGCGCTGGGCAAACAAGTCGGCAGACAGACCGGGCAGCGACAACAGCGCAGCGGCCTGGGCCAGGGTACGGCGGCGAATGGTCATGGGGCAATCCTCGTGAGAACGGGTCAGGATGACACGGATTCTGCCGCCTGGGGTGGCGGTTCTGGTGGCGGGTTTGGAGGCGGGGTTGGCGGCGGGGTTGGCGGCGTGCCTGCCAGCGGGTCCGGCAGCGTGTCCGGCGTTGCATCGGCCGGCGCGCCAGCCCGCACCTGTTCGGCCCGGTGACACGCCGCAGCATGGCCTGGGCCCAGCGGACGCAGCGCCGGTACGCTGGCCAGGCAAACCGGCAAGCGCCAGGCGCAACGCGGCGCAAAAGCGCAGCCTTGCAGCAGGCCGGGCAAAGGGGCCAAGCCAGCGGCCACCGAGGCTGACTGGGCCACCAAGGCTGATTGGGCCAATTGGCCCAGTTGGGCCGGCCGCCGCCCGCGCAGCCTGGGCCGTATGCCCGGCACCGCGTCCATCAGGGCCCGGGTGTAGGGATGCGCTGCCGCCTGGAACAAGGTCTGCGGGCTGCCCTGCTCGACCACCCGGCCCTGGTAGAGCACCAGCACCTCGTCGCAGACCAGGTCGACCACCGCCAGATCGTGGCTGATGAACAAATAAGTCACGCCGAGCCGGTCCTGCAAATCTTGCAACAGGTTGAGCACCTGGGCCTGCACCGACACATCGAGCGCGCTGACCGGCTCGTCGGCCACGATCAGTTGAGGCGTGGTGACCAGCGCTCGGGCGATGGCGATGCGCTGGCGCTGGCCGCCCGAGAACTCATGGGCGTACTTGCTGGCGTCGGCAGCGCGCAGGCCCACCGCGTCGAGCATCGCGGCAACCCGCTCGCGGGTTTCACCGGGTGCGACCTGGCCCTGTGCGGCCAGCGGCTCGGCGACGATACGGCCGACCGTCTGGCGCGGGTCGAGCGAGCCAAACGGGTCTTGAAACACCATCTGAAAGCCGGCGCGGGCGCGGCGTAGCGCGGCTGCGTCGAGCCGGGCCAGGTCCTGGCCGGCCATCAGCACCCGGCCGGCGGTGGGCGACTCCAGCGCCATCACCAGCCGCGCCAGCGTGCTTTTGCCCGAGCCCGACTCGCCCACCACGCCCAGGCTGCGGCCGGCCTGCAGCGCAAAGCTCAGGCCCTGCAGCGCGTGCACCACGGGTGCCCGCGCCAGCAAGTGCTCACGCGGCAGGTGGTAGTCCTTGACCAGGTCTTGCACTTGCAGCAGCGGTGTCATGGGGGCGGTCATCCGGGCTGCCCTGCAGGCGGCAAGGCCGATGCCTGCGCTGCGGCCAGACGGATGCAGCGCGCCGCGTGGCCGGGTGCCACCTCCAGCGCCGGGGGCGGCGCGGCGCGGCAGGCGTCCACCGCCAGGCTGCAACGCTCGGCAAAGCCGCAGCCGGGGGGCAGGTCGATCAGCTCGGGCACCCGGCCCGGGATGGTGGCCAGGCGGTGGCCGCGCGGCATGCCCAGCCGGGGCCGGGCTGCAAACAGGCCTTGCGAGTAGGGGTGCGCCAGGCGGCCGAACACCGCCTCGGTCGGCCCGCTCTCGACCACCGTGCCGCCGTACATCACCAGCAGGCGCTGCACCGACTCGGCCATCACGCCCAGGTCGTGGCTGATCAACAGCAAGGCCATGCCGTCCTCGGCCACCAGCTGGCCGATCAGGTCCAGCACCTCGCGCTGGATCGTCACGTCCAGCGCGGTGGTGGGTTCGTCGGCGATCAGCAGGTCGGGGCCGCAGGCCAGTGCAATCGCAATCACCACCCGCTGGCGCTGGCCGCCCGAGAGCTGGTGCGGGTAGGCGTCGAGCCGCTGCGCAGCCTGCGGCAGTTGTACCCGCTCCAGCAGCCGCAGCGCCTGCGCACGGGCGGCGCGGCCACCCAGCTGCTTGTGCAGCCGCAGCGACTCGCCGATCTGGTGGCCGATGGTGTGCAGCGGGTTGAGCGCGGTCATCGGTTCCTGGAACACCATCGCCAGGCGGTTGCCGCGCAGCTTGCACCAGTCGTCCTCGGCCAGGCCCAGCAGCTCGCGGCCGTCAAAGCGCAGCGAGCCGCTGGCATTGGCGCCCTCGGGCAGCAAGCCCATCAACGCCAGCGCGGTGATGCTCTTGCCGCAGCCCGACTCGCCGATCAGGCCGAGGGTCTGGCCGCGCTCGATGGCAAACGAGATGCCGCGCAGTGCGTCTGCCGGGCCACGCGGCGTGGCCAGCGTGACACGCAGGTCGCGCAACTCCAGCAGTGGCGCGGGGATCATCCGGCGGCGCGGTTCGCCGGGTCAGGTGCCGCAGCCGCGGTGCGCAGCAGGTCGAGGTAGGCGCCGCTGAGCAGCTGGCTCGGCGCGATCTGCAGCGCCGCCATCAGCCCCTGGGCAATGGCCCTGCCCTCGGCCTCGGTCTGGCCGTCCTGCAAGCCGACCTCCAGCTCCAGAAAGTCGCCCAGGCCTTCAACCCGGTCGAGGTGGATGCGGGTGGCGCCCGCCAGCAGCAGGATGCGCTCCTTGCGGACCCGGCCAAGCAGGCCCAGCCCGCGGGTCAGGGCCTCGCGCAGGCTCTCGGGCTCGGGCGCCGGGGCCAGGATGTAGTCCGACAGCTTGGGGCCGTCGGCATCGGCCCGCTGGTAGTGGATCAACTCGCCCGAGCCGTCGCCAAACACGCGCAGCTTGAGGCGGCCGTGCGGCGCATCAAAAAACGTGTCGTCCTGGTGGATCAGCTGGGGGTGGTCACCATCGCTGAGGGCCCGGGCCAGGGGCAGCAGCGCCTCGACGCTGTCGATGCGGGCCTTGATTTCGACGTTGGCGGGCATGGTGCGGGATTGTGGCGCATGACCCGCCGCCCGCCGCCCGCCGCCCGCCGCTGGCTCAGGCCGCTCAGTCCGGGTAGCGCTGCATCACGTAGGCGCCCGGCGCCGGGCACAGCGCCCGTTTGGCCGCGATCTTGCGTGCCGGCAGCATCCGGCCGTCGCCCTTGGCCTGCAGCCAGGCCTGCCAGGCCGGCCACCAGGAGCCGGCGTGTGCGGTGGCTTGGGCCGGCCAGGCCTCAGGGCTGATCCAGGCGTCGCCGGGCCGGCGCACCCGCAGGCCGAAATGGCGGCCGGCGTGGCCGGGCTCGCTGACGATGCCGGCGTTGTGGCCGCCGTTGGTCAGCACAAAAGTCAACTCGGCGTCACACAGGCCGTGCAGCTTGTAGACCGACTTCCAGGGCGAGACATGGTCTTTTTCGGTGCCCACCAGCCACAGTGGCAGGTGGATGTCGGCCAGTGACACCGGCCGTCCGGCCACCGGGTAACGCGACTGGGCCAGCTCGTTGCGCAGGTAGCAGCGGCGCAGGTACTCGCTGTGCATCGCCGCCGGCATGCGGGTGCGGTCCTCGTTCCAGGCCATCAAGTCGTTGGGCCGCAGCCGCTCGCCCAGCCACAGCTCGCGCAGCCTGGCGGACCAGACCAGCTCGCGCGAGTGCAGCCACTGGAAGCTGCCACCCATCTGGTTGCCGGACAAAAAGCCGCGCTCGGCCATCATGTCCTCCAGCAGGCTGACCTGGCTCTCGTCGATCAGCACACCCATCTCGCCGGGCTCGGAGAAATCGGTCTCGGACGCCAGCAGCGAGATGCTGGCCAGCGCCGGCAGCGCCTCGGCCCCCGGCACCGCGCCCGGCCGCGCCAGCGCAGCGGCGGCAATGCTCAGCAGGGTGCCGCCCAGGCAGTAGCCCACGGCATGCACCGACTCGCCCGGCAGCAGGCGTTGGATCGCGGCCAGCGTGTCGAACACGCCCAGCTGCAGGTAGTCGTCCAGGCTGAGCAGCGCATCGTGCTCGTCCGGGTTGCGCCAGGACAGGATGAAGACGGTGTGGCCTTGGCCGACCAGCCAGCGCACCATGGCGTTGTGCGGCGACAGGTCGAGGATGTAGTACTTGTTGATCCAGCTCGGCACGATGAACACCGGCTGGGCTGCCACCGTGGCCGTCTGCGGGCTGTACTGGATCAGCTCGACCAGGTCGTTGCGGTAGACCACGCTGCCGGGTGTGACGGCCACGTCCACGCCGGGCCGGTAGGGCCGAGGGGCGCTGCCGTCGTCGGCGGCCTGCGGCAACTGCAGGGCGGGCAGGCCCAAGGACTGCAGCTGGTCGTCGATGGCGTTGGCCCAACCCTGCCGCAGGTTGCGGCCAGCCAGCGCCACCGTGCGCCGCAGCACCTCGGGGTTGGCCAGCCCGGCGTTGGCCGGCGACAGGGTGTCGAGCCACTGGCGCGCAAACACCCGGGCCATCTCCTGGTGGTGCGGCGCCATGCCGCGCAGGTTGGTCGCCTCACGCCACCAGGTCTCTGCGCTGCGGTAGGCCCGCACCACCGGCGCGTACGGCCACTGCTGCCAGGCCGGGTCGGAAAAGCGCAGGTCGGCGCCATCGGCCAGGTCGCTGCCCTGCGGACCCTGGCTGCCCAGCCACCACGACCAGGCGCCGCGCTGGGCGTCCAGCGCCAGCTGCATCGATTGGGCGGGCTGGCTGGCCAGGTGCATCAGCCAGTCGGCCTGGGCCAGCGCCAGCGAAATCGGCGACAGCCCGCCGGTGAAGCGCGCAGCGAGCGCGTGCAGCGCGCTGTCAAGACCGCGTGCGGCCTGCTGCCCACGGGTTTGCGCGTCGGGCGCCGGGTCAGGCTCGGCAAGCCCGGGCTGCGCGGCCGCCGGCGGGGTTGTCCGCACCAGGCTGGGCACAGGCCAGCTTGCGGGTTGGGTTGACTTTGAGGGGGTGGGGGCTGGGGTCGAGGTGGGCATGGGGGCCGGCCGGTGGCCGTTGGCAGTTCAACCCCAAAGAAATACCACGGCTCCGGCACCAGCGGGGCGGCAAAGCC
Organism: Betaproteobacteria bacterium; assembly: GCA_025358155.1. Classification (GTDB taxonomy): domain Bacteria; phylum Pseudomonadota; class Gammaproteobacteria; order Burkholderiales; family Burkholderiaceae_C; genus Pseudaquabacterium. The sequence continues at coordinate 11,253 of JANYKR010000259.1, forward strand.
GCATCCCTTGACCCACGGCAAGCACATCAGGCGGCAGAGCGCCGCCCGGGCTCAGGTTTCAGCGCCGGTCGCCTGGGCCAGGGCCCCGCCGCTCGATGTGGCGGAAGGTGATGCGGCCCTTGGTCAGGTCGTAAGCCGACAACTCCAGCGACACGGCATCGCCGGCCAGGATGCGGATGTGGTGCTTGCGCATCTTGCCGGAGGTGTAGGCGATCAGTACGTGGCCGTTGTCCAGCGTGACGCGGTATCGCGAGTCGGGCAGGACCTCGGTCACCTTGCCCTGCATTTCGATCAGTTCTTCCTTGGCCATGAGGCGCGGGTCTCCTGCGAGCTTGAAGGCGCCGCCGCCGCGGACGGCCGGGCAACGCCGGTAAAGGAATCAGCGACTTGCCGGTACCAGCCCGGAGCGCAGCCCAGGCGGACAACAACGGCAAGGCACGGGCAAATTCAGGCTGAACGTGGGTGAATCACGGGTGAAATCGTGGGCCAGCCCCTTGGCGTGAGGCCGGCAGGTTCGACGCCCGGCATGGTGGCGTCGGACGGGGCAGCAGGCGAAATTCATGCTTGACCATGACACCTGCACCACGCACCCAACCCGTGATTGTAGCTCCTGGGGTGGGCGCTGTGCCGGCCCGGCTAGCGCCGGCGTGCCAGCTTCGGGTCGAGCAGGTCGCGCAGGCCGTCGCCCATCAGGTTCAGGCCCAGCACGCTGAGCGCAATCGCCACGCCCGGGTAGACCGCGAGCATCGGCGCCTGGAACAGCAGGGTTTGCGCCTCGTTGAGCATGCGGCCCCAGCTGGGTTGCGGCGGCTGGGTGCCCAGGCCGAGGTAACTGAGCGCGGCCTCGGCCAGGATCGCGGTGGCAAACGAGATCGTGGCCTGCACGATCAGCACGCTGGCGATGTTGGGCAGCACATGGTCTAGCGTGATGCGCAGCGGCCCGAAGCCTGCGGCGCGCGAGGCCAGCACGTACTCGCGCGACCAGACCGCATTGGCCGCACCGCGGGTGATGCGCGCAAACACCGGGATGTTGAAGATGCCGATCGCCAGGATGCCGGTCAGCAGCCCGGGCCCGTAGATCGCACCCAGCATGATGGCCGAGAGCAGCGCCGGGAACGCAAAAGTGAAGTCGGATGCCCGCATCACCAGCTCTTCGACCCAGCCGCGCCGGGCCGCCGCCAGGCAGCCCAGCACCCCGCCCAGCCCCAGGCCGATGCCCACCGCCACCAGCCCGACGACGATGGAGTTCTGTGCCCCTACCAGCAGTTGCGAGGCGATGTCGCGGCCCAAGCTGTCGGTGCCCAGCCAGTGCTGGGCGCTGGGCGCTTGCAGCTTGGCCGGGATGTCGATCTCGGCCGGCGGGTAAGGCGACCAGACCAGCGACAGCAAGGCCGCGAGCACCAGCAGCGCCGACAGCAGCCCGCCCACCGCAAAGCTCGGGTGGCGCAGGGCGCGCTGCCAGAAACCGGGCAGCGATCGCCGCTGGGGGCTGGGCGGGATCACGGCTTGGCGCCCGGCAGGGTCAATGGGCTTGCTGGTCTAGGCATCACTCGCCTTGAGCCGTGGATCGACCAGCGCATACAGCACGTCGACGCAGAAATTGACCACCACCACCGCCGCCACCAGCAGCATCACCACGTCACGCACCACCACCAGGTCGCGGTTGGCGATGGCCTGGAACACCAGCCGGCCGATGCCAGGCAGCACAAACACGTTCTCGACCACGATGGTGCCAGTGATCAGGTTGGCAAACTGCAGGCCCATGATGGTCAGCACCGGGATCATCGCGTTGCGCAGCACATGTTTCCACAGGGTGGCGCGCCGGCTCAGGCCCTTGGCGCGGGCGGTGCGCACAAAGTCCTCGCGCATCACCTCCAGCACGGCCGAGCGGGTGACCCGGGCCAGGATCGCCGCCTGCACCAGCGCCAGCGCAATGGCCGGCAGCAGCAGGGATTTGAGGCCTTGCAGCGCAGTGGCCAGGGACAGCCCGTCGCCGTCCTCACCGCGCCAACCCGGAAACCCGCCCGCGCTGACCCATTGCAGCTTGACCGCAAACAGCAGGATCAGCAGGATCGCGAACCAGAAGCTGGGGATGGCGATGCCGAGCTGGCTGGCCGCCATCACGCCCACGTCGCCGACCTGGTTGTGGCGCGAGGCCGCAAAAATGCCCAGCGCCAGCGCCAGCACGGTGGTCAGCCCCATCGCCAGCACGGCCAACGGCACGGTGACCTGCAAGCGCTCGGCGATCAGCTCGGCGGTCGGGGTGTCGTACGAGAAGCTGTTGGCGGTGCGGCCCTGCAGCAGGCCGCCGATCCAGTGGGCATAGCGCTGCGGCGCTGGGCGGTCCAGCCCCAGCTTCTGCTCCAGCGCCCGGGTTGCCTCGGGCGTGGCGGTCTCACCCAGCATCACCTGGGCCACGTTGCCCGGCAGCAGCTCCAGCACCGAGAACACCAGGACGGACGCCACCGCCAGCGTCGCCAGAAAGGTCAGCAGGCGCTTGAACAGGAAGACGCTCACCGGCCAGCCCTCGCGGTGCTGGCGGCGGCGCAGGCCGGGTCGGGGGCCGGGCGGGTGGCCGCGCAGGTAACGGTACCGACCACGCTCAGCGCCCGCCGCCCACGTCCAGGATCGCCCCGGTGGTGTAGCTGGCCTCGGCCGAGAGCAGCCAGATGATCGCTGCAGCCACCTCGTCGGCCCGGCCGGGGCGCTGCATCGGGATCAAACCGGCCGCGCTCTGCGGTCGGTTGCGGTCACCGCTGGCGGCGTGGATGTCGGTGTCGATGATGCCGGGCCGCACCGCATTGACGCGGATGCCCTCGGCCGCCACCTCTTGCGCCAGGCCGTGGGTGAAGGTGTCGATGGCGCCTTTGCTGACGGCGTAGTCGATGTACATGCCGGGTGCGCCCAGGCGGGCCGCCACGCTGCTCAGGTTGACAATTGAGCCGCCCGCGCCGCCGTGCCGTGTGCTCATGCGGCGCACCGCCTCGCGGGCGCACAGCAGGCTGCCGCTGATGTTGATGGCCCACATCCGCTGCCAGCGCGCCAGGTCCATCTGGTCGAGCCGGGCTTTCAGGTCAACGATGCCCGCGTTGTTGACCAGGCCGGCCAGCGGCCCCAATTCGGCATCGATCCGGCCGAACATCGCCAGCACGGCGGCCTCGTCGGCCACATCGGCAGCCACGGTGATGGCCCGCCGGCCCAGCGCCCGCACCTCGGCGGCCACGCTGTCGGCTGCGGCAGCGTCGCGGCTGTAGTTGACCGCCACGTCCCAGCCCCGGCGGGCGGCTGCGCGGGCGGTGGCCGCGCCAATGCCCCGGCTGGCGCCGGTGATGAGCAGGACAGGGGCGGCGATGGCCATCGAGGACTCTCCAGCAAAGGGTTGAGGCAACATCAAACGTGCTGGCCGCGATGGTATGCGGCCGCGCGCTCGCAGCCCGGGCAGCGCCCTGGCCTTGCCAGCAATGCCGGGTATGTCAGGGCTGCCACCGGGCCAGCGCCCGGGCAGACTGGCAGATTGCACCGATCCGCTCTGCCCGCCCCAGCTCAAGGATGTCTTGATGACCCCCGGTTTTTCTGACCCAGAACTTCAACGCCGCGCCCGCGACGAGGCTTTTGCACTGCCGATCGACCAGATCGATGTCAGCAAGCCGCGTTTGTTTCAAGACGACACGGTGGGCCACTACTTCGAGCGCCTGCGCCGCGACGACCCGGTGCACTGGCACAGCAACAACTTCTACGGGCCGTTCTGGTCGGTCACCCGCTACGCCGACATCCTGCAGGTCGATACCCAGCACGCGCTGTACTCGTCGGACTGGACGCACGGTGGCATCGGCCTGTTCGACGCGCCGATGGACGACCGGTTGCAGATGTTCATCGCGATGGACCCGCCCAAGCACGACGAGCAGCGCAAGAGCATCAGCCCAATCGTCGCCCCGGCCAACCTGGCAGCACTGGAGGCCACGATCCGCGAGCGCACTGCCCGGGTGCTGGACGCACTGCCGCGCAACCAGACGTTTGACTGGGTCGAGCGGGTCTCGATCGAGCTGACCACCCAGATGCTGGCCACGCTGTTCGACTTTCCGTTCGAGGACCGGCGAATGCTGACCCGCTGGTCGGACGTGGCCACCGCCGTGCCCGGGATGGACGGCATTGTTGAATCCCACGCCGCCCGAAATGCCGAGCTGGGCCAGTGCATGGGCTACTTCACCCGGCTCTGGAACGAGCGGGTCAACGCGGCGCCCGCCAATGATCTGGTCTCGATGCTGGCGCATGCACCGGCCACCCGCAACATGTCGCCGCGCGAGTTTTTGGGCAACCTGCTGCTGCTGATCGTCGGCGGCAACGACACCACCCGCAACTCGATGAGCGGCGGCGTGCTGGCGCTGCACCAGCACCCGGCCGAGTGGGCCAAGCTGCGGGCCAATCCGGCCCTGGTCGACAGCCTGGTGCCCGAGATCATCCGCTGGCAATGCCCGCTGCCGCACATGCGCCGCACCGCGCTGGCCGATACCGAGCTGGGTGGCAAGGCCATCAAGCAGGGCGACAAGGTGGTGATGTGGTATTTGTCGGGCAACCGCGATGAGGCCGCGATTGCCCGGGCCAATTCATTCATCGTCGACCGGGCGCGGCCGCGCCAGCACCTGTCGTTTGGTTTTGGCATCCACCGCTGCGTCGGCAACCGCCTGGCCGAGATGCAGCTCAAGATCCTGTGGCAGGAGCTGCTGCAGCGCTTTGAGCGGATCGAGGTGGTGGGCGAACCGCGCCGCACGCTGTCGAACTTTGTGCGTGGCTTTACCCATCTGCCGGTGCGCTTGCCGGGCTGACCGCCTGAGCCCCGCTGCGCTTGGTTAAAGTCCCTCCCCCAACCCTGAACCGAGACGCCCCGATGACTCTGCAACGCCGCGTTTTTCTGGCCGCCTCCGGTGCCGCCTTGTGCGCCGCTGCGCCCACCGTGCTTGCCCAGGCAGCCCCCCAAGCCGTTGAAAAACCCCAGCTCACGCTGGCCGTGGGCGGCAAGAACTTGCTGTACTACCTGCCGCTGACCATCGCCGAGCAGCTGGGCTACTTCAAGGCCGAGGGGCTGGACGTCAAGATTGTTGACTTCGCCGGGGGCAGCCAGGCGCTGCGCGCGCTGGTGGGCGGCAGCGCCGACGTGGTGTCGGGCGCTTTCGAGCACACGGTCAACATGCAGCCCAAGGGCCAGAAGCTGCGCGCCGTGGTGCTGATGGGCCGGGCGCCGCAAATCGTGCTGGGCGTCAACCCCAAGACGATGCCCGGCTTCAAAACAATAGCCGACCTGAAGGGCAAGAAGGTGGGTGTCACAGCGCCGGGCAGCAGCACCAACGTGATGCTCAACTTTGTGCTGGCCAAGGCCGGGCTCAAGTCCGGCGATGTCAGCATCATCGGCGTGGGCGCCGGCGCCGGCGCGGTGGCGGCCATGCGCGCCGGCCAGATCGACGCGCTGGTCAACCTCGACCCGGTGATCTCGCTGCTGACGCGCAGCAAAGACCTGGTCATCGTCAGCGACACCCGCATCGTGGCCGAGGCCGACAAGGTGTTTGGCGGCCCGATGCCGGCCGCCTGCCTGTACCTGCCGCAGAGCTTCATCGACAAGCACCCCCGCACGGTACAAGCCCTGGTCACCGCCATCGTGCGCGCCAACCAGTGGATCCAGAAAGCCGGCGCGGGTGACATCATCAAGACCGTGCCTGAGAGCTACCTGCTGGGCGACCGCGCGGTCTACCTTGACGCCTTTCTGGCGGCCAAGGGCGCGCTGTCACCCGACGGTCTGTTCCCGGCGGCCGGGCCCGAGACGGCGCGCCGCGCGCTGGCCAGCATCGACCCCGAGATCGGCAAGGCCAGCATCGACCTGACGGCGGTCTACACCGACGATTTCGTCAAAGCGGCGCTGACGCGGTTTCCGATCAAGTGACGCCTGCACTGTCGCTGCAGGACGCGTCCTGCACCTTCATCTCGCGCGACAAGCCCGGCCAGCGCTACACCGCCGTGGCCGATGTCTCGCTGACGGTGGGTGCGGGCGAGTTTGTGTCGGTGGTCGGCCCCACCGGTTGCGGCAAAAGCACCTTGCTCAACCTGGGCGCGGGCCTGCTGGCGCCCAGCACCGGTTCGGTCAACGTGTTCGGCGCGCCGCTGGTGGGCATCAATGCCCGCGCCGGCTACATGTTTCAGGCCGAGAGCCTGATGCCCTGGCGCACCGCGCTGGGCAATGTGATGGCCGGGCTGGAGTTTCGCGGTGTGGCACCTGCGGCCGCGCGTGACCTGGCCCAGGACTGGCTGCGCCGGGTCGGCCTGGGCGGCTTTGGCGACCGCTACCCGCACCAGATGAGCGGGGGCATGCGCAAGCGGGCCTCGCTGGCGCAGACCCTGGTACTCGACCCCGACATCATCCTGATGGACGAGCCGTTCTCGGCGCTCGACATCCAGACCCGCCAGCTGATGGAAAACGAACTGCTGGACCTGTGGCAAAGCAAGAAAAAAGCGGTGCTGTTCATCACCCACGACCTGGACGAAGCGATAGCGCTGAGCGACCGGGTCGTGGTGTTGAGTGCCGGGCCGGCATCGCACCCGATCGGCGAGTTTGTGGTCGATCTGGAGCGGCCGCGGGACGTGGCCGAGGTGCGGACCACGCCGCGCTTCATCGCCCTGCACCAGGCGATCTGGGCGGTGCTGCGCGACGAGGTGCTCAAGGGCTATCGGCAGCAGTTGCAGCCGGCAGGTGTTTGAGATGGCTGCGATGTGGGCGATGCTCAAACCCAACCCGCGCAATTTGCGCCTCTGGCAAGCGGTGTTGCTGCTGGCGATCTTTGTGTTCTGGCATCTGATGACCACGCCCGGGCTGCTGCCCAATGTGATGTTCGAGAACGACCAGCAGGCGGCGTTTTTCTTTGGTGAGCCGATCAAGGTGCTGGGCCGGGTCTGGCGCTGGTTTGCGGTGGACGCCGATATCTACAGCCACCTGTGGGTGACGCTGGTCGAGACGCTGCTGGCCTTTGCCATCGGCTCAGCGGCCGGCCTGGCGGCTGGCCTGTGGCTGGCGCTCAGCCCGATGGCCAGCGCGCTGCTCGAGCCCTACGTCAAGGCGATGAACGCGATGCCGCGCATCATCCTGGCGCCGATTTTTGCGGTCTGGTTTGGCCTGGGCATCGCCAGCAAGGTGGCTCTGGGCGTGACGCTGGTGTTTTTCATCGTCTTTTTCAATGTCTACCAGGGCGTGAAGGAGGTCAGCCCGGTGATCCTGGCGAACGCCCGCATGCTGGGCGCCAGCCCGCGCCAGTTGCTGCGCCAGGTCTACCTGCCCAGCGCCACGAGCTGGGTGTTTTCGTCGCTGCACACCAGCGTGGGCCTGGCGTTTGTGGGCGCCGTGGTGGGCGAGTACCTGGGCTCGGCCAGCGGCGTGGGCTACTTGATCCACCAGGCCGAGGGCGTGTTCGACATCAACACGGTGATGGCCGGCATCCTGGTACTGACCGGCTTTGCGCTGGCACTCGACGCCGCGGTGGGGCGGCTGGAGCGGCGGCTGATGGTCTGGCAGCCGAGCTCGGGCAACCTCGGTGGCGAGACCGAGAAACTGTGAGCCGGGTGGGCGCCTTGACCGCTGCGGTTGCCCGGCGGGCGCCCGCCTCAGGGCTTGATGACTGCGCCGGCCTCGTCAGCTGGGGTGCCGGCCGGGTCAACGCAGGCGGGTACGGAGGCGGAGTCGGTGCCTGGCTGGGTGGCCTCATCCACTGAGGGCTCGGCGGCGGTTTCAGTTGCGGCAGTTTCGGTTGCGGCGGCTTCGGTTGCGGCGGCTTCAGTAGCAGCGGATGCAACGGCATCCTCCGGCGCTGGCGCCAGCGCCGCCACCGCCACCACCGCCACCGCGGCCGCAGGCGCACCGGTGGTCGGTGCCGCCACCGGGGCTGCCGGTTCGTCGCTCTGGTCTTTGGGCCGCAGCTTCTCCAGCGCGTCGGTCATGCGCTCGGTCCAGCCGGCCAACTCATCCGACAGCACCTGCTCGGTGTGGCTGGCCAGCGCCTCGACGTTGTCGCGCAGCGATTGCTCCTCAGGCTGCAGCGAGGTCCACCACGACAGCAGGTTGTCCAGGTCGGTAGCGGTCTGGTTGTAGCCCACCAGCGTGGTCTCGGTCTGCCGGTAGCTCAGGAAACTCATGAAGGCCGCACCCAGCGCCGTGGTCAGCGTGATCCAGATCACCCAGCTGTCGCCCAGCGCCGCCAGCAAGGTGCCGGCCGCACCCGCGCCCAGCACGGCGTACTGCAGGCGTTGCAACTGCGCCTCCAGCGCGACGGTCTTGCGGCGGTAGAAGGCCAGCTGGTCTTCCAGCCGCATGCGCACGTACTGGTCGGTGCCCAGAAAGCTCAGCCCGTCGTCGCGGGCACTGGCCGCATTGACCGGCGGGATCGGCCCGGTGTAGACCGGCAGCGCGGTGGTGTTGGCCTCGGTGCGGGCCAGCCTGCGGGTGATGTCCTCGATCGTCTTGGACAGGTTCTTCTCGCGCGTGGCGTCCGAGCCGTAGGCGTCGCTGCGCAGCCGGTAGCGGTAAATCTCGCGCTTGATGCTCTCGGCGGCCGAGCGCAGCAGGATCCAGCGCTTGCCGGGCTTGAAGCGGTTGGTGGCGGCGATCAGCACCGAGGTGCCGATCGGCAGTGCGATCAGGATGTAGCCCAATGCCTTGTAGAGCAGGCCGGCAGCGGTGATCTCTGCCGCGCCCGGCGTGCCTGCCGTGCCGGCTGTGCCCGGTGAGCCTTCAACCCCGGCGTCCTTGAGCAGCAGGTGCACGATGGCCAGAAACACCGCCAGCACGCCCAGCGCCAGAATCCGCCACTGGGCGTCCATGAAGTCGGTCTGCTGGCGCACCGCCGCGCTGTCGATCGCGCCAAAGCGCCGCCAGGCCTGGCGCAGCACGCTCTCGCCGCCGGACTGGCGCAGCACCTGGCGCGCCAGGGTCTCGACCGCGTCGCCCACCTTTTCGCCCAGGGTGATGCAGGTCAGGTTGCCGTCGGCCAGGATCTCGGCGACGACCGGGTCGTCGTGGTCGGCTTCGCGTGCCTCCCACTGGCGCGCCAGGTCGTCGGCGGCGCCGCCGCTGCGCCTGACCAGCAGCACCGCCCAGCGCCGGCGCACTGCCTGCAGCACCTCGGCCGCCGTGCCTGCGCCACCGCCGATCACCACCATCATCACCGGCTTGCCGGCAGCCAGCGCCTGCGCCACCTCGATCTTGCTGCGCAGCTCGGCGCCCCATTCGGCACCAGCGGTCAGCAGCAGGTGGCTCAAGCCCGGCGTCAGCGGCTGGCGCTTGTCGTCTGCCCCGTCCCCCTCGGCGGGCTGGCCTGGCATGCGCAGTTGCAGCGCCGGCGCCACGCCCAGCAGCGGCGGCGGGTTGTCGATATCGGCCACGGCACGGCCCACCAGGCTGGCCACACCGCCTGCGCCGCCGCGGGTGATGCACAGCGCATTGGCATCGCGCGCCGCGCGCACCAGGCCTCGGCCCACCAGCTGCACCAGGCGCGGCCGCAACACTTCGTCGGCCTCGTTGTCGCCGCCCGCCAGCACGACCACCGCACCGACCCCGGCGATGCCCAGCGCTGCCGCCAGCGCCTCGGGCTTGTCAGCGGCCTCGGACTGCACCAGCCGGACCGGGCGGCCATCGTCGGCCTGGACCTCGCTCTTGATCGCCATCGCGCAAACTCCTGAAGTGGGGGACCGCGTTTGACTTTAACCGGCGACAACGCGGGTCGGCGCTGGGGTTTGGCCCTGCCTCAGGCTGGGCCGAAGCGCTGGCTGATCGCGTCCAGCAGCGCCATCAGCCGGCCCTGCAGCGGCGCAAAGCCGGCGTGCGGCGCCAGCGCGCCTTCGTCCATGTAGAGCCGCTTGTTGATTTCCAGCTGCAGGCTGTGGCGGCCGGCGGCGGGGTCGGCGTAGGCCCGCACCAGCTCGACGCCCTTGAACGGGTGGTTCACCGCGACGTCGAACCCCATGCCGGCCAGCGTGTCGCGCACGAAGTGGGTGAACACCGGCGCGCAGGTGCTGCCATCGCGGTCGCCCAGCACGATGTCGGCGCGCGCCTGGCCCGCGCCGCCCTCGCCCATCGCGCCGCTGACCGCGTTCATCGAGTGGCAATTGAGGTGGTAGACCACACCGAAGCGGCGGTGCGCGGTGTCGAGCAGCTCGCGCAGCGCCTGGTGGTAGGGCTGGTGGTAGTGGTCGATGCGCTGCTGCAACTCGGCCACGCCGAGCCGGCGGTCATAGATCGGCCGGCCGTCGTCCAGCAGGCGCCAGACCAGGGCTTTGCCCAGCGCCGCCTTGCCGCTGGGCTGGTACACGCCCGGCCAGTGGCCGCCGTCGAGCAAGTCCAGGTCGATGTCGCCGGGGTGGCGGTTCGGGTCGATGTAGGTGCGCGGAAACTCCGCCGCCAGCAGCGGGATGCCGCGCTCGGCAGCGGGCTGCCAAAGCGCATCGATGAAGCAGTCCTCGCCGTCGCGCAGCGCGGCCTCGTCCAGCACGCTGCCAAAGTCGGCCGGGAAGCGCCGGCCGGAATGGGGCGAATCCAGCACGACCGGGTGCAGCGGCGTGGCCGGGCCGTAGTGGGTCAGCAGGGCGTCGTTCATGGCAGTGTCCAGGTCAGTTTGCAAGTCGGTGTGCAGGGCGGTGCCCAAGGCAGCGGGGCCGGGTCATCGGGCGCAACGGCGGGTGGGCAATGGCGCCCGCGCCAACATCGGGCCTACCCGTATTGGCGCTGGCCCGGTTATCGCTAGTATCGCGACAGCCCGCAGCCTGGGGTACCTCAGACCAGTCCGGGCAAGCTGCCCTCCACCCCGCCGGAAGACCCTGACCATGCAAGAAGAAATTGAACTGCGCGCCCTGATCGAAGCCGTGCGCGCCGGCAAGCTGCCGCGCCGGGGCTTCATCCAGCAGCTGGTCGGGCTGGGACTGACGGCACCGATGGCCTCGATGCTGCTGATGCATGCCGGCGTGGCGCAGGCCCAGGGCGCAGCCGTCTACAAGCCCACCAAACGCGGCGGTGGCGGCACCCTGAAGGTGCTGTGGTGGCAGGGCGCGACGCTGCTGCAACCGCACTTTGCCAACGGCACCAAGGACCAGGAAGGCTCGCGCATCTTCTACGAGCCGCTGGCCAGCTGGGACAACGACGGCAACCTGGTGGCTATCCTGGCTGCCGAGATCCCGTCGCGCGACAACGGCGGCCTGTCAGCCGACGGCAAGTCGGTGACCTGGAAGCTGAAAAAAGGCGTGACCTGGCACGACGGCCAGCCGTTCACCGCCGACGACTGCATCTTTACTTGGGAGTACGCCCGCGACCCGGCCACCGCGGCCGTGACCATCGGCGTGTTCAAGGATGTCAAGGTCGACAAGATCGACTCGCACACCATCAAGGTGACCTACGCCAAGGCCACGCCGTTCTGGGCCACGGCGTTTTGCGCCGCCGAGGGCATGGTGATCCCCAAGCACTTGTTTGCGCCCTACATCGGTGCCAAGTCGCGCGAAGCCCCCAACAACCTGAAGCCCGTGGGCACCGGGCCGTACAAGTTTGTCGATTTCAAGCCAGGCGACATGGTGCGCGGCGAGATCAACAACAACTACCACATGGCGAACCGGCCGTACTTTGACGCGATCGAGATGAAGGGCGGCGGCGACGCCACCTCGGCCGCCCGCGCGGTGCTGCAGACCGGTGAGTTCGACTACGCCTGGAACCTGCAGGTCGAGGACGAGATCTTGAAGCGCATGGAGGCCAGCGGCAAGGGCAAGGCGCTGATCGTGCCCAGCGGTGACATCGAGTTCATGCAGCTCAACCCGACCGACCCGTACACCGAGGTCGACGGCGAGCGCGCCAGCATCAAGAGCAAGCACTTTGCCTTCAGTGATCCGGCCGTTCGGCAGGCGATGGCGCTGCTGGCCGACCGCCAGGGCATCCAGGAGTTCATCTACGGCCGCACCGGCGTGGCCACCGCCAACTTCTTGAACGCGCCGTCCAAAGTGCGCTCGCCCAACACCAAGTTCGAGTTCAACGTCGACAAGGCCAGCCAGATCCTGGAGGCCGCGGGCTGGAAGAAGGGCGCTGACGGCGTGCGCGAAAAGGGCGGCAAGAAGCTCAAGCTGGTGCACCAGACCTCGATCAACGGCACGCGCCAGAAAGAGCAGGCCATCATCAAGCAGGCCTGCCAGAAGGCGGGCATCGACCTGGAGCTGAAGTCGATCACCGGCTCGGTGTTTTTCTCGTCCGACGTGGCCAACCCGGACACCTACGGCAAGTTCTGGTGCGACATCCAGATGTACACCACCACCATGACGCAGCCCGATGCCGAGCGCTTCATGGACCAGTACCTGACCGAGGAGATCTCCAGCAAGGCCAACAAATGGCAGGGCCGCAACATCAGCCGCTGGCACAGCGACGACTACGACAAGGCCTTCAAGGCGGCCGAGATCGAGCTCGATCCGGTCAAGCGTGCCGCGCTGTTCATCCGCATGAATGACCTGGTGATCCAGAGCGGCTTCGTCGTGCCGCTGATCAGCCGGCCGCGGGTGCGCGGCGTGGCGACCAAGCTGGCGACCACCCTGACCGGCTGGGACCTGGACTTCTCGGGGCTGCAGCACTGGTTTCGCGAAGCGTGATGGCACTGCAGCGATGCAGGGGGCCGGCCCGGCGGCTGGCCCTGATGGCGGCCCTGATGGCGGCCCAAGGCCCCGTCCCGGCGCTCTGATTCGCCGTGGGCCCGTACCTGCTTCGGCGCCTGCTGTTTGCGCTGCCCAGCCTGCTGGGCATCAGCGTGGTGCTGTTCACCGTGCTGGCGCTGGCGCCGGGCGACCCGTTTGGCGAGATGGCGCTCAACCCCAACGTGCCGGCCGAGGTGCGGGCGGCGCTGCGCGTCAAGTTTGGCCTGGATGACCCGGTCTGGCAGCGCTACTTCCGCTGGCTGTGGGCGATGCTGCACGGCGACTGGGGCTTTTCTTTCATCAGCCGGGTCGATGTGGATGTGCTGATCCTGCAGCGGGTGCCGGTGACGCTGGCGGTGATCGGCGCCTCGCAGTTGCTGGCGATGCTGATTGCGCTGCCGGTGGGCGTGATGTCGGCGGTCAAGCCGTATTCGGTGTTTGACCGCATTGCCAGCACGCTGGCCTTTGTCGGGTTTTCGCTGCCGACATTTTTTACCGGCATCCTGCTGATTCTGGTGTTCTCGATCAAGCTCGACTGGCTGCCGTTTGTCTACCGCGCTGACCTGACCACCACCGGCTGGGCCTGGTGGAGCGAGCAGCTGCGCCAGTCGATCATGCCGGTGCTGGTGCTGGGTTTGTTTCAGGGGGCAAGCTGGACGCGCTACGTGCGCTCGTCGATGCTGGACGTGATCCGGCTCGACCATGTCACCACCGCCCGCAGCAAGGGCCTGGGCGAGCGCACGGTGGTGATGAAGCATGTGGTGCGCAACGCGCTGATCCCGGTGGTCACGCTGGTGGCGCTGACGATGCCGCAGGTGTTTGGCGGCGCCATCGTTACCGAGCAGATCTTTCGCATCCCCGGCATCGGCTCGCTGCTGATCGACGCGATCCTGCGCAACGACACGCCGGTGATCATGGCAGTGACTTTCGTGTTCGCCTGCCTGGTGATCTTCTTCAACCTGATTGCCGATCTGCTGTACGGCTGGCTCGATCCGCGCATTTCGTACCGTTAGCCCGCCGATGTCCGTGCCCATGTCCCTGACCGTACCGCGCAGCAACTCGCCAGGCGCCGAAGCCTGGCGCCGCTTCAAGCGCCACAAGATGGCGGTGCTCAGCTTGGTGGTGCTGCTGATGATGGTGGCGGCGGTGGTGCTGGGCCCGCTGGTATGGACGCTGGCGGTCAACGACATCGACTTCACTGCCCGGCTCAAGGGCCCGTCCTGGCGGCATCCGCTGGGCACCGACGACCTGGGGCAGGACTTGCTGGCGCGCATGCTCTACGGCGGCCGCATCTCGCTGGCAGTGGGGTTGGCGGCAATGGGCATGGCCATCACGGTGGGCGTGACCATCGGCGCGATCGCCGGCATCTCGCGCGGTGCGGTGGACGGCGCGCTGATGTGGCTGACCGATCTGTTTTTGTCGCTGCCGCAACTGCCGCTGCTGCTGCTGCTGATCTATTTGTTCCGCGACACGCTCAAGGCCAATTTCGGCCCCGAGGTGGGCGTGTTCATCATGATCGTGCTGGTGATCGGCGGCTTTCGCTGGATGCCGGTGGCGCGGCTGGTGCGGGCGCAGTTTTTCTCGCTGCGCGAGAAAGAATTTGTCGAGGCAGCGCGTGCGCTGGGCGCCACTACCACCCGCCAGGTCTGGCGCCACATCCTGCCCAACGCCCTCGGCCCGGTGATCGTGGCCGGCACCATCGACGTGGCGGCAGCGATCATTGCCGAGTCGACCTTGTCGTTCCTGGGCCTGGGATTCCCGCCCGACATCCCGACCTGGGGCCGCATCCTCTACGACAGCAAGGACTACCTCGACATCGCGCCGCATTGGGCGATGTTCCCGGGGCTGGCGATCTTCCTGGCCGTGCTGACCATCAACTTCATCGGCGACGGACTGCGCGACGCGCTCGACCCGCGCCGGGTTCTGTAGACCGCACCGCGCCATGGCATTGCTGGAAATCCAGGGCCTGAAAACCCATTTCAAGACCGACGACGGCTGGCTGCATGCCGTTGACGGCGTGGACCTGACGGTAGACGCCGGCGAGACGCTGGGCGTGGTGGGCGAGTCAGGCTGCGGCAAGTCGGTCACCGCGATGTCGGTGATGCGCCTGGTGCCGACGCCGCCCGGGCGCTACGTGGCCGGGCAGATTTTGTGGCAGGGCCGCGACCTGCTGCAACTGCCCGAAGAGCAGATGCGCCGCATCCGGATGAAGCAGATCGCGGTGGTCTTTCAGGAGCCGATGACCTCGCTGAATCCGGTCTACACCATCGGTGAGCAGATCGGCGAGGCGCTGCGCCTGCACGAGGGCCTGAGCAAAAAGGACGCGATTGACCGGGCGGTGCAGATGCTCAAGCGCGTCAAGATCCCCACGCCAGAACGCCGGGTGCACGACTACCCGCACCAGTTCTCGGGCGGCATGCGCCAGCGCGCGATGATTGCGATGGCGCTGTCCTGTGGCCCGCAGTTGCTGATCGCCGACGAGCCCACCACCGCGCTGGACGTGACGATCCAGGCCCAGATCCTGGACCTGCTGGGCGAGCTGAAAGACGAGTTCGGCATGGCGGTGATGCTGATCACCCACGCCATGGGCGTGGTGGCCGAGGTGGCGCAGCGGGTGGTGGTGATGTATGCCGGCAAGGTGGTCGAGGAGGCAACGGTCAACGAGCTGTTTGCCCACCCGCGCCACCCGTACACCCAGGGCCTGATCCGCTCGATCCCGCGCATCGACACCAGCGTCGGCCAGAAGGCCAGGCTCGAAACTATCGCCGGCACCGTGCCCAAGCTGATCGCGCCGCCCGAGGGCTGCCGCTTTGCGCCGCGCTGCAAGCACGCGGTGGCGGCCTGCACCAGCGCGACGCCGCCGCTGCGCGAGGTGGCGCCCGGGCACCGGGTGGCCTGTATCCTGGACATCACGGCATGAGCGACCCGACACAAGGGGAGCGCGTTGCCGGCACCGGCAACGTCGCCGCGCCGCTGCTGCGGGTCGAAAACCTGGTCAAGCACGTCCCGATCAAGGGCGGCCTGCTGGGCCGCACGGTTGACAAGGTGCACGCGGTGGACGGCGTCAGCTTCACGCTCAACGCCGGTGAAACCCTGGGCGTGGTGGGCGAATCGGGCTGCGGCAAGAGCACCACCGGCCGCTGCATCCTGCGCCTGATCGAGCCGACCTCGGGCGAGGTCTGGTTTGAGGGCAAAAACGTCACCGCGATGGCGCCGGCCGCGCTGCGGGCGATGGCCCGCGACATGCAGATCATCTTCCAGGACCCGTATGCGTCGCTCAACCCCCGCATGACGGTGGGCGCGATCATCGGCGAGGCGCTCACCATCCACCAACTGGCCAAGACCCCGCGCGAGTACACCGAGCGCATCGTCGGCCTGCTCGAAACCGTGGGCCTGAGCGGCGACCACCTGCAGCGCTACCCGCATGAGTTCTCGGGCGGCCAGCGCCAGCGCATCGGCATCGCCCGGGCGCTGGCGGTGTCGCCCAAGCTGATCGTTTGCGACGAAGCGGTCTCGGCGCTGGACGTGTCGATCCAGGCCCAGGTCATCAACCTGCTTGAAGACCTGCAGGCCCAGCACCACCTGACCTACATCTTCATCGCGCATGATCTGTCGGTGGTCGAGCACATCAGCGACCGGGTGGCGGTGATGTACCTGGGCCGCATCGTCGAGATCGCCCGGGCGCAAGACCTCTACACCCGCCCGCAGCACCCGTACACCGAGGCGCTGCTGTCGGCCGTGCCGATCCCCGACCCGCGGGTCAAGCGCAAGCGGGTGCTGCTGCAGGGCGACGTGCCCAGTCCGATCCACCCACCCTCAGGCTGCCACTTCCACACCCGTTGCCCGATTGCGCAGCCGCAGTGCAGCGTCGAGTCGCCGGTGCTCAAACCCGTGGGCGACGCCGGGGCGGCCGGCAGCCACTGGGTGGCTTGCCACTTTCGCGGCTAATCCAGGGCGCTCGGCTGGCGGCACAGCCGCGCTGTAGGTTGGCGTGAGGGCTCAGAAGGAACCGAGGGGTCGCTCTCGAGTCTCTTTGTCCTCCTCGGGGGGAGGCGCTGCAAGATGGCGGTTTTGGGGCACTCGGAAGGATTGGTTTCTTCTCGTTGCGTTCGCTCGTGGTCGCCGATTTGTCCGGCCGATTTGTCCGACCGATTTGTCCCGGCCCGCCGTTACTCGATATTCGGCGCCGGGTATTCGCCCCGGCGGGCGACCATTCTTTCTTTTGGCGAAAAGAAAGAAGGCAAAGAAAGCGCTTCAATTCAATACCATGATCATATTCACGTCTTCGAT
>JANYKR010000279.1 GCA_025358155.1 Betaproteobacteria bacterium
ATGTGTGCCGAGTGCCTGTGCCTCGGCAGGCCGGCCCTGTCGAGCAGCGCTCGGATGCAGGTGGCGGCAAGGGAGCCCTGGGCCTCGGCCTTTGCTGGCTCCGGCGGGGGTGGTGGGGCGGCAGAACGAGTGTTCACCGCACGCCTCGCGGCGTTTCATTGCTTATCACGCAACTTTTTGTCTTCATGAGCTCGTCCATGTCGTGTAACAGATAATAATTGCGCGTCGCGCACGTTTTGCTCTGATACATTGTCTTTTCCTGCCACTGTATGGCGTCAGGTCTTCACACCAGCGAAAGGTTAGCAATGAAAGCACATTTAAGCACCGCAATCAGGCCGTTCGTGAGTCTCGTGAGACTTGCTGCCCCTTTCGGCCTCGTTCTCGGTCTCGGCCTGGGGCTCAGCGGCCCTGCGCGCGCCGTCGACGGCTGCAAGCTTCTGCTGTGCATGGCGGGCAACTGGCAGAACATCAGCCAGTGCACGCCCACCGTGCGCCAGGCCCTGCGCGACGTGGCCCGAGGTCGCGGCTGGCCCACCTGCAGCATGGCCGGCGACAGCGCCAGCGGCAACCAGTACGTGGCGCCTGAGCAGTGCCCGGAGCAGTACATCACCAACGCCGGCACCGACGAGAGTGGCCGGCCCATCTACAGCTGCCCCTTCAGCGGCGTGATCCATGTGGCTGTCGAAGGGCGGCCGTGGTCGCGCACCTGGTGGTCCCCGTCGGGTGACTCGGTGGTCGAGTGGCTGCCGGCCGCGAAGGCGGCGTTCGCCAACTCGCCGGATGCCATGGACGAGCGGTTCGACCGCGACCACGCAGCGTGGGTCATCAGTGAACAGATCCGGCTTGCTGCCGAGGCTACCGCTGCGACAGCAGCCGCCCAAGGGGGCGGCGGGTGATTGACCTGGCCGCCCTCGTGCTGACCTGCGCGCCGCTGGTGGCGCAGGACACAGCACGCGCCCTGATCCAGGTCGAAAGCGGCGGCAACCCATTCGCCATCGGTGTGGTCGGCGGCGCGCTCGTGCGCCAGCCCGCCAACCTCCCCGAGGCCTTGGCTACGGTCGCCGCGCTGGAAGCAGCCGGATGGAACTACAGCGTCGGGCTCGGCCAGATCAACAAGCGCAACTTCGAGCGCTACGGCTTAAGTCCCGCGACCGCGTTCGAGCCCTGCGCGAATCTCACCGCCATGCAGGGCATCTTGGGCGAGTGCTTCTCTCGCGCAAGTCACCGCGCTCCCAAGCAGACCGCTCTTCGCGACGCCTTCAGTTGCTACTACTCCGGCAACTTCCTGACCGGTCACCAACACGGCTACGTGGGCACGGTCCTCGCAGCGTGGTCGTCAAAGCCTCTCCCGTTCGCCTACATCACAGCCCCCGTCACCGCATCCGTCAACCCAGGAGCCTCGCAATGAACCTCAGCCGCCACCAACCTTCTGTCCGCCCCATCCCTTCCACCACCGCAGCCCGTGCCGTCATGGCGCTGCTGGTCTTCGGCGCAGCGCTCGCTGCCTCCAACCCCGCGATGGCCCAGGCCCTGGAGCCGGTCGTGCGTGGCGCCACGATCGCGCGCGACACCGTCGTGGCCATCACGCTGCTGCTGATGACGGTCGGCGTCGGCATGGCCGGCTACAAGATCATGTTCGCCGGCGCCAGCTTCCGCGACGTGTCCAACCTGCTGTTCGGTGGTGCCATCGCCGGCGCCGCCGCGGCGATCGCTGCAGTCTTCATGGGCTGAAGGGCTGGACGAAAAACATGATCGAAACCGTATTCAAAGGGGCCACACGCCCCCCGATGAAATTCGGGGTGCCGCTGGTCCCCTTGGTGGTCCTGCTGCTACCGGGGTTCATCTCCGGCATGTGGCTGTCCACGATGGTGAACTGGCGCTTCGCGCCGGTCATCTTCGGATCGCTCGCGGTGGCCTATATCTGGATGCGCATCGTCACGAGTCGCGACGATCAGCGCCTCACGCAGATGGTCCTCAAACTCAAGCTGGCGGTGCGCAACCCGAACCGGGTGCTGCGCAACGGGGCGCGCAGCTATGCGCCCATTGGCTACCGAGGGGGCCGTCATGTTTGGCGTCGTTAGCCC
>JANYKR010000301.1 GCA_025358155.1 Betaproteobacteria bacterium
AAGGCTCTCCACGCTGCTGGGTACCGCGGCGGCGCTGGATGCCGAGCTGGCGCGGCTGCGCGAGCAGGTGGCCGCCGCCAAGGTGGTGAACGCCGCCACCCCCGACACGCACGACTATTCAGAAGCCGAAACCCGCGACTACTTCATCGACCTGCTGCTGAAAGAGGCCGGCTGGCAACTCGACCCGAAGAAGAACTTCGAGATCGAGGTCACCGGCATGCCCAACGAGCAGGGCAAGGGCTTCGTGGACTACGTACTGTGGGGCGACGACGGCAAGCCGCTGGCGCTGGTGGAAGCCAAGCGCACGAAGAAGGGCGCCAAGGAGGGCCAGCAACAGGCCAAGCTGTATGCCAACTGCTTGGAAGCGCAATATGGCCAGCGGCCGGTGATCTTCTGCTCCAACGGTTATGAGCACTGGATCTGGGACGACGTGCTCTACCCGCCGCGCTCGGTGCAGGGGTTCTACAAAAAGGCCGAGTTGGCGCTGATGATCCAGCGCCGCACCAGCCGCAAGCCGCTGGCCACCGCGGCGATAGACGCCAAGATCATCGAGCGCTACTACCAGGTGCGCACGGTCCGCCGCATCGGCGAGACTTTCGAGAAACACCACTTGCGCAAGGCGCTGGCGGTGATGGCCACCGGCGCGGGCAAGACGCGCACGGTGATCGCATTGGCCGATGTGTTGATGCGCGCCAACTGGGCCAAGCGGGTGTTGTTCCTGGCGGACAGGGTGGCGCTGGTGAACCAGGCGGTGAATGCGTTCAAGAAGCACCTGCCGGACTCATCGCCCGTAAACCTCGTGACCGACAAGCACACCGAGGGCCGGGTGTTCGTCTCCACCTACCCGACGATGATGGGCTTGATCGATGACGCCAGCGAAGGGCAAAAACGCTTCGGCGTGGGCCACTTCGACCTGATCGTGATCGACGAGGCGCACCGCTCGGTCTACCAGAAGTACCGCGCCATCTTCGAGTACTTCGACGCCATGCTGGTGGGACTGACGGCCACGCCCAAGGACGAGATCGACCACAACACCTACGGCCTGTTCGACCTTGAAGACGGCGTGCCCACCGACGCCTACCCGCTGGACCAGGCGGTGGCCGATGGCCATCTGGTGCCGCCGCTAGCGGTATCAGTGCCGCTGAAGTTTCAGCGCGAGGGCATCAAGTACGCCCAGCTCAGCGAAGACGAGAAAGAACAGTGGGACGCCCTGGAGTGGAACGAAGACGGCACCCCACCGCCCGACGAGGTGGAGGCCGCAGCCCTGAACAAGTGGCTGTTCAACACCGATACGGTGGACAAGGTGCTGGCGCACCTGATGACCAAGGGCCAGAAGGTGGCCGGCGGCGACCGCCTGGGCAAGACCATCGTGTTCGCCAAGAACAACGACCACGCCGAGTTCATCGCCGAGCGTTTCAACATCAACTACCCGCACCACAAGGGCGAGTTCGCGCGGGTCGTCACCTACAAGACCGTCTACGCGCAAAGCCTGATCGATGCCTTCTCGGCCAAGGACAAGGCGCCGCACATCGCCATCTCGGTGGACATGCTGGACACCGGCATCGACGTGCCCGAGGTGGTGAACCTGGTGTTCTTCAAGATCGTGCGCTCGCGCACGAAGTTCTGGCAGATGGTGGGGCGCGGTACGCGGCTGTGTCCCGACCTGTTCGGCCCGGGCGAACACAAGAAATTCTTCTACCTGTTCGACTACTGCCAGAACCTGGAATTCTTCAGCCAGAACCCGGACACGACGGACGGCAGTGCCGGCGAATCCCTAGGCACGCGCCTGTTCAAGGCGCGCTTGAGCCTGATCGATGAACTGGATCACAAGGTCATCGATGGGCAGCACGCCAACGAGGCACCCGCCAAGTACGGGCCGCAGCCCAACTACGCGCAGTTGCGCGACAGCACCGCCAGCCACCTGCACCAGGTGGTGGCGGCCATGAATGTCGAGAACTTCGTGGTGCGGCCGCAGCGGCGCGCGGTCGAGAAGTTCGCCCAGGCAGAGGCCTGGAAGGTGTTGACGGCCGACGACAGCACCGAACTGGCCATTCACATTGCCAGCCTGCCCACCGAACTGGTGGACGCTGACGAGGAGGCCAAGCGCTTCGACCTGCTGGTGCTGCGCACCCAACTGGCCATCCTGCAAGCCGCGCCCGGGTTCGGCGCGCTGCGGGATCAGATTCGCGCCATTGCCAGCGCACTGGAAGAGCAGGAGGCTGTGCCTGCCATCCAGGCCCAGATGGTGCTGATCCAGGCCATCGCGGGCGACGAATGGTGGACCGACGTGACGCTGGGCATGCTGGAGAACGCCCGCAAGCGGCTGCGTCTGCTGGTCAAGCTGATCGAGAAGTCAAAGAAGAAAGTGGTCTACACCGACTTCATCGACGAGCTGGGCACCGAGACCACCTTCGATTTGCCTGAAGTCGCCAACGGCCTGGACATGGCCAGGTTCAAGCACAAGGCGCGGCAGTTCCTCAAGGCCCACGAGGACCACCTGGCCTTGCAGCGGCTGCGGCGCGGCCAGGCGCTGACGCCCACCGATGTGGTGGAACTGGAGCGCATGCTGGCAGACGCCGGCGGCACGCCGGCGCTGATCCAGAAGGCGGCCGAGGACAAGTTCGGGTTGGGCATCTTCATCCGTTCGTTGGTCGGCATGGAGCGCGAGGCCGTAGCGCTGGCCTTCAGCGAAGTGATCGCCGGCACCCAGGCCACGCCGGACCAGATCGAGTTCATCGAGTTGATCGTTTCCGAGCTGACGACCAACGGCGCGATGGAAGCCGGGCGGCTGTACGAGTCGCCGTTCCTTGACATCAGCCCGCAGGGGCCGGAGGGGCTGTTCCCGGTGGCCAAGGTCGATCGGATGGTGCAGGTGCTCGACGAGATCAGGCAGCGGGCAGCGGCATAGCGCTGCCTTGCCAAGATGGCGGGCGCTTCGGCGGGTGAAGGAGTCGATCCCCGGCGGCGTAATCTGAGTCCTGTCCGACGGGCGGGGTATCTGGAGTGAATCGATGGAGAGGCTGGTTCCCGCGCCTTCTCGCGGCCGGGCTCGTTCGATTGCTCCAGCGGCGCAACCCTTTGCGCCTCCTGTCGTCCCTCATGGGCTTGCGTTCTTGCCCGGCCTGTTGCGCGGGGCGCCACCGCCAGCATCGCAACCGGGGCGCAACGGGCGGCGACCCTGGTCGCGCGGGCGGGCCGCAGGTCGCAGCTTCAGTGACCGCTTCTCCGGCGCTGGCCAAGCCGCGCCGAGGGGTGTGGATCTAGGCCGGCTCGATCGGCCGTCGGGCCAGCAGCTCAGCCGAGACCGTCTCATACGCGGCAGCAACGCGCAGCAGGCCCGCCTCGCCCAGGGGCCTGCCGATCAGCTGCAGCCCCGCCGGCCAGCGGCCGTTGGCATGAAACCCGGCCGGCAAGCTGATCGCGGGCAGACCGGCAAAGGTGGCGTACAGCGTGCACTCCATCCAACGGTGGTAAGTGTCCATCAAGCGGTCGCCGATGGCTTGCGGCCAACGCTGGCCCACCGCAAACGGCCAGACCTGGGTGACTGGCAGCGCCAGCACGTCGTAGCGGTCAAACAGCCGCAGCATCTGGCCCTGCAAGGCAGTGCGCACCTCGCTGGCTTGCATGAATTGGGCAAAACACAGGCCTTGGGCCTGGTCAAACTCCCACAGCGCCTCGGGCTTGATCTGCGACCGCGCGCCAGGTTGGGCCAGCAAGGTTGCAACCCGGGTCGCGGCCAGGGCCTGTCGCCACACCAGCCAGGCACGCCAGACGCTGTCGGCGTCAAAACCGTGGGCTGTGGGCTCAACCACCGCGCCCTCGGCGGTGCAGCGGTGCAGGGCCTGCTCCAGCACCGGCAGCAAGCCGTCCTCCATGGCCAAATGGCCGCCCAGATCACCCAGCCAGCCGATGCGCAGGCCGCGTAACGCGGCCGTGCCTTGCAGGTCAGCCTCGCTCAAAAATGACTGTGGCCCCTGGGCAATGGACAACGGTGTGCGCGGATCAAAGCCGGCCTGGGTGGCCAGCAGCAGGGCCAGGTCACGCACCGTGCGGGCCATCGGGCCCTCACTGCCGAGCTGCGACACCCAGATGTCGGTGGCCGGCCAGGTCGGCACCCGGCCTTGGCTGGGCCGCAGGCCGAACACGTTGGCCCAGGCCGCCGGGTTGCGCAGTGAGCCCATCAGGTCCGAGCCATCGGCCACCGGCAGCAGCCGGTGCGCCAGCGCCACCGCCGCACCGCCGCTGCTGCCGCCGGCCGTCACAGCCGGGTCCCAGGCGTTGGCGGTGGTACCGAACACCGTGTTGAAGGTATGTGATCCCATGCCCAACTCGGGCACGTTGGTTTTGCCGATGACGATGGCGCCGGCGGCCTTGACCCGTGCCGCAGCCAGGCTGTCCTGCGCCGGCAGCACATCCTTCAGCAGCGGGCTGCCGGCGGTGGACGGGAAGCCCAGCGCATGGGCAGTGTCCTTGATCGCCTGGGGCAGGCCGTGCATCCAGCCGCGCGAGACGTTGCGGGCCAGCTCGGCGTCGCGCTCGTCCGCCTGTTGCAGCAGGGCCTCGTCGAGTGCCAGGTTGACGATGGCGTTGAGCACCGGGTTGAGGCGGTGGATGCGGGCCAGGTAGGCCTGCATCAGCTCGCGGCACGAGACGCGGCGGGCGTGCACTTCAACCGACAGCGCGTGCGCGTCCAGGTCGGTCAGGTCGGTCGGTATTGGCGTGGTCATGGTGGCCTGGGTCGGCAAACAGGGCAGGGCGCCGGTAGGTCGGCGGGCCTTGCAACTGGGCGCCCAAGCGCTCAGCGCCCCGTATTATTCGGCCGCGCGGCGCTTGCACTGCGGCCCCTTGGTGACACGCCCGAACCCATGCCAACGCTCGAACCTACCTATTTTTGCGCCGCCATCGTTGACCTGGATGGCACGATGGTCGACACCGTCGGCGATTTTGAGGCCGCGCTCAACACCATGCTGGCCGAGCTCGGCCTGCCGGCGGTACACCGGGGCTTCATCAGCAAAACCGTGGGCAAGGGCAGCGAGCACCTGATCCGCAGCACCCTGGCCCAGGTGGGCGCCGATGCGGCGTTGTACGAGGCCGCCTGGGCGGCCTACCAGCGCTGTTACCTCGCCATCAACGGCCAGTTTTCTACCGTCTACCCGGGCGTGCTGGAAGGTCTGCAACAGCTGGCTGACGCCGGATTGACCCTGGCCTGTCTGACCAACAAACCCGGCGCCTTTGCCCGACCGTTGTTGGCAGCCAAGGGGCTGGACAAATTTTTTGCGCAAGTCTTCGGCGGCGATGCATTTGCCCGCAAAAAACCCGATCCGCTGCCGTTGCTGGAAGCCTGCCGGGCGCTGGGCAGCCTGCCAGCGCGCACGCTGATGGTGGGCGACTCGGCCAACGACGCCCAGGCCGCGCGCGCCGCCGGCTGCCCGGTGCGCTGGTCAGCTACGGCTACAACCACGGCCGGCCGGTCAGCGAGGTAGGGGCCGATGCCGTGATCGACCGGCTCGACCAGCTCGACTTGAGGCGGTGGCCTGCACCGCCTGCCGCAGCTGCGGCGCGCAGCGTCTGAGTGGCAACCTGCCGCTGCAGATGGCAAGCGATCCGCGCTGCTAGACTGGTGCCCATGTTCATCACGCGCAGTCAGACCAAAGGGTCCGCCGACCGGGGAGCCTGGCCCTGGCGACCCTCGCCCGCAT
Organism: Betaproteobacteria bacterium; assembly: GCA_025358155.1. GTDB lineage: Bacteria > Pseudomonadota > Gammaproteobacteria > Burkholderiales > Burkholderiaceae_C > Pseudaquabacterium. The sequence continues at coordinate 5,700 of JANYKR010000301.1, forward strand.
TGGTCTGATGGGCCGTGCGCTGCGGGGCTCGCCGGGCATCTGCCCGCTGCCGGCCCGCCGCGCCGCCCGCCAAGGATGGGGCCAGAAGCCCGGCACCCTCCGCACCGCTGAACCTCAGCACCGTCTGCCCTTGTTGCGCACCGCTGTGCCCGGGGCCGACCCCAGGAGTGGCTACCGTGATCACCGAACTTGAATTCAAGAGCCTGGCCGCCCAAGGCTTCAACCGCATCCCCCTGCTCAGCGAGGCTTTTGCCGACCTCGAAACCCCGCTGTCGCTCTACTTGAAGCTGGCCGGCGGCGCCAAGCACAGCTTCTTGCTGGAGTCGGTGGTGGGCGGCGAGCGTTTTGGCCGCTACTCCTTCATCGGCCTGCCTGCGCGCACCCAGCTGCGTGCCAGCGCCTCGCCCAGCGGCTTCGTGACCGAGGTCGTCACCGACGGCGAGGTGGTCGAGCGGCACACCGGCAACCCGCTGGACTTTATCGAGGCTTACCAGGCGCGTTTCAAGGTCGCGCTTCGGCCTGGCCTGCCGCGCTTTTGCGGCGGCCTGGCGGGCTACTTCGGCTATGACGCGGTTCGCTTCATGGAGCCCAAGCTGGCGGCCACCCACCAGCCCGGTGGCCTCGACACGCCCGACATCCTGCTGCTGCAGACTGAAGAGTTGGCGGTGATCGACAACCTCTCAGGCCGGCTGTATCTGATCGTCTACGCCGACCCGGCCCAGCCCGAGGCCTACTTCAAGGCCAAGCGCCGGCTGGCCGAGCTGGGTGACAAGCTGCGCTACTCAGTCACTGCGCCGCCGGTCAAACGCGGCCCGTCCTACGCGGTGGAGCGTGAGTTTGGCAAGGATGCCTACATCGCCGCCGTGCTGACCGCCAAGGAGTACATCGCTGCCGGCGACATGATGCAGGTGCAGATCGGCCAGCGGCTTAAAAAGCGCTACACCGAAAGCCCCTTGAGCCTGTACCGGGCGCTGCGCTCGCTCAACCCCAGCCCGTACATGTATTTTTACGACATGGGCGACTTCCAGATCGTCGGCGCGAGCCCCGAGATCCTGGTGCGCCATGAGTCCACCCCGGACGGCGACAAGATCACGATCCGGCCGCTGGCCGGCACCCGGCCGCGCGGCACCTCGCCCGAGGCCGACCAGGCGACCGAGGCCGACCTGCTGTCCGACCCGAAAGAGCGCGCCGAGCATTTGATGCTGATCGACCTTGCGCGCAACGACATCGGCCGCATCGCCAAGACCGGCTCGGTCAAGGTGACCGAGGCCTTTGTGGTCGAGCGCTACTCGCATGTGATGCACATCGTCAGCAATGTCGAGGGGCTGCTCAAGGAGGGCATGAGCAACATGGATGTGCTGAGGGCCACCTTCCCGGCCGGCACGCTGACCGGCGCGCCCAAGATCCGGGCGATGCAGATCATCGACCTGCTGGAGCCCGTCAAGCGCGGCATCTACGGCGGCGCCTGCGGCTACCTCAGCTTTGCCGGCGACATGGACGTGGCGATCGCGATCCGCACCGGCATCGTGCAGAACAACACCTTGTACGTGCAAGCCGCCGCCGGCGTGGTGGCCGACTCGGTCCCCGAGCTGGAATGGAGAGAAACCGAGCACAAGGCACGGGCGCTGATCCGAGCGGCCGAGCTGGTGGAAGAGGGGTTCTGAGATGCTGCTGATGATCGAGCCACTTCAGGGCGGTCTCACGGCATCTCACGATGGCCCGCAGGCCCGCGCCAGTGTTGGCGATTTCGGCGCTTGACGCTCCACGGCGGACCGGCCTTCAGCGGCCGCAGGCTCGGCGTTGCCGCCTGTGCGCATGGGGCCATCGTCCTGCCTCGCACCGACGAGAATGACAGCAACACATAACAACGCAGGCTGACGCCGAGCCCATGATCGACGACCTCAAGAAGACCCTCTGGGCCACCGCCGACAAGCTGCGCGCCAACATGGACGCGGCCGAGTACAAGCATCTGGTGCTGGGCCTGATCTTCCTGAAGTACATCGCCGACACCTTTCATGCGCGCCGCGCCGAACTGCGGCTGCGGCTGGTGGACCCGGGCGACGAATACTTCTACGGCAACGCCGCTGCTGAAGACATCGAGGCCGAACTGGAAGACCGCGACTACTACCGCGAGGTCAACGTGTTTTGGGTGCCCGGGCCTGCGCGCTGGGAGGCGCTGCGCGCCGCGGCCAAGCAGCCCGACATCGGCAAGCGCATCGACGACGCCCTGAGCCTGATCGAAGCCGAGAACCCCAAGCTCAAGGGCATCCTCGACAAGCGCTTTGCGCGCGCCCAGCTGCCCGACGGCAAGCTGGGTGAACTGGTCGACCTGGTCTCCACCATCGGCTTTGGTTCGTCGGCGGCCGAAGCACGTGACGTGCTGGGCCAGGTCTACGAGTACTTCCTGGGCATGTTCGCCAGCGCCGAAGGCAAGCGCGGCGGCCAGTTCTACACGCCGCGCAGCATCGTCAAGACGCTGGTCGCCGTGCTGGCGCCGCACCACGGCAAGGTCTACGACCCGTGTTGCGGCAGCGGCGGCATGTTCGTGCAAAGCGAAGAGTTCATCCTGTCGCACGGCGGCAAGCTGGGCGATGTGGCCATCTTCGGCCAGGAGGCCAACCCGACCACCTGGCGGCTGGCGGCGATGAACCTGGCCATCCGCGGCATCGACTTCAACCTGGGCCGCGAGCCCAGCGACACCTTCACCAAGAACCAGTTCCCCGATCTGCGGGCCGACTTCATCCTGGCCAACCCACCCTTCAACATCAGCGACTGGTGGCATGCCAGCCTTACCGGGGACGCACGCTGGCACTACGGCGACCCGCCCGCCGGCAATGCCAACTACGCCTGGCTGCAGCACATGCTGCACCACCTGAGGCCCGGCGGTCGTGCCGGCATCGTGCTGGCCAACGGCAGCATGAGCAGCAGCCAGAACAACGAAGGCCAGATTCGCGCCGCGATGGTGGACGCCGACGTGGTGGAAGTGATGATCGCGCTGCC
>JANYKR010000068.1 GCA_025358155.1 Betaproteobacteria bacterium
CTGGAAAAACGCCCGCACAGTCGGATGGTGCAGCACCTCGGGCAGCGGCGCGTCGTCGCCCAGCCCCGCGAGCTTGCGGCACTCGTCGGGCCGCGGAAAGATCAGCGCGCCCACGTCGTCGCGGTTCAGGCCGGTGATCACCGCGTCCTGCACGCAGGGGTCGCCGGCCACCGTGATCCGGGCGCGCAGTGGGCCGACGCTGACAAAGGTGCCGGTCGAGAGCTTGAAGTCCTCGGCGGTGCGGCCGTCAAAGGTCAAGCCCAGGTGGGTCTGGGCCGGGTCAACCCAACGCCCGGCATCACCGGTGCGGTAAAAGCCTTCATCGTCAAACGCGTCGGCGGTTTGCTCGGGCGCGCGCCAGTAGCCGGGCATCACGTTGGGGCCACGGAACCGGATCTCGGCCTTGTCGCCGGTGGAGGCATCCTTCACCAACTTGACCTCGACACCCGGCAGCGGCAGCCCGACCCAGCCCGAGCGGGTGTTGGTGCCCACCGCAAAGGTGCAGGCCGGTGCGGTCTCGGTCATGCCCAGGCCGGTGATGATGCGCACCCGCTCGCCGGTGGCCGCTTCACCGTGCGCATCGAGCTTGTCCCAGACCGGCTGGCTCAGGCCCGCGCCGGCAAACATGAAGGCCTTGCAACGCTTGAACAGGCTGTCGCGCAGCGCCGTGTCGGAGTCCATTGCAAACGCGATCTCCTCGAAGCCCTTGGGCACGTTGAAGTAGATCGTGGGCGAGATCTCGCGCAGGTTGCGCAGCGTCTGGGCAATGCCCTTGGGCGTGGGCTTGCCCTCGTCGATGTAGAGCGTGCCGCCGTTGTAGAGCGTGATGCCGAGGTTGTGGTTGCCGCCGAATGTGTGGTTCCAGGGCAGCCAATCGACCAGCACCGGCGGCTCCTCGGCCAGAAACCCCATGCACTGGCGCAGCATCTGCTGGTTGGCGCAAAGCATGCGGTGGGTGTTGATCACGCCCTTGGGCGCTTTGGTCGAGCCTGAGGTGAACAAGAACTTGGCGATGGTGTCGGGGCCGATTGCCGCGTTGGCCGCCGCCAGCTTGAGACCGGGCCGGGCAAACAACAGGGCATCAAAAGCGCGCACGTCTCGGCCGGCCAGCAGGCCACTGGCGGCGGCGGCCGCCAAGCCCTCGGTCATGACCACCGTGACATCGGCCGGCACCACCGCTGCAATCGCCTTGGCATAGGCCGGGCCGCTGGCAAACACCAGGCCCGGCGTGACCGTGTCCAGGATATGGCGCAGCTTGCCGAAATCCTGCGAAATCAGCGAATAGGCCGACGACACCGGGACGTAGGGCACGCCGGCCCACATCGCTGCCAGAGCAAGCGTGAGGTGCTCGATGTCGTTGTCCGACAGGATCGCCACCGGCCGGTCCACCGATAAATTCAGATCAACCAGCACCTGCGCCACCGATTGCACCCGCTGCAGCATCTGGGCGTAGCTGACGTGTTGCCAGTCGCCTGTACCGTCGGCCAGGCGCGCACGGCGGGCGACCAGCGTGCGGTCGGGCGTTGCTTGCGCCCATTGCAGCAGGCAATCGGTCAGGCGGTCGGGGTACCCCCTGAGGGCCTCGGTCGAGCGGATGATCACGTTGCCGTCGGCGCGCTCGTCAACCACTGCCTCGACACAGCCGCCAACGCGGGCGTCGCGGTACCTGGGCTCAGCCCGGGCAGTGCCAAAACTCGCGCTGCTCATGACTTGGTCACCTTGCCGGCGCGCCCTTCCAGGAAGGCACGTAACCGGACCTGCGCGTCGGGCGTGCTCTCGGCCACCGCCGCCATCAGCGACTCGGTGAACAGGCCTTCGGACTGGGCCTGGTCGGCAATGCGCGGCAGGGCATGCATCACCGCAAAATTGGACATCGGCGCGTTGGTGGCAATGCGCTGGGCCAGCGCGATGCCCTTGGCCAGACCGGCGCCATCGGCGGCGCGGTACTGCACCAGGCCCATGTGCCCGGCCTCGTCGGCATCAAACACCCGGCCGGTCAGCATCAGGTCACTCATGCGGGCCACGCCGATCAGCCTGGGGATGCGGGCCGAACCACCACCGCCAACAAAAATACCGCGCTGGCCCTCGGGCAGGCCAAAGTAGGCCGAGTCCTCGGCAATCCGGATGTGGCAGGCCGTTGCCAGCTCCAGCCCGCCGCCCACCACCGCGCCGTGCAGCACCGCCACCACCGGCACGCTGCCGAACTGAATGGCATCAAACGCCGCATGCCATTGGCGTGAATGCAGCACCGCACTGTGGATGTCGCGCTCGACCAACTCGGCCAGATCGAGACCGGCGCAAAAGTGCGACCCCTCGCCGCTGACCACCACCGCCTTGGTGGCCTCGGGCAGGTTGATAAAAGCGGTGTGCAGTTGCTGGATCAGCGTGTCGCTGATCGCGTTGCGCTTGGCCGGGCGGTTCAGGCGCAAGTGCAGCACGGCGCCGGCCTGGCTGGTCTGCAGCAAATCCAGCGTGGCGAGCAGGCCGGAGACAGGTTCAAACACGGTGGTCATCAGGATTGCCTTTGCGAACTGCTGCAAATTTAATTCAGATAATGAACTTTAAAAATAGGGCAAACCCGAGTTACCTGCCTCGTTTAAGTAGGGAAAATTTAAACGGTCAACCCATACGCCAGATAACTGCTTCTGATAATTAACCATCAAGAGACTGCCATGAAGACCGAGGACTTGATCGCGATCGACATCCACACCCACGCCGAGGTGTCCTGCTGGAACCCGTTCGACAACTACGGCGACGAGTACGACCGCGCTGCCGACAAGTACTTCGGCTTCAGCAAGCGGCCCACGATCGAGGAGACCATCGCGCACTACCGCGAGATGAAGATCGGGCTGGTGATGTTCACGGTCGACAGCGAGTCGCAGCTGGGCCGGCGCCGCATCCCCAACGAGGAGATCTGCGAGGCCGCCAGCCAGAACAGCGACATGATGGTGGCCTTTGCCAGCATCGACCCGCACAAAGGCAAGATGGGTGCGCGAGAGGCACGCCGCTTGATCGAGCAGCACGGCGTCAAGGGCTTCAAGTTTCACCCGACGGTGCAGGGGTTTTTGCCCTACGACCGCATGGCCTGGCCGCTCTACGAGGTGATTGCCGAGCACAAGCTGCCGGCGATCTTCCACAGCGGGCATTCGGGCATTGGCTCGGGTATGCGCTGCGGCGGTGGCCTGCGGTTGCAGAACAGCAACCCGATGCTGCTCGAAGATGTGGCGATCGACTTTCCGGACATCCAGATCGTCATCGCCCACCCCAGCTGGCCCTGGCAGGACGAGGCACTCAGCCTGGCGCTGCACAAGCCCAACGTCTGGATTGACCTGTCGGGCTGGAGCCCCAAGTACTTTCCGGCGCAGCTGGTGCAGTACGCCAACACGCTGCTGAAAGACCGCATGCTGTTTGGCAGTGACTACCCGCTGATCACGCCCGAGCGCTGGATGAAAGACTTTGACGAGGCCGGCTTCAAGGACAAGGTCAAGCCGCTGATCCTGAAAGAAAACGCCAAGCGCCTGCTGGGTTTTGTTTGAGGCGCAGGCTGGCCGGCAAAGCAAAACGCCCGCAGTGCTTGCACACTGCGGGCGTTGGCTGACTTGGCGTCCCCTAGGGGATTCGAACCCCTGTAATCACCGTGAAAGGGTGGTGTCCTAGGCCTCTAGACGAAGGGGACATTTAAACGGCATTGCCTTGAACAGCGCCACCTTGATTGACTGGAACCAACCCAGAAAACTTGGTGGAGGTAAACGGGATCGAACCGATGACCTCTTGCATGCCATGCAAGCGCTCTCCCAGCTGAGCTATACCCCCGTGCTGTTCAAAACAGTCCATGACTATAGCACAGGCCTCACAGCTGTCGCAAGCGACCGAGCGCCGTTTGGGCATCGAACAGGGCCACCACCGCATCCACCGAAGGCGTCTGCAGCCGGCCACACAGCAGCAGGCGCAGCGGGTGGGCCAGCTGCGGCATTTTCAGTTTGTGCGCCGTCAAGGTGTCCTTGATGGCCTGGCTGATGCCGGCCTTGTCCGAGGTGCACCAGGCGCTGCTCTCCAGCGCTGCCAGGCGGTCGCGCAGCGACTGCAGCGCGGGCCTGACCGCGTCGGTGAGGTGGGCCGCCAACTCATCGGCGTCGGGTGCAACCGGCAGGAAGTACATCGCCAGCCAGTCGGCCAACTCGACCGTGGTGCTGCAGCGGTCTTTGTAGAGCGCGCACATCGCCGCCAGCCGGACGGCGGCGTCGGCTGGCAGCAGCACGCCCCGGCTCGCCAGTTGCGCCGCCACCAGGCCGGCCAGGCGCGGGTTGTCGGCCTGCTTGAGGTACTGGGCGTTGACCCAGGTCAGCTTGGCGGCGTCCCACTGCGCAGGGCTCCTGGACAAGTGGCTGCCGTCGAACCAGGCCACCATCTGGTCGATGCTGAACAACTCCTCGTCGCCGTGGCTCCAGCCCAGGCGGGCCAGGTAGTTGAGCATCGCCTCGGGCAAGTAGCCGGCCTCTTGATACGCGGTGACGCTGACCGCGCCGCGCCGCTTGGACAGCTTTTGCCCGTCCTCACCCAGGATCACCGGGCAGTGGCCGAACTGCGGCAGCGCGGCGCCCAGCGCGTTGAAGATGTTGATCTGCCAGGGCGTGTTGTTGATGTGCTCGTCGCCACGAAAGACCTGCGTAATCGCCAGGTCCCAGTCGTCCACCACCACCGCAAAGTTGTAGGTGGGCACCCCGTCCGGGCGCAGGATGATCAGGTCATCGATCTCGTGGTTGGCGATGCTGATCGGGCCTTTGACCAGGTCGTCCCAGGTCACGACGCCGCCGGGCGGGTTGGCAAACCGCACCACCGGCAGAGCGCCCTCGGGTGGCGCCGGCAAGACCTTGCCGGGTGCCGGGCGCCAGCGGCCGTCGTAGTGGGTTTTTTCTCCCCGCTCACGCTGGGCCTCGCGCATCGTGTCCAACTCCGCCGGCGAGCAGTAGCACCTGTAGGCGGTGCCGGCGGCCAGCATCTGCTCGACCACCGCGTGGTAGCGCTCCAGCCGCTGCATCTGGTAAACCGGGCCCTCGTCGTGGTCCAGCCCCAGCCAGCGCAGCGACGCTAGGATCTGGTCGACCGAATCCTGGGTGCTGCGTGCGACGTCGGTGTCTTCGATGCGCAGCACAAAGCTGCCTCCGAAATGCCGGGCGTAGGCCCAGGAGTAGAGCGCGGTGCGCGCCGTGCCCAGGTGCAGGAAGCCGGTCGGCGAGGGGGCGATGCGCGTACGAACGGTATGGCCGTCGGTGGTGCGGACAGTATGGCGGTCGGTGGTGGTCATGGCGGGGTTCACAGCGCGCCCAGGCCGCGCTGCAGGTCGTCGGTGATGTCGTCCACATGCTCCAGGCCGACGGCCAGGCGGATCAGCCCCTGGCCGATGCCGGTGGCCTGGCGCTGGGCCTCGGTCAGGCGGCCGTGCGAGGTGGTGGCCGGGTGGGTGATGATGGATTTGGTGTCGCCCAGGTTGGTGGCGATGCTCAGCACCCGGGTGCTGTCGATCACCCGGAACGCCGCAGCGCGGGCGGCCTCGGGCGTGTCGCCCCGCGCGTCGAACGACAGCACCGCGCCGCCCAGGCCACTTTGCTGGGCCATGGCCAGCGCGTGTTGCGGATGCGATGCCAGGCCGGGGTAGTAGACCCGTGCGACGGCGGGGTGCGCCTCCAGCCAGCGCGCGACCGTCAGGGTGGCCTCGCTCTGCGCCTTCATGCGCAACGACAAGGTCTCCAGGCCCTTGAGCACGACCCAGGCGTTGAATGGCGACAGCGTCATACCGGCGGTGCGCACCACCGGCGAGAACACTTCGCGCACCAATTTGTCGGACGCGCACAGCGCGCCGGCCATCACCCTGCCCTGCCCGTCCAGGTACTTGGTGCCGGCGTGGACCACCACATCGGCGCCCAGCGCCAGCGGGCGCTGCAGCGCGGGCGAGCAAAAGGTGTTGTCCACCGTCAGCAATGCGCCCGCGCCATGCGCCAGATCGGCCAGCGCCCGGATGTCGCAAACATCGGTGAGCGGGTTGGTCGGCGTCTCGGCGAACAGCAGCCTTGTCGTGGGGCGCAGCGCGGCGCGCCACTCGGCCAGGGCGGTCTGCGAGACAAAGCTGGTCTCGACACCAAACTTGCCGAATTCCTTGGCAAACAGGTTGACAGTGGAGCCAAACACCGAGCGCGAGCACACCAGATGGTCGCCGGCTTTGAGCAGGCCCATCGCCAGCAGCAGGATCGCGCTCATGCCGGTGGACGTGGCCACCGCCGCCCCGGCGCCCTCCATCGCGGCCAGCCTGGCCTCGAAGCTGCGCACCGTGGGGTTGCCGGTGCGCGAGTACGTGAAGTCCTCCATCTGCGCAAAGCGCCGTGCCGAGGTCTCGGCGTCGGGCTGCACGTAGGCGCTGGTCAGGAACAGGGCCTCGGAGTTCTCGCCGTGCTGGCTGGGCGCCAACGCGGTGCGCACCGCCAGGGTCTCGGGGCGCAGGCCCTCGGGCAGCCGGGCGCGGGCGATGCGGGCGGCTTCAGAATCTCGGTCGGTCATGGCGCTTCAGCCCGGCTTTGCAATGTCAAACGGGTGCGGTCGTCGCCAGACTCATCGGCCTGGCGGGCTGCAGTGCGCTGGGCACCCATCGCCTCGAAGTCGGCTGCGCTGACGTCGCCGGTGATGTAGATGCCGTCGAAACAACTGGCCTCGAAGCCGGAGATCGCCGGGTTCAAGGCGCCCACCACCCGCTTCATCACGTCCACGTCCTGGTAAATCAGCGCGTCGGCACCGATGAACTCGCGGATCTGCTCTTGGGTGCGGCCATGCGCGATCAGCTCTTCGGGTGTGGGCATGTCGATGCCGTAGACGTTGGGGAACCGCACCGGCGGCGCCGCCGAGGCCATGTAGACCTTGCGGGCCCCGGCCTCGCGCGCCATCTGCACGATCTCTTTGCTGGTGGTGCCGCGCACGATCGAGTCGTCCACCAACAGCACGTTGCGGCCGGCAAACTCTTGCACGATGGCGTTGAGCTTCTGGCGCACGCTCTTTTTGCGCGCCTGCTGGCCCGGCATGATGAAGGTGCGACCGACGTAGCGGTTCTTCACGAAGCCTTCGCGGTAGGGCTTGCCGATCTTCTGGGCGAGTTGCATCGCCGACGGTCGGCTCAACTCGGGTATCGGGATCACGACGTCGATATCGGACGGCGGCATGGTGTTGATCACCCGCTGCGCCAGGCTCTCGCCCAGGTTCAAGCGCGCCTGGTAGACCGAGATGCCGTCGATCACCGAATCGGGCCGCGCCAGGTAGACGTACTCGAACATGCACGGATGCAGCGATGGCTTTTCAGCGCATTGCCGGGCGTGAAGCTGGCCGGCCATGTCGATGAAGATCGCCTCGCCAGGCGCCACATCGCGCACCACCTTGTGGCCAGTACCTTCGAGCGCCACGGTCTCGCTGGCCAGCATCACCTCGGTGCCGCCACCCTCGGACGCCGGCAGGTCGGCCACGCCGTACACCAAGGGGCGGATGCCGTACGGGTCACGGAACGCCAGCAGGCCGTAGCCGGCGATCAGCGCGATCACGGCGTACGAGCCACGGATGCGCTTGTGCACCGCACTCACGGCGCGAAAAATCAGCTCGGGCGTCAGCGGCACGCCGCGCCCGGCCAGCGCCATCTCATGCGCCAGCACATTGATCAGCACCTCGGTGTCGCTGCCGGTGTTGATGTGGCGGTGATCGACATCGAACAGCTCTTTTTTCAGCGCGGGTGCGTTGGTCAGGTTGCCGTTATGCACCAGCACGATGCCGTAGGGCGCGTTGACGTAGAACGGCTGGGCTTCTTCCTCGTTGAAGGCGTTGCCGGCGGTCGGGTAGCGCACCTGGCCCAGCCCCACGTTGCCGGGCAGCGCACGCATGTTGCGGGTGCGGAACACGTCCTTCACCATGCCACGGGCCTTGTGCATGAAGCACTGCGTGCCCTGCATCGTGACGATGCCGGCAGCGTCCTGACCACGGTGCTGCAGCAGCAGCAGCGCGTCATAGATCAGCTGGTTGACGGGCGCTTTGGAGATCAAACCAACGATGCCGCACATGGTGGAGGGATCCTGAAGGGCTGAAATGTCAGAGAAAGGCCGGGCCGCGCAGCGTGCTGCAGCCCGTCAGACCGGCAGGTGGCGAACCACCTCGGCCGGCAAATAAGGTTTCAGTCCGGCCAAGACCTGGCTCAGGCCGGCCGCCGCATGCGAATCCTGCCAGGCGCTTGAGCGTCGGGCTGGGGTGTAAGCCACCGCGGTTGCCACCACCAACAGAAGCACCGCGCCACGCAGCAAGCCAAAGCCAGCGCCCAACAGCCGGTCGATCAAGGTCAGCGGCGTGGCATGCAAGCCCATGCGCACCCCCCGGGCCAGCAGCGACCAGGCGACCAGCACGGCCAGGAAAGTCAGCACAAAAGCCAGGCCCTGTTGCAGCGCCGAGCCCGGCGCACCGATCGGCGAAAAAACCGCCAACCGGGGTGAATAAAGCTGCGCCACGCTGTAGGCCACCAGCCAGCCGATCAGGGACATCAGCTCGAACACCAAGCCCCGCGCCAGGCCCGCCAACACCGACAACGCCAGCAGCCCCAGCAGGGTCAGATCGACCCAGCCGAGCTCGTTGAGGGCGCTCATCGGGCGGGCGTGCTCACAGCGTCAGGATGGCCACCGGCAGGCCGGCGGCCTTGATGCGTGCAGCCGCTTTGTCGGCCTCGGCGCGGTTGGCAAAAGGCCCGACCCGCACCCGGGTGCGTTTGGCGCCGTCGGTCTCCACCACCTGGGTGTAGGTCTTGAGCCCCAGCGCCTCCAGCTTCTGGCGCGCTTCGGCCAGTTTGGTGGCATCGGCATAGGCGCCGACCTGCACCACCACCCGAGACGCCGGCGCGCTGGACTGGCCATCGAGCAAAGCCCGGGCGCGGGCGCCATCGTCAGCGGGCTTGGGCGGCGTGGCAGCGGCGCCTGCCGGCGACGCGGCTCTGGACGGCACCGCAACCGGCGGTTTGGCGGCCAGCGCGGGCTTGGGCGGAGGCTGGGGCGAAGGCACAGCGGGTGTTGCTGTTGGGGTTGCCGGAGGTGTTGCTGTTGCGGCTGCCACCGGCAATTCGCGGCCCTGGTCAGCTGCGCGCTCGATGATTTCGGTGCCCGCCCGCTCGGGTGGCGTGGCCGCACGCTGGGGGGCCGGGGCTGGTGTGGCACCGGGCGGTGTCACCGATGCGGGCGCTGCTGGCGCGACGGGCGCCAACACCAGCGGCGCCGCACCCTCCTTGCGCGGGATCTCGATCGGGATGTTCACCGGCACCGGGCGGGGCTGGGTCTCGAACAACAGCGGGAAACCGATCACGCCGACACCCAGCAACACGCTGGCACCGATCAAGCGCCGCCAGGCACGGCTGCGGGCGGCTGCAACCGCGTCGGGCTCGACCGGGGCGGCAGCGGGGCTTGGCGGCTCAGCGGACGGCTCGCCGCGCGGTTTGAAGTAGGACAACAGACCCATGCGGGGGTGACTGGCGTGGGTTGGGGCCGAAGCCGTGAGGGGTTGTGGTGCGGGCGGCCGGGCGGGCAGCACGGTGGCGGACGGGGTGGGCCGAGCCGCCGCAGACCGCACCGCCGGGACAGGCCCGGCTAGGGGCCCAGGTGCGGCGCCGACAAGCGGGGCAGGCCGTGTTCAAGCACGCCACCTACGGTGTAGAACGAACCAAAGACGACAATTCTATCAGCCGGGTCTGCCGCTGCCGCTGCCGCGCGCAGGGCGGCGTCGGGGCTGGCGTGCCGGCTGGTGGGGGTGCGGCGGCCGGCGCTGGGCGCTTGTGCTCCTGCCCCTGCGGCTGCCTGTACCGCTGCAAGTACGGCAGTTTCCAGCTCACCAGCAGAGGCCGCCCGAGCGGGCGGCAGATCGCTGAGGTACCAGTGGTCCACCAGCGGCACCAAGTGCGCCAACAGGCCGGCCAGGTCCTTGTCGCGCATCGCACCCAACACGGCGTGGGTCACTGGAAAATAACCCATCTGGTCGAGGTTGTTGGCCAGCGCGGCCACCGATTGCGGGTTGTGCGCCACGTCCAGCACCAGGGTCGGCTGGCCCGGGATGATCTGGAAACGGCCGGGCAGTTCGACCATTGCCAGGCCATTGCGCACCGCCTGGGCGTTGATCGGCAGTTGCTCGCGCAGCGCCTCGAACACCGCCAGCACACCGGCTGCGTTGAGCAACTGGTTGGCGCCCCGCAGCGCCGGGTAAGCCAGGCTGTTGAAGCGCTGGTGTCGGCCGCGCCAGGCCCACTGCTGTTTGTCACCCTGAAAGTTGAAGTCGCGGCCCAGCTGCCACAAGTCGGCGCCCAGCGCATCGGCGCGGGCTTGCAGGCTGGCCGGTGGCTCGGGGTCGCTGACCACCACCGGACGGCCGGGCCGCATGATGCCGGCTTTCTCGCGCCCGATGGCCTCGCGGGTGTCACCCAGGTACTCGGTATGGTCGAGCGCGATGCAGGTGATCAGTGCGCAGTCGGCGTCCACCGTGTTGACAGCGTCGAGCCGGCCGCCCATGCCCACCTCCAGGATCACCAGGTCCAGCGGCGCCGCGGCAAGCGCCCGCATGACCGCCAGCGTGGTGAACTCGAACCAGGTCAGCGTGATCTCGCCGCGTGCCGCCTCGACCGCCGCAAAGTGCGGCAGCAAGGACTCGGCGGTGGCCAGGTCGCCGTTGATGCGGCAGCGCTCTTCAAAATGCACCAGGTGCGGCTTGATGTAGAGGCCGACGCGGTAGCCAGCCTGCAGCGCAATCGCCTCCAGCATGGCGCAAGACGAGCCCTTGCCATTGGTGCCGGCCACGCTGACCACCGGCACGGTGAACCGCAAGGCCAGCCGGGCGTGCACTGCCGCCACCCGGTCCAGCGTCATGTCGATGGTCACGGGATGCAAGTGCTCGCAGTGGGCAAGCCAGCCGGCCAGGGTGGTGGGATGCGTCATCGGTAGCGACCGGGGGTGTTGGTAGTGAAGGGCCAAGCAAAAGCGGGCCCGCGAGGGCCCGGTCGGAGGCAAGGAGCGTGGGCCGCCTGCGGCTCAAACCCTCAGGCCACCGCGTCGGCGCTTTGCCGCTGCAGCATTGCCAGCATGCTGGCAATGCTGCTGCGCAACTGACGCCGGTCAACGATCTGGTCCACCGCGCCCTTGCTCAACAAGAACTCGGCCCGCTGGAAGCCGTCGGGCAGCTTCTCGCGCACCGTGTTCTCGATCACCCGTGGCCCGGCAAAGCCGACCAGCGCCTTGGGTTCGGCAATTACCACGTCACCCACAAACGCAAAACTGGCCGACACCCCGCCCATGGTCGGGTCACACAGCACGCTGATGTAGGGCAGCCTCGCTTTGGCCAGCCGGGTCAGCGCGGCATTGGTCTTGGCCATCTGGAACAGGCTGAACAGGCCCTCTTGCATACGGGCGCCGCCGGTGGCGGTGAAGCACACAAACGGCATCTTCTGTTCGACGGCCGACTCCACCCCGCGCACAAAACGCTCACCGACCACCGAGCCCATCGAGCCGCCCATGAAGTCGAACTCGAAGCAGGCCACCACCAGGGGCACGCTCATCACCGCACCGCCAATGACCACCAGAGCGTCGGTCTCGCCGGTGGACTCGAGCGCGTCTTTGAGTCGCTCGGTGTACCTGCGGCTGTCCTTGAACTTGAGCGGATCGACCGGCACCACCTCCTGACCGATCTCGTAGCGGCCTTCGGCATCGAGAAACGCATCGAGCCGGGCCCGCGCGCCAATGCGGTGGTGGTGGCTGCACTTGGGGCAGACGTTGACGTTTTTGGCCAGATCGTTGTTGTAGAGCACCGTCTCGCAGGCCGGGCATTTGACCCACAGGCCTTCCGGCACCGAGCGGCGCTCGGTGGGGTCGGTTTGCTGCATCTTGGGCGGCAGCAGTTTTTCAAGCCAGCTCATCGGTGCTCTCCAGTCTGGATTGACAGCGCGTCGAGCGCGCTGCGGATTTCAGCCATGAACGCCTGCCCGGCGGCGGCGACGGTCTCGCGGGGCTCGGCCTGCAGAATTTGCACCAGCCGCGACCCGATCACCACCGCATCCGACACCAGGGCCACCGCCTGCGCGGTCACTGCGTCACGAATCCCGAAGCCTACCCCAACCGGCACCTTGACATGGACCCGAATCCGTGGGACGGCCTCGGCCACCGCGCCGGTGTCGAGGTGGCCGGCGCCGGTCACACCCTTGAGCGAAACGTAGTAGACGTAGCCGGTGGCGATGCGGCCAACCTCCTTGATGCGGGCTTCGGTCGAGGTGGGGGCCAGCAAGAAGATCAAATCGAGCCCGGCTGCCTTCAGGTCCGCTGCAAAGACCTCGCACTCTTCGGGTGGGTAGTCGACCACCAGCAGGCCGTCGACGCCCGCGGCGGCCGCATCCTGGATAAAGGCGCCCGCGCCGTGCTTCTGGTCATAGCGCTCGACCGGGTTGGCGTAGCCCATCAGCACCACCGGCGTGGCGGTGTTGGCAGCGCGAAAGCCTCTCACGTAGCCCAGCACCTGCGTCAGGCCGATGCCTCGGGTCAAAGCCCGCTCGCTGGCTTGGGCGATCACCGGGCCGTCGGCCATCGGGTCAGAAAACGGCACCCCCAGCTCAATGATGTCGGCGCCGCCCTCGGCCAGCGCCAGCATGATCTCGACCGTGGCATCGGCAAACGGGTCACCGGCTGCGATGTAGGGAATCAGGGCCTTGCGGCCCTGGGCCTGGAGCGCGCTCAGGGTGGCTGCAATCCGGCTCATCGCGAAAACTCCACAGTCTGCACACCACCCTTGACCGCCTGCCCCTTGCAGGACGGCCGGCAAAAGAATTCGGCGCCCGACAGGTCGGCCACGGTGCCGATGTCCTTGTCGCCGCGCCCGCTCAGGTTGACCAGCAGGTGCTGGTCGGGCCGCATCGTGGCAGCCAGCTTCATTGCATAGGCCACGGCGTGGCTGGATTCCAGCGCCGGAATGATGCCCTCGGTGCGGCACAGCCGGTGGAAGGCCGCCAGCGCCTCCTCGTCGGTGATGCCCACGTACTCGGCCCGGCCGATGTCCTTCAAGAACGCGTGTTCGGGGCCCACGCCCGGGTAGTCCAGCCCTGCGGAGATCGAGTGGGTCTCGGTGATCTGGCCGTTGTCGTCTTGCAGCAAGTAGGTTCGGTTGCCGTGCAGCACACCGGGTGATCCTTTGATCAAGCTCATCGAGTGCTTGCCGCTGTCTTGCCCCAGACCGGCAGCTTCCACCCCGATCAGGCGCACGTTCTCGTGAGGGATGTAGGGATAGAAAATGCCCATCGCGTTGCTGCCGCCGCCAACGCAGGCAATCACCGCGTCAGGCTGGGCATCCACCCGCCCCCCCAGCCGGCCGATCTGTGCGGGCATTTGCACCAGGCATTCGTCACCGATCACCCGCTGAAAGTCCCGAACCATCGTCGGATACGGGTGTGGACCTGCCACCGTGCCGATGATGTAGAAGGTGTTTTCGACGTTGGTGACCCAATCGCGCAGCGCCTCGTTCAGTGCGTCCTTCAGGGTCTTGCTGCCGGACTCCACCGGTACCACCCGCGCGCCCAGCAGGTGCATGCGGTAGACGTTGGGCGATTGGCGCTTGACGTCCTCGCTGCCCATGTAAACCACGCACTCCATGCCGTAGCGGGCACAGATGGTGGCGGTGGCCACACCGTGCTGGCCGGCACCGGTCTCGGCGATCACCCGCGGCTTGCCCATGCGCTTGGCCAGCAAGGCCTGGCCAATGGTGTTGTTGATCTTGTGCGCGCCGGTGTGGTTGAGGTCTTCGCGCTTGAGGTGGATTTGTGCGCCGCCAATCTCGCGGCTGATGCGGTCGGCGTGGTAGACCGGGCTGGGCCGGCCGACAAAGTGCGCCAGCTCATGCCGGTACTCGGCCATGAACTCGGCGTCCTGGCTGTAGTGGGCATAGGCGGCCTTGAGCTCGTCGAGCGCATGGACCAGGGTTTCGGCAACAAAGGTGCCGCCGTATGGCCCGAAATGCCCACGGGCATCGGGTTGTTGGTAATCGAACATGGTGGGTGTCCTGTGGTCGGCGCTGCCCGTATCGGGGGCGGCGCGCGGTCGGTCAAGAAGCGGGGGTGTGGCGGGTTGTGCGGCGCTAGCGCACAGCGTCGACGATCAAGGCGTCGGCTTCGCGCACGGCCTCGCAGAACTGGCGCATCAGCGCCGCGTCCTTCAGGCCCTTGGCGACTTCAACGCCCGAACTCACGTCAACGGCCCAAGGCCGGACGTGCGTGATCCCATCGACCACGTTTGCAGGACTCAACCCACCAGACAAAACGACTGGACGGGGCACGTGGCGTGGCACGAGTGACCAATCGAAGACCTTTCCACCGCCGCCGTAGCCCTCGACATGGGTGTCGAGCAGGATGCCGGCAGCGCTTGCATGCGCAGCGGCAAAGTCTATCAAAACCAAGCCGGGCGCCATGCGGGCTGCCCGCAGGTAGGGCCGGCCGCTGGCCTGAAACTGGGCTTCACACCAGTCGGGCGACTCGTCGCCGTGGAACTGCAGCATCGTGCTGGGGATGGCTTGCACGGCGGCAGCGATCAGGCCCGGCTCGGCGTTGACAAACAGGCACACCGGCAGCACGAACGGTGGCAGCCGACGCGCCAGTTCGGCGGCGCGCGCCACGCTGACTGCACGCGGGCTGCTGGGGTACAGCACAAAACCAATCGCATCGGCACCGGCCTCGACGGCGGCGTCCAGGTCGGCCTCGCGGGTCAGGCCGCAGATCTTGATACGGGTGCGGGCGGTCATGGCAGTAGCTTGGCAAGGGTGGGCGGCGGTCGTCAATGCGCAGGCAGCATCGGACAGGATCGCTCAGGGCAGCCAGTCCATCGCCGGTGTGTGCTCGGGCAGTCCCAGTGCAGCATCGTAGTACGGCCCGACAAAGTACAGCCCGTCCGCGTTGAAGGTGGGCGCCGCGGCGTCGCGGCGGCGGGCCGCAAGCACCGTCAGCAGCCAGTCCGGGTGCTCGCGCCCACTGCCAACCCGCAGCAGACAGCCCATCAGGTTGCGCACCATGTGGTGCAAGAACGCCGAGCCATCGAAGTCAAACCGCCAGTAGGCGCCCTGCCGGCTGATGCTGATGGC
>JANYKR010000221.1 GCA_025358155.1 Betaproteobacteria bacterium
GGCCCGGGCATGCTTGCGCACGTTGGAAAGCGCCTCCTGCACGATGTGCAAGACCTGGATCTGAACGTCAGGCGGCAAGGGCAAGCCGTGTGCGCCCATGCTCAGGCTGGCCTTCAAGCCGGTCTGGTGCTCGAACTTGCGCAGCGTGGTCATCAGCGCGGGCTCGATATCCTCGGCATTGGTGCGGGTGCGAAAGTGCATCAGCAACTCGCGCACATCGCCGTAGCACTCCCGCACGCCCAAGTCGATCTCGCCCAGCACATGATCCACCTGCGGGGCGTCATGCTGGGCAATTGCGTCGCGCATCAGCTGTACCTGGATCTTCAAGAAGGCCAGCGACTGGGCAATGCAGTCATGCAACTCGCGCGCAAGAAAGCTGCGCTCCTGCGACACCGCCGCCTCCAAACCCAAGGCATTGAGCCGCAGGTTCTCCATTGCGCCGGCGAGCTGCACCGTCATGGCGTCGAGCAAGGACCGCTCGGCCGGCGAGATGTCGATCTGGGCGTGGAAAAACAGGTCCACCTCGCCCATCAGCCGGTCATGCAGGCGGATCGGCACCGAGACCACGGTTTCGAATCCGGCCTGGGCACAATGCCCCATGCGGGCTGGCTGCATCGCCCGGATCGGGATCACCCGTGGGCCAGGTGGCGCCAGCGGCGAGCCGCAATGGCAGTCGCCAGCGACCAGGCAGTGCTCAGCCTCCAGCATGCTGTCGGGCAAGCCCTGCGAGGCCAGCATCACGTAGCGCCGGTTGGTCTCGTCCGACCAGCGCAGTGCCACGCCATCGGCGCGCGCGATGCGGGCAATGCGTTGGGTGAACCCGGTGGCCAACTCGTCCAGCGTGAGCGCCTTGGTCACCAGGTTCGTCACCTCGTACAGGCTTTCCAGGCGCTCGTGCTTCTCCTCCAGCTGGGCGGTCTTTTCGCGCACCCGGTCTTCCAGGCTGCGGTACATCGACTGCAGCTGGCTGGCCATGTCGTTGAAGCCGGCGGCCAGGGTGCCAAACTCATCGGTGGTCGCGCAATCGACGCGCGCGCCCAGGTCACCGCGCTGAATACGCTGGATCGCCTGCTGCAACGCGCCCATCGGCTCCAGCACAAACAAATAGCCGGTGTAGAGCAGGATCGCCGCACCCACGATGGCGAGCGCCATCAGCGCGATCTGCAGCAGGTGCATCAACGAGGTCCAGCGCGAGAGATGGTTCTCGATGCCCGCCACCAGGTCGTCGATGTGACCGGCAAAGGCTGCGGCCTCCCGGCCGAGTGCAGCGGCTGCGGCAGCGGCGGCCGGCTGCGGCGCTGCGACTCGACCCCGAAACCGCAGCCAGTCCTGCTCGACCGTGGAAAACCGCTGGCGGACGGTGTCGTCCCAGGGCACGAACAGCGGCCGCTCGGGATCGCCGTCGCGCAACAAGGCCAGGCTGCGGTCGAATTCAGCCACTTGCTTCGTCAAGGCCACCTGGTCTGCCGCGCCGACCGACAAAACCATTCGGTAAGCCTGCATCCGCATACGACCAGCCTCGTTGACCGATGCCGCGCCCCCTTCGAGCTGCAACGACATCCATACCAGCACCCCGATGGACAGCAGGCCAATCAACAAAAAAGGTGTGGCGACCAAGGAGAGTTTGGCGCCCAGGGTCCAGTGCCGAAGTGTCTGCATACCGCGAATCTACGCGATTGACGCGGGCACGGCGTTGGTGGGTAGCGCCGAACGTTACCGGGCGACGGCGGGCGACAGCGGGCGGCACCAGGCAATGCCGCCGGGGGCGACCCCCTCCGAACCGCCGTCAATCCCCTTGAGCGCGGTGAAGCGGCCGCCTGAAGCCAGGGTGATGTCTTGCTGACCGGCGCGAGCTTGCCACGTTCACGCCAGCGCTACATCGCCCGATATTTGTCGTCGGGCCGGGGTTGAAAGGCGATCCGCCGAGCCCGGCGGGGCCTGTCTCTTGCGCTGCTGCCCCGAGCTTGAGCAAGAGTTTGTCAGACTCGGGCAGCGACGGGTGTTACGCCAATGGCAAGGTCGATCCAGGTTTTGGCAACCAGCAGTCGTATTCGGACGCCCATGAAGTCGCCACTGGTGGGGGCGCGCCGCAATCTCACGCGAGCCGCGAATTCATCGACTGCATCAAGCCTTGGCAATTCCGGCTAGGTCGGCTTCAAGGCCTACAAGTTGATGATGATCCTCAGCGGCAGCCACGCTCCAATCAGGGGTTCGGCCCGTACCCTGGCTACACGGCCCAAGGGTTGTGTCCGCTACGAGTTCCGTGACAACGAGACCGGCGATGTCTTCGCGGCCATCCTGTACAACTCCAGTGATGCCACGCCACCGATCTTTGGCATCAACGCCAGCATCGTGGTCCCGCCGGCCAACAGCCACCACGGTATCCGCATCGACATCAGTCTGGATACGCGCGCTTACGTGGGCAACCTCAACCCCGCGTACCAGACTGCAGTTGCCGACTGCGCCCACACCTTTATCGTGAACCTGGATGCGCTCACGCCTGCTGCCAGCACCTTGCGGGCGAGCGGCTTCAATTACGGGTCAGCCTCCAGCGGTCCGGAGCCATCGACCTGGCCGATGCTGGTCGCAGGGATTGCACTGTCGGGCACCACCCGGCGCGCCAGATTGACAGTGGCGGTGGCCGCAAGCTCGGGTTGCAGCGCCACGGCATAAACTGGAGATTCAGCAGCGTCCGCATCTCGTCGGCAGAGGCTGCTGGCGTTTACGGAGAGTTGTCACCGGGCTGCGGCTTGCTGCCAGCCTGACTGGGTTGTTCGCCCGGCCATCAACGCCTGCCTCGCGCAGTCGCTTG
>JANYKR010000121.1 GCA_025358155.1 Betaproteobacteria bacterium
CCGCACCAAGCCCACCACCATGTAAAACGTGGTGGTCTTGCCCGCACCGTTGGGGCCCAGCAAGCCAACCACCTCACCCGCCCCCACGGCCAGGTGCACGTCTTTGACGACCTGGCGCGAGCCGTAGTGCTTTTGCAGGCCGCTGACCTCGAGGCCTCTTGCCGCCGCGCTGCTGGCTGCAGCGCTGCCAGGCTGATGTGGCGTCTGGAACACCCGCGTCACTGCCGGTTGCCCAGAGTGGGCGAGGTACGCAGGCTGGAGGCCGGGTTGACAGCCGGGTTGACAGCCGGGTTGGTAGCGGAAGACGCTGCATCGGCCGGCGCCCGGGGCGCGATGATGGCCCGCACCCGGCCGCTCGGGTTGGCCGCAGAGACGGCGCCACCGCGCACGTTGAAGGTCTCGGCCACGCTGTCCCAGACGATCAGGCCGCCCGAGATCTCGTCGGCCACGGCTGCACCCTGCAGCCGGCGAACCTGGGCCGCGCCATCAAAGCGCAGCGTGCCGGCACGGCTGTCGTAGTCGATGCGCTGGGCCAGTCCCTCGACGGTCTCGTCCACGCCGTCGCGCTTCTGGCGGTAAGTTGCAGGCTTGGCCGCTGTGCCGCTGGCCTGGGCGAGTTGGTAGCCTTCCGGGGTCTCACGAAGCTCCAGCCGGTCGGCCCGGATCAACAGCGTGCCCTGGCTGATCACCACATTGCCGCTGCACACGCTGGTCTGCTTTTGCAGGTTGACGGTGCAGGGCTGGTCAGACTCCAGCGTCATCGACTTGCTGCGGTCGGCTTTTTCAGCCTGCAGTGGCGCCGTGCTGACACACAGCAGCAGCAACAGCGGCCAGCGCTGGAGGACGGGGAGGGTGTTCAGGGTAAACATCAGGCGGCACAGAACTTGCAGATTATTTTAGGCCCAAGTCCAGAGCGGTCTGCGGCGAAAAGGGGTCTGCAAAGCCAACGAATGCTCAGCCTTGTGCACTTTGCGACATGCAGCCGCTGGGGTTGCCTTTTGGGGTGGGCCGTCCGGCAAAAGACCCTGGACGCTCAAATTTTTTTGGGCTGGACTTTGGTTGATGGTTGGGTCTTCCTTTAACTTGGTAGTCGTAGTAGAGGGCGGGTGAAGCTGTGAACAAGCCCGATTTCTGCCCTCAATTCAGGGACTTGGATGCTGCCGAACGCTGTGCATGGAGGGTCCGGAGCCTGGCGGATGACCGACAACAAGTTTGCCGATGGCCGCTGGCCTGTGGACAAGTGGGCAGTTGCCAGTCAGTTGTGCACATGTTTGTGCCTTGACGGCGGCTGCGGTGCTGGCGCCTGAATCGGGCCTGGTGTCGCGGGTCGCACGCTACTTGCCGATGCAGAAATTGCCAAAAATCTCGCCCAGCAAATCATCGGCCGTGAAGGCGCCCGTGATCTCGCCCAGGGCCTGGTGTGCCAGACGCAGTTCTTCGGCAAACAAATCCAGTGCGGCATCGCCCACGGCCGCCTGTGCGCGGGCAGCTTGCAGGTGCACGGCGCTGCGTTGCAGGGCCAACAGGTGGCGTTTGCGTGCGATGAACACGCCCTCAGCATGGGCCTGCCAGCCCGCACGCTGCAGCAGGGCTTGGCGCAACGCACCGAGGCCGGTGCCGGTGCGGGCTGACACCACGATGTCGCCGCTGGCCAGGTGGCCCGGCGCTATGGCGGCGCCTGGCGCGATGCCGGGTGCGTCGGCCTTGTTGTGCACGTTGACGACACGTGTGCCGCCCAGCCCCTCGGCTGCCAGCCGCTGGGCAATCAGCGCTTCAGCGGCTTCGTAGTCAGGCTGGCCGCGACGGGTCAGGTCGTGCAGAAAGATCACCGTGTCGGCCTCGGCGATGGCGACCCAGCTGCGCGCCATGCCGATGCGCTCGACCTCGTCGGCCGCCTCGTGCTCGCCGCGCAGGCCGGCGGTGTCGATCACGTGCAGCGGCACACCCTCGATCTGGATCGTCTCGCTGACCTTGTCACGGGTGGTACCGGGGATGGCGGTGACGATGGCCAGTTCGGCGCCGGCCAACGCGTTCAGCAGCGAGCTCTTGCCCACGTTGGGCTGGCCGGCCAACACCACTTGCAGGCCCTCACGCAGCAGCGCACCCTGGCGGGCCGTGGCCATCACACCGGCTAGCGCGCCGATGATGGCGTCGAGCTGACCGTGGGCGTCGGCCTGCTGCAGAAAGTCGATCTCTTCCTCCGGGAAGTCGAGCGTGGCCTCGACCAGCAGGCGCAGCCGCACGGTACGTTGGCGCAAGGCCTCGATCTCGTGCGAAAACGCGCCCGAGAGCGAGCGCCCGGCCGAGCGGGCTGCTGCCTCCGTGCTGGCGTCGATCAGGTCGGCCACCGCCTCGGCCTGGGCTAGGTCGAGCTTGTCGTTCAAGAAGGCGCGTTGGGTGAATTCGCCGGGTTGCGCCAGCCGCAGGCCGGGCAGCCGGGGCTGGCCAGTGGCCGGGTCCGTCTCGGCAGCAGCGCTCAGGCAACGCGCCAGCAGCAGCTGCAAGACCACCGTGCCGCCGTGCGCCTGCAGCTCCAGCACGTCCTCGCCGGTGTAGGAGTGCGGCGCCGGAAACCACAGCGCCAGACCCTTGTCTATGGCTTGGCCTTCGGCGTCCTTGAACGGGCCGTAGCAGGCCTGGCGCGGTGGCAAGGCGCGGCCACACAGCGCGTTTGCCAATGCTGCCAGGCCTTTGCCTGACACCCGAATGATGCCCACCGCGCCGCGCCCCGAGGCGGTGGCGATGGCGGCGATCGGGTCGAGTTGATGGTGCAGAGACACCCGGCGGATTGTCGGCGACGGGCCGTGCAGCGGTGCGCGGCCCGTCGCCCGGCGGATGTATGGCGCGGGGTGGAGCGCCGGGCAGCTCGCGTGAGCCCCCCGTGGTGAACGCTCCAGAGCCGGCACTGGGCGGTGCCGGGGTTCCCCGCATTGATCGGTATGGGTGCCGGCGTCGCCTGAATCAACCAGGCAGCACCGTCATACCGATCATCGGCCGTTGGCCGCTGGCGTCAATCCCTGAACGGGGGGAGAGGCCTACGCAGCTGTGATGACTGTCACGGCCCGGGACCGAACCGGTTGTGAGCAGGTTTATCCGTTGCGCAGGTCAGTCAGCTATTTGACGCCGAGCTTGCGGTTGATGTACCACTGCTGCGCGATGCCCAGCACGTTGTTGGTCAGCCAGTACAGCACCAGGCCGGCCGGGAAGACAAAGAACATCACGCTGAAGACCAGCGGCATGATCCACATCATCTTGGCCTGCACCGGATCGGGCGGGGTGGGGTTCAGCCAGGTCTGGAACATCGTCGACGCGGTCATCAGCAGCGGCAGGATGTAGAGCGGGTCCTGGGTCGAGAGGTCATGGATCCAGCCGATCCACGGCGCGTTGCGCATTTCCACGGTCGACAGCAACACCGAGTACAGCGCGATGAAGAACGGCATCTGCACGAAGATCGGCAGGCAGCCGCCCAGCGGGTTGACCTTTTCTTCGCGGTAGATGCGCATCATCTCCTGCTGCATCTGCTGTGGCTTGTCCTTGTAGCGTTCACGCATGTCCATCACCTTGGGGTTGATGGCCTTCATCTTGGCCATCGACTTGTAGGCGTGGGCGTTGAGCCCGTAGAACGCAATTTTCAGCAGCACCACCAGCACCACGATGGCCCAACCCCAGTTGCCGAGCAGGCTGTGCAATTGGTCGAGCAGCCAGTAGAGCGGCTTGGCCAGGATGGTGAGCCAGCCGTAGTCCTTGACCAGGTCCAGCCCGGGGGCCAGCGACTCAAGCGTCTTGCCTTCTTGCGGCCCGGCAAAGAGCACGGCATCCAGCTTGCGCTCGGCACCCGGCGCCAGCTCGCCGAGCGGAAACACCATCGCCGTGCGGTACAGCGGCTGGTTGAAGTTGCTCGGATCACCCTCGATGCGCTCGAAGCTGAACTCGCGCGGCGCCTTGTCGGCAACGATCCAGGTCGAGGCAAAGTAGTGCTGAATCATTGCCACCCAGCCGTTGTCGGCGGTCTTGTCGTGGTCAACCACCGACCTGTTCTTGGCGGCTTTGTCGATGTCGGCGAACTCGACCTTCTTGAACTTGCCGGAGTCGGTGTACATCGCCGGCCCGGTGTAGGCGGTGGGTGCGCTCAAGAAGCTGGTGTTGCCCTCAACATGCCCATCACGCGCCAGTTGCAGGTAGAGCTTGGGCGAGATCGGAGCGCCCGAGACGTTTTTAAGCACATGACTCACGCTCACGGTGTACAGGCCGCGGGTGAAGGTGTAGGTCTTGCTCAGCTTGATACCCCCGACCTCGGGAGACTCAAAGCTCAGGCTCAGCGTCTTGTCGCCCTCTTTCAGGCTGCGCTCGCCGGGCAGCAAGGTCATGACGGTGAGATGGTTGGGCAGGGCCGGGCCGCCGTTGGCGCTGTAAGCCCCGGTCTGGGCCAGGTAGACGCGCTTGTCCGTGTGGTCAAACAGCACGACATGCTTGGTGGCATCGCCCAGTTCGGAGTGCTTGAGCAACTCCAGCCGCACCAGGTCACCGCCCTTGCTGTCGAGTGTGGCGCGGATCACGTCGGTATTGACCGTGACCTGCTCGCTCGCCACTGGCGCCGCAACGGTTGGCAGGCCCGCTGTGGCCTGGGCAGCACCCGGCGTTGCCGTGTTGCTGCCAGCCGGAGCCGGAGCGGCCCCTGCTGCAGCCACAACCGGCGGCTTGGGCGCGAACATCGAGGTGCCGCCGTTGTGTTTGTTCCAGGCATCCCACAACAAGAACAGCGAGACGGAAAACACCACCCAGAGGATGGTGCGGCGCATGTCGGTCATGGGCGGGTCTTCGAAAAGGGCAAACGGGTGAAAAGGGGCGGCACGGTGGCGGGTACGGGGTCGCAACCGCCTGCGCACAGCGGGTTGCAGCGCAAGATGCGCCGCACCGCAAGATAGCTGCCGGCAGCCGCGCCATGCTGGTGCAACGCGTCGAGTGCATAGGCCGAGCATGTGGGCTCGAACCGGCAGGCATTGCCCAGCCAGGGCTTGAGAAAAAAGCGGTAGCCACGCACGGCGGCTGTCAAACAGCGTTGCGGCAGCGCTTGCAGCCAATCCGGCAGAAGCAGGGGGTTACCAGACATGGGCGCCGTGGGTCATGGGGTGGCTAGGGTCGACAGCGCAGTCTTGCTCAGCGCCGCAACGCAGCATGCTGCAACAACAGCGCGAGTTCGTCGTGGGCGGTGGCGCGCAGCGTGTCTGAAGCGGGGCTGATGAACAGCTTGCGGTCAAACGGTGCCTTCAACCGCAGCACCCACAAACCGGGTGCCAGGCTGGCGGCATGGCACTGCATCAGCTCCCGCATCTGCCGCTTGAGCAGGTTACGGGTGACCGATCTGCGGGCGTGGCGCTTGGGCACCACCAGCCCCAACCAGCGCCCGGTGCCGGGCAAGCGCAGCGATTCATCCACAAGCGGTGGGCAACTCGGTGCATCACCTGTGGATAACTCTTGCGCAACAGCTTTTTTGACCGGCTTTTTCGCCAGGCTTGGGGCCGCAGACAAGTAGTGCGCACTGAAGTGCGCACTGCGTGAACGGGGTGGTGTGGCGAGCACAGACTGGAAATCAGCCGAGCGCAGGATGTGCCCGACGGTCACCCGAGAGGCCGTTGCCTGGCCCTGCGGGTCGGCCTGGGCTGAGGGCGCGGTGCGCAAGCGCGAACTACCGAAGCCCGCGCCGCCAGCTCGAGCTCAGACCAGCGAGAGGCGCTTGCGGCCCTTGGCGCGGCGCGCGGCGATCACCGCACGACCGCCCCGGGTCTTCATGCGCACGAGGAAGCCATGCGTACGGGCGCGGCGGGTCTTGGAAGGCTGGTAGGTGCGCTTCATGGTAGTTGTCCTTGAGGTGTTGAGTGCTGCTGAATTGCTTTTGTGAACTGCAGCTGTATTGGGCTGCGAGTTGCATGCCAGCCAAAGGCGCTCTGGATGCTGCTCTGTTCACTCTGCGCCGCAGTATTGCCAGCGCCGCGGCCAGGCTTGGGTTCGACGCTTGGGTTTGACGCTTGTGTTCGGCGCTTGTGTTCGGCGCTTGTGTTCGGGATTTGCTTTTGCGTGTTCAGCCGAAACCGCCCCGCGCGTCGGGGAAACCCATGATTAGAGCAAAAACTCCCTTTGCGGTCAAACACCTGCACCATGAGCCGTAGCCTGTCGGGCAGATGGGGTGGGGGCGGAGGGCTGTGGATAACCTCGACTGGCGACCCCCCGGGGCCTACAATGCGGCCGCTCAAAGAACCACTTGTCCACAATGGGTACAGACCTCTGGCAGCGGGGTTGCGAGTTGCTCGCCACCGAACTGCCTGAACAGCAATTCAACACCTGGATCCGGCCGCTGCCGGGGGCCGACATCATCGATGGCGGCCCCGGTGGCGCGGTGGCGCAGGTGCGTGTGCCCAACCGGTTCAAGCTCGATTGGATACGGTCGCAGTACGCCCAGCGTATCGAGACCATCCTGAGCGAGCTGGCAGGCAAACCGGTGCGCCTGGAGTTGTCACTGGCGCCGCGCGAGCAGGCGCCAGCGGGGCGGCCGATGCCGGCCAATGCCCCGGTGCGGGCCTCGGCCTTGCTCAACGACCATGCCCTGGGCCACAGCACCAGCGTGCGACCGGCGTTTCCGGGTGCCGGCGTTGCAGGCCGGCCGGGCAACCCGGCAAGCCCGGTTGGCTTGGGCGACAACCTGCAACGCAGCGCCGGCCCCAACCCCGCCTACCACCTGCCGCCCTCGGCCAACAGCCACAAACTCAACACCGCGCTCACCTTCGACACCCTGGTGGCCGGCCGTGCCAACCAGATGGCCCGCACCGCTGCACTGCATGTGGCCGGCGCACCGGGGGTGATGTACAACCCGCTTTTCATCTACGGCGGTGTCGGCCTGGGCAAGACGCATTTGATCCACGCTGTGGGCAACGCGCTGCTCAAAGACCGGCCCGACGCCCGGGTGCTGTACCTGCACGCCGAGCAGTTCATCAGCGACGTGGTCAAGAACTACCAGCGCAAGACCTTCGATGAGCTCAAGGCCAAGTACCACAGCCTCGACCTGCTGCTGATCGACGATGTGCAGTTCTTTGCCGGCAAGGACCGCACCCAGGAGGAGTTTTTCAACGCCTTCGAGGCGCTGCTGGCCAAACGCGCCCACATCATCATGACCAGCGACACCTACCCCAAGGGGCTGGTGGACATCGACACCCGCCTGACCAGCCGTTTCGAGGCCGGGCTGACGGTGGCGATCGAGCCGCCTGAGCTCGAGATGCGGGTGGCCATCCTGATCGCCAAGGCACGTGCCGAGGGCACTGAAATGCCCGAGGACGTGGCGTTTTTTGTCGCCAAGAACGTGCGCGCCAATGTGCGCGAGCTTGAAGGCGCGTTGCGCAAGGTGCTGGCCTACAGCCGGTTCTCGCACAAGGACATCAACATCGCGCTGGCCCGCGAGGCGCTCAAAGACCTGCTGTCGATCCAGAACCGGCAGATCGGCGTCGAGAACATCCAGAAGACCGTTGCCGACTTCTACAAGATCAAGATCGCCGACATGTACAGCAAAAAGCGGCCGGCCAGCATTGCCAAGCCGCGCCAGATCGCGATGTACCTGGCCAAGGAGATGACGCAAAAAAGCCTGCCCGAGATCGGCGAGCTGTTTGGCGGGCGCGACCACACCACCGTGCTGCATGCGGTGCGCAAGATCGGCGGCGACCGCACCAAGGACAGTGAGCTCAACCAGCAACTGCATGTGCTCGAACAGACCCTGAAGGGCTGACATCGCCGGTCCGGGCCCGCGCCGCACAGGGTTCAGCCCGTCGCAAGTCCCCGGCAAGACAGGTGAAAATAGACCGGTTCAAAAAAGCCCGATCCGCAACCCGACATCAACGACGCCACACCACCAGGTCAAGAGGAAGAGATGATTGTTCTAAAAGCGCCGCAACAAAAGCTGCTCGAAGCCCTGCAAAGTGTGTCTGGCATCGTTGAGCGCCGCCACACCTTGCCCATCCTGGCCAATGTGCTGATGAAGAAAACGGGGGACGAGATCGAGTTCACCACCAGCGACCTCGAGATCCAGGTGCGCACCCAAGCCACGCTGGGCGGCGACGCGGGCAACTTTGCCACCACGGTGGGCGCGCGCAAGCTGATCGACATCCTGCGCAGCCTGCCCAACGACCAGGTGGTGACGCTGGCCGCAGCGCAGAACAAGCTGACGCTGACCGGCGGCAAGAGCCGCTTCACGCTGCAGACGCTGCCGGCGGATGACTTTCCGCTGGTCAACGAGGCGGTGGATTTTGGCCCGGTGTTCTCGGTGCCGCAAAAGACGCTCAAGACCCTGATCAACCAGGTGCACTTTGCGATGGCGGTGCACGACATCCGCTACTACCTCAACGGCATCTTGTTTGTGGCCGAGGGCAAGCAGCTGACCCTGGTGGCCACCGACGGTCACCGCCTGGGCCTGGCGCAGTCGCAACTCGCGGCCGAGGTGCCCAAGCAAGAGGTGATCCTGCCGCGCAAGACCGTGCTGGAGCTGCAGCGCCTGCTCAAGGACGAGGACACGGCCATCGAGATGCGCTTTGCCGGTAACCAGGCGCGCTTCAACTTCTCGGGCATGGAGTTCGCCACCAAGCTGGTCGAGGGCAAGTTCCCCGACTACAACCGGGTGATCCCCAAGAACCACAAGAACGCGGTGATCCTGGGCCGGGCCGCGTTGTTGTCGAGCCTACAGCGTGCCGCCATCCTGACCAGCGAAAAGTTCAAGGGCGTGCGGGTCAACATCGAGCCGGGTGTGCTGCGCATTGCCAGCAGCAACGCCGAGCAGGAAGAGGCCAAGGAAGAGATCGAGATCGACTACGCCGGCGACTCGATCGAGGTCGGCTTCAACGTCACCTACCTGATGGAGGCGCTGTCCAACATCAGCCAGGACATGGTCAAGATCGAGCTGCAGGACGGCAATGCCAGTGCCTTGATCACCGTGCCCGAGCAGACCGGTTTCAAGTACGTGGTGATGCCGATGCGCATCTAGCGCGCAACACGCAAACGGCAGCAGCGGGCCCAGTGCCCGCTTCAGCGTTTTAAGGGCCGGCCGTTTTGCCGCCGGGCCTACCGCCAGAACCCCCAAAAGCGAGTGATTGATGACCGAACCCACCCTGCCCCATGACCCGAGCAAGGGCCAGCCGGCCAGCCTAGCGGGCGCCCCGTCCAAGGGCAACAGCGGTGTGACCCAGCGCGAGGTGCCC
This sequence comes from Betaproteobacteria bacterium, assembly GCA_025358155.1. Classification (GTDB taxonomy): domain Bacteria; phylum Pseudomonadota; class Gammaproteobacteria; order Burkholderiales; family Burkholderiaceae_C; genus Pseudaquabacterium. The sequence continues at coordinate 9,234 of JANYKR010000121.1, forward strand.
ACCGCCGACGGCCTGGTGGTCTCGACCGGGTCTGAGGCCTCGGCCGCCTACGGCGAGGGCAGCATCCAGATCCTGGAAGGCCTGGAGGCGGTGCGCAAGCGCCCCGGCATGTACATCGGCGACACCAGCGACGGCACCGGTCTGCACCACCTGGTGTTCGAGGTGGTGGACAACTCGATCGACGAGTCACTCGCCGGGCACTGCGACGACATCATCGTCACCATCCACAGCGACAACTCGATCTCGGTCATCGACAACGGCCGTGGCATCCCCACCGGCGTGAAGATGGACGACAAGCACGAGCCCAAGCGCAGTGCGGCCGAGATTGCGCTGACCGAGTTGCACGCGGGCGGCAAGTTCAACCAGAACAGCTACAAGGTCTCGGGCGGTCTGCACGGCGTGGGCGTGAGCTGCGTGAATGGGCTCTCCAAATGGCTGCGCCTGATCGTGCGGCGCGACGGCAAGGTGCATGCGCTGGACTTTGCGATGGGCCTGCCGCAAAACCGGCTGCTGGAGACGCGCGACGGCTTCGAGACCAGCCCGATGCGCATCACCGGCGACACCGAGAAGCGCGGCACCGAAGTGCACTTCTTGCCCGACGAGACCATCTTCTCGAACATCGACTTCCACTACGACGTGCTGGCTAAGCGCCTGCGCGAGCTGAGCTTCTTGAACAACGGCGTGCGCATCCGGCTGGTGGACGAGCGCAACGGCAAAGAAGAAGACTTTGCCTTCGCCGGCGGCGTCAAAGGTTTTGTGCAGTTCATCAACACCGGCAAGAAGGTGCTGCATCCGAACGTGTTCCACGCCGCCGGTGACAAGGTCAGCGACCAGGGCACCAACGTCGGCGTTGAAGTGGCGATGCAGTGGAACGACGGCTACAGCGAAAACGTGCTCTGCTTCACCAACAACATCCCGCAGCGTGACGGCGGCACCCACCTGACCGGTCTGCGCGCAGCGATGACGCGGGTGATCAACAAATACCTCGACGACAACGAGATGGCCAAGAAGGCCAAGGTCGAAATCGCCGGCGACGACATGCGTGAAGGCCTGGCCTGCATCGTCAGCATCAAGGTGCCTGAGCCCAAGTTCAGCAGCCAGACCAAGGACAAGCTGGTCTCCAGCGAGGTGCGCGGCCCGGTCGAAGAGATCGTCAGCAAACTGCTGACCGATTGGCTGCAAGAAAACCCGCTGGACGCCAAGATCATTTGCGGCAAGATCGTCGAGGCCGCCCGTGCCCGTGAGGCGGCCCGGCGCGCCCGCGAGATGACACGCCGCAAAGGTGTGCTGGACGGCATGGGCCTGCCCGGCAAGCTGGCCGACTGCCAGGAAAAAGACCCCTCGCTGTGCGAGATCTACATCGTCGAGGGCGACTCGGCCGGCGGCAGCGCCAAGCAAGGGCGCGACCGCAAGTTCCAGGCGATCCTGCCGCTGCGCGGCAAGATCTTGAACGTCGAAAAAGCGCGCTACGAAAAACTGCTGAGCAGCGACTCGATCGTCACGCTGATCACTGCGCTGGGCACGTCGATCGGCAGCGAAGAGTTCAACATCGACAAGCTGCGCTACCACCGCATCATCATCATGACCGACGCCGACGTGGACGGCGCGCACATCCGCACCCTGCTGCTGACGTTTTTCTACCGCCAGATGCCGGTGCTGGTGGAGCGCGGCCACATCTACATCGCCCAGCCGCCGCTCTACAAGGTCAAGGTCGGCAAGCAAGAGCAGTACCTCAAGGACGGGCTGGAGCTGGACAAGTTCTTGCTCAAGGTGGCGCTGGACGGTGCGTCGGTGCTGCCCGACGGCACCGGCACCAATGCCGAGGGCGTGACCGCCGCCACCCCGCCGCGTGCGGCGCTTGCCGGCCCTGAGCTGGAGACCCTGGCCACCCAGTACGTGGTGGCCACCCATGTGATGAACCGCCTGGGCAACTGGATGGACGTGGACGGCCTGCGCGCAATCACCAACGGCCTGACGCTCGACCTCGACAGCGCCGCCAGCGCCGAGGCCAGCGCGATCACCCTGCAAGCCGCACTGCACGACGCCACGGTGGAGGCGCAGTTCGACAGCCGCACCGACAAGCACCTGCTGCGCATCAGCCGCCGCCTGCACGGCAACATCAAGAGTAGCGTGATCACCCAAGACTTTGTGCACGGCGCCGACTACGCCGCCCTCAGCCTGGCCGGCCAGACCTTCAAGGGTCTGCTGGGCGCAGATGCCATCGTGCGGCGCGGCGAGGGCGAGCGGGCCAAAGAGCAGCGGGTGCTGGACTTTCGTGCCGCCATGGCCTGGCTGATCGCCCAGGCCGAACACGCCGTGGGTCGTCAACGCTACAAAGGTCTGGGCGAGATGAACCCGATGCAGCTGTGGGAGACCACGATGGACCCGGCCGTGCGCCGCCTGCTGAAAGTGCAGATCGACGACGCGATCGAGGCCGACCGGGTGTTCACGATGCTGATGGGCGATGAGGTGGAGCCGAGGCGGAATTTCATTGAGTCGAATGCTTTGCGGGCGGCGAATATCGACGTTTGAGTTTGTAGGTTCGCGTTGGGCGCCAGATTAGTTGCGACTCGCGCCACAGTGTTGCGACTGTTCGACCAGCGCTCCTCGGACATGGGCCCGGTCGGGCCACAGCGCCAAGCGGGCCAGCAGCGTCACTGCAGCGCGGTTGGACAAACGGGTGATGCGCTGGCGGCTGTCGCTGAGCTCGAAGCCGCCGAGCGGTCGCAGTTGCCACAGTGCATCGGTGGCTTCGCCAGGGGAGTCGCTTGCTGCCTCCAGCGCGTGCCCTCGTTTGCCGGGCGGCCTGGCCGCACCCAGGACAGCCCGATTTCGGCTGCTGCAGATCGTCTACAGCGGGCGCTCCCGGCCCTTGCACCGGGGCGGGGCGGCCTGTGTTCCCCGCGCACGGCAGGGCCGCGTGCCGGAATCAACCGCAGACCGGGCCCGGTCTCGAGGACCCCCTGCGAAAGCGCCAGGGACTACGCCCGCCGCAGGTGCGGGCAACTGGCTATCAGGGGTTGGCAGCGCGGTAAGCGGCGCGCTTGGCGGTGTGGGCAGCAACCCGCTCGGCCGCACCGGGCATGCCGCGTTTTTCGTCGCGCTGGGCGCGTTGCACGCGGTCCCGCAGGACGTGCAGCATGGTGCGGTGCTTGTGGGCGGCAATGGCATTGGACATGTGAAGGCTTTCGGTTTGGGTGGTGAGTAGGCCCGCGATTGTGACCGCTGGTCCGAGCACGGCGCTTTGCCTTGGCGCACACCGGTGCTTCGAGAGCGACACGGCCGCGCTGCCAGCACCTCCGCCGTTACGGGCCAAGCGGGGCTGCGGGTCGCGGCCCTTGCCTGCCCGGCTACACTGTTGGGTTAGATTTGACATGTTTCAAACCCGCGTATCCGACACAAAAGCACCACAGTGATGACGACGAAGCCCCAGCCCTTGCCTGCCCGCTGCGGTGATCGGGTCGATGTGGTCTACCTCTGGGTGGATGGCAACGACCCGGCCTGGCGCCAGCGCCGGCAAGCGGCTGCCGAGCGGGTGGCTTTGCGCCAGACGGCTGCGCCGTGCGGCAGCGGTGCTGCGTTTGGCAACGTCGAAGGCCGCTACCGCGACAACGATGAGCTGCGCCACAGCCTGCGGGCACTGGAGTGCTTTTTCCCTGGCCACGGCCATGTCTACATTGTCACCGACCGGCAGCGGCCGCAGTGGCTGGCCGACCGGCCGGGGCTGACGGTGGTGGACCACCGAGACATCATCCCGGCCTCAGCGCTGCCGCTGTTCGACTCGGGCAACATCGAGTCGTACATCCACCGCATCCCGGGGCTGTCAGAGCGGTTTTTCTACCTCAACGACGACACCTTTTTTGGCCGGCCGGTGCAATTGGACGACTGGTTCACCGCTACCGGGTTCTTCACCGCCTGGTCCGACGAGCCTGAGGTCGCGGGCCTGCAGTTTGTGCCCGAGGACACAGCGCTGGTCAATGCCAGCCGGTTGTCGGGCACATGGTTGGCGCAGCGCGTGCCGGGGTATGTGCACCGGCCCAGTACCTTTGCCCATGCGCCGCGGCCCTTGCGGGTGTCGGTGCTGCAGGCGCTGGAGACCGATATCAGCCCGGCGCTGTTTGCGTCCGTGCGTGCCACCGCATTTCGCGCCTGGCACTCACCGCCGCTGGTGTCCGACTTTGTGCTGCGCTGGGCCATCGAGGCCGGCATGGCGCAGTGCCGCAGCTACCGCTCGGCCCATGTGTCGTCGGGTGATGACGACGCCCTGGACGGGCTTGCGCGGGTGGCCGATCAGCTGGGTTGCCTGCACTTTTTCTGCATCAATGACACCGCCGACGACGCGCATGCCGACGACCCTCGTCTGGCCGCTGTGCGGCACACCCTGGCCACGCTGTTCCCTGAACCGTCTTCGTTTGAGCGGGCAGCGCCGGCGACGGCGGGTGCCGTTGCGGTGGCTGCAAACCGGCAGCGGGCCGAGTTGGCCAGCGCCTGAGCCGGCAGGCAGGCCGACCCGGCAACCGGGCCTGGCGGACCCCAAGGCGACAGCGCCGGCCGGGCCGGCAGGCGTCCAATCGGGGCGCTTTGTTGCACCCCGATTTGCATCCCGATTTGCACCGCCATGTGTTGCTGCCCGCTTGTGCGTGCAACCCACCGTCCGCCGAAGGAGTCCCCGTGCTGCATCCGTTCCACCACGCCCGCACCAGCCCCGACAAGCCTGCAGTGATCATGGCCGACACCGGCCAGACGGTGAGCTACCGCGAGCTTGACGACCGGTCCAACCAGGTGGCACAGCTGTTCCGGGCGCTCGGCCTGCAGTCGGGCGACCACATCGCGCTGATGCTGGAGAACCAGCCGCGCTACTTCGAGATCTGCTGGGGCGCGCACCGCGCCGGCCTGGTCTACACCGCGATGAGCACCCGGCTGACCGAGGGCGAGGCCAGCTACATCGTCAACGATTGCGGCGCCAAAGCGGTGATCTCGTCGCGCGCCATGGCCGGTGCGGTGGCGCACCTGCCCGCCGCCTGCCCGGGCGTGCGGCATTGGCTGATGCTGGACGCCGCCCCGGCCGCCGGCCTCGCCGAAGGCGTTTCCCCGGGCTGGGCTGCCTACGAGCCCGCTGTTGCAGCGAAGCCGGTGGCCCGCATCGCCGATGAACTCGCCGGTGGTGACATGCTGTACTCCAGCGGCACCACCGGCCGGCCCAAGGGCGTGTTTGTGCCGCCGCAGGCGACCGAGATCGACGCCGCCAGCCCGATGACCGACATCCTGACCCAGCTCTACGGCGTGGATGCCAGCACGGTGTACCTGTCGCCGGCGCCGCTCTACCACGCTGCGCCGCTGCGCTACACCATGGCGGTGCAGCGCTTGGGCGGCACGGTGGTGGTGATGGCGCACTTTGACGCCGAGCACTACCTGCAGTTGGTCGAGCAGTACCGCGTCAGCCACAGCCAGCTGGTGCCGACGATGTTTGTGCGCATGCTCAAGCTGCCTGAGGGCCTGCGCCGGCGCTACGACGTCTCATCCCTGCGCTGCGCAATCCATGCCGCCGCACCCTGCCCGGTGCCGGTCAAGCGCCAGATGATCGACTGGTGGGGGCCGATCGTGTGGGAGTACTACGCCGGCACCGAGGGCAATGGCGTGACCATGGCCAACTCGGCGCAGTGGCTGGCGCACCCGGGTACGGTGGGCGCGGCGGTGATCGGCGAGCTTCGCATCTGCGACGACGACACCGGCGCGGTGCTGCCCGCCGGCCAGACCGGCACCGTCTACTTTGCCAACGGCCGGCCGTTTGCCTACCACAACGACCCAGCCAAGACCGCCGGCTCGACCCATCCTCAGGGCTGGACCACGCTAGGCGACGTGGGCCATGTGGACGCCGACGGCTTCTTGTTCCTGACCGACCGCAAGTCCTACATGATCATCTCGGGCGGGGTCAACATCTACCCGCAGGAGGCCGAGAACGTCCTGATCAACCACCCCAAGGTGGCCGACTGCGCGGTGCTGGGTGTGCCCAATGAGGAGTTTGGCGAGGAGGTCAAGGCGGTGGTGCAGCCGCGCGACATGGCCGACGCCGGCCCGGCGCTGGAGCAGGAGCTGATGGCCTACTGCCGCGAGCACCTGTCCCACATCAAATGCCCCCGCTCGGTGGACTTTGAGGCCGAGCTGCCACGCCACGCCACCGGCAAGCTCTACAAGCGGCTGTTGAAGGACCGCTACTGGGCGGGGCACGCGTCAAAGATTCTTTGAGCGGGTGCCGGCGGCAAATCGGTGCACCGCCGGGTTGGGGTCCGTGGCGGCGGCCGCGCAGCACCAGTTGTCGCCGCCTGAAGGCTCGGACGCGCCGCCTTGCGTCTCAAACCAGCCACGCCACCTGCAGCGGGCGCACGGTGGCCACCGCCTCGGGCCGGGCCGCCCACAGGGCCGGATCGGCGTCCACGTAGACCTCGATCAGCAGGCCATCCGGGTCAAGAAAGTACAGCGATTGACTGACCTCGTGGTCGCGGGCATGGTGCAGCGCCACGCCCAGGCCACGCAGGTGCGCATGAAAAGCCCGCAGCGTGTCGATGTGGTCGCCGATGCGCAGCGCCAGATGGGCCAGGCCCGCGCACTGCGGGTCGGCCGGTCGGGTCTGCGGCGACTCCAGCAATGCCAAGTCATGGTGGTTGCTGCCGAATGAGAAAAAGGCCAGCTCGCCGCCGACGATGTCGCGCGCCGGGCCTTGCAGCCGAGCCACTTCTCGCAAGCCAAGCACCGCCGTGTAGAAGGGCACCGAAATGGCCAGTGAGCGCACGCGCAGCACCACATGGCCCAGACGTGTCAGGGCAGGCATCAGCGTTACTCCATACGGATGTTGTTCTCGGCGATCAGCGCTTGGTATTGTGAGCGCTCGTTGTGCAGATAGCGCGCAAAATCGGGCGCCGAACTGCCCACGCCCGTGGCACCGAGCTTGCCCACGAATTCACGGAACTCCGCTCGCCGCACGGCGCGAGCACTGGCCTGTGCAAGCCGCTCGATGACCGGCGCTGGCGTGCCCCCCGGGGCCACCAGGCCGCCCCAGGCACGGGCTGCAAACTCCGGCAGGCCGGCTTCGGTGAAGCTTGGCACATCGGGCAGCACGGGTGTGCGGCTAGCGCTGGCCACGGCCAGGGCGCGCAGCTTGCCGCTCTTCACATGGTCAGCCAAAGTGATGAGCGGGTAGAACGTGGCGTCCACCGTTCCGGCCACCAGGTCGGTCTGCCAGTTGGCCGAGCCGTAGGGGATGTGGTTGAGCCGGATGCCGGTCAGCTTCTGCAGCCATTCCCCCGTCACATGCGGCAGTGAACCGACGCCCGGTGTCGCGTAGGAGATGCGCCCTGGTGACGCCTTGGCCAGGGCGACGAACTCCGCCAGCGTGCGTGCGGGCAGTTTGGCGTTGACGTAGAGCAGCCAGGGGTGCTCGATGAACTGGCTGACAGGGCTGAGGTCTTTCTCGACATTGAACAGCGGGCGGTCAACCAAGCGAGGGTTGCAGGTGAGGTTGGTGGGTGTGCCGCTGCCCAGCGTGTAGCCGTCGGGCGCAGCCTTGGCGACAGCCTCCAGCCCCAGCAAACCGCTGAAGCCGGGCTTGTTTTCCACCACCACTGGCTGGCCCAGCTCGAGCTGCAACACTGCAGCGAACTGGCGGGCTTCCACGTCCGGGCCAGCCCCTGGTGGATAGCACACCACGATGCGCACCGGACGATCAGGGTAGCCCTGGGCGCGTGCGGGCGCTGTTGCGAGGCCAAGCAGCCCGCCAGCCGCCAAACTGTGTAATACATTTCGCCTGTTCATGATCGTCCTTCCGGTGTTTTGGTCCGCGAGCGCAGAGGTCTTGTTCCTGCTGCAAGGCGATTGGAGAACGCGCCGCTGCGGAAGGCTTGAACCCTGCTTGAAAGTCGCTTGAAATCTGCATGAACCCGACAGAATCCGAAACGCCAGACCGGCCCGCGAGCCCACGCCTGAGTTTCGGCGACTTCGTGATCGACCCGCAGGCAGCGCAGTTGCTGCGGCAGGGTCGCGCCGTCGAACTGCGGCCCAAGTCCTTCGAGGTGCTGTGCCTGCTGGCCCAGAACGCCGAGCGAGTGCTCTCCAGAGATGAACTGGCGCAGGTGTGGAAGGGCCGCGTCGCCACGGATGAATCCATCGCTCAGTGCGTCAGCGACATCCGCCGGGCCTTGTCCGACACAGACCAGCGACTGCTGCAGACCATGCCGCGGCGCGGCTATGTGCTGAAAGTGCAGGTGCAGGTGCACCGGGTTGCACCGGCCGCATCCGCGGTCGGCAGCCGGGCAGCACAGCCTGCAAACGTGATGGCAACCGAGCGGCCTTCGATCGTGGTGATGCCGTTCACCAACATCGGCGACGGTGCCCGGCTGGACATGCTGGCGCGGGGCTTCACCGAAGACGTCACCACTGGCCTGGCGCGCTACCCCCAGTTGTTCGTGATCGGCCGCGAATCGGCGGTGGTGATCGGTGAAGGTGCATTGGACGAGCGCGCGATGGGGCGGGCCGTCGGCGTGCGGTTCGTGGTGCAAGGAAGCCTGCGCTGGAGCCCGGGGCAGATCCACGTCAACGCGAAGCTGGTCCGGGCCGAGACGGGCACGGTGGCCTGGGCTGACCGCTTCGACGGCCCAGATGACCAGTTCTTCGCCTTCCAGGATGAGATCGTGGCGCGCATCGTCGCGGCGCTGGTGGACTCCGTGGACCGCCAGAGCCACCAACAACCGCGCCGCGGTGGAACCGACAGCCTCAGCGCCTACGGGTTGTTTCTTCAGGGCCGCGAACTGCGGCGTACGGCAACGCCAGCCAACTTTGCGCAGGCCCAGTTGCTGCTCGACAGTGCGGTGGCACTGGACCCCAACTTTGCGCCGGCCCATGGTGAACTGGCCTATGTCCAGCACTTTTCCATCGGTCTGCACATCGGCGCGGGCAGCCGCGCCGAAAAGCTCGAGCGCGGCCTGCGACACGCCCGCCGGGCCTATGAGCTGGCGCCCGATCTGCCATTCGCCAGTCTCGTGTTGGGCAATCTGCACATGAGGGCGCATGACCACGCAGCGGCGGAGCGTTGGGCCCGGCGCGCCATCCGACTCGGGCCTGGCGACGCCGAGAACTACGCCGGTCTGGCCAATGTCCTGTCGTTTGTTGGCCGCAGCGAAGAAGCCGTCGAGCTGATGCACACGGCCAATCGCTACGACCCCATCCTGCCGCCCTTCCACGAGTTCTATCTGGCGCGGGCCTTGGCCTGGACGGGGCGCTTCGACGCAGCCTTGCCCCTGGCGCAGTCCTGCGTGAACCGCACGCCAGGCTTGTGGGTCTGCAAGGTGGTGCTGGTAGTGGCGTTGGCCCACCTGGGTCGCATCTCCGAGGCTGCGGCAGCGCTGGCCGATTGGCGCGCGCAGTGCGGCCACGAGGCGCCGCAGAATTACCTGGACCGCGGTGACACGCTACCCGGCCCCGAGTACGACCGCATGCGCGATGGCCTGCGCCTGGCCGGTTTGGCCGACGGCTGATCAGGCCAGCAACCCCACAGTCGGTGTCAGCGCAAGACGCTTTGCCCGCTTTGCCAACCGCTGGTCAAAAGTCGCGAAACCGGAAGCACGCGAGCTGCGCGCCAAGTGCATCGCATCGGCGAAATCGAGGCCCTTGTCGAACGCATCGACCGCGCGCAGGACGGCGTCGCGATCTTCGAGCGTGACATGCGCGATGCCCGCCAGCGCGCGCAACACGCTGGAAATGTCCGCCGTGGGCAGTTTGTAGAAACCACGCATGACCCACTCCAGCTCCAGCAGCACAGTCACCGAGACAAACGAGCGTTCAGACAGCGCCGCTGCAGCGGCAGGCCGCTGTACGGCGGCCTGCGCATCGTCAGCATCATCGACGAAGAACCGCGCCAGGACGCTCGTGTCCAGGGCCTTCATCACTTGCCGCGCCGTTAACGGGTCAGCAGTGAGGCCGGGTCGAAGTCCTCCAGGCGACGTGGAACGCCGCGCGCCGGTGCCTTGAACATGCCCGCCAGCCCGGTCAGGTCGACCGTCGGGACCGACCTGACAACGCGCAACTTGAGCCCATCTGACTCCTCGAGCACCTCGATCCGAGCGCCGGCCCCCATACCGAGCCGGCGCCGCATTGCGGCGGGCAGCACGATCTGGCCTTTGGAAGAGACGAGGAGCGTTGACATGTTTCTTGCCAGATCTGGTGAGTCGGCACTCAACATAGTTTGGCTTATTTGGTAAGTCAAAGGGCCTGCGACCCGAATTCGATCCACTGCTGCGGCGTGTCTGGTGAAACACGCAGGGTCAGCCGCTCAAGATCGGCCCGCAGCCCTGCGCTTGAAGTGCGCGTGCCAGACAGGCCGCAGTTCAGCTGAGGTTTATTCGCGCCCTCCGCCCGACGGCCTGTCTAAGCGTGAAGTCGTAGCCGATCGTCAGCGGCGCGTGGTCGCTGAAGCGTTGGTCGAGGTAGATCGACTCGCGCCGCGCGAGTGCAGCCACGCCTGGCGGGGCCAGGTGGTGGTCACTTGCACAAAAAATCTGCAAGGACGTTGGACGATCGGCGACAGGGGTCGCACCTCGGTTCGCATGCACAACGGTGACTGCCTGCCAGCGCTTCTGCGATGGTCGGAAACCCGGTGAGACCGGTCGCTGACTGCGCCGAGTCAGCCGGCGGCCATCGACCTCGAACGGACATTCGCTGTCCTAATCTCGCCGCCCCGAAGCCGCCGGTCGGACCGCCACACAAGTCTTCGTTGTGGGCCCCGCGCCTGAAGGCACATATCGGTGGGAGGAAATTGGTGCTGGACTGCGGCGCGGCACTGATGGGGTGCGGGACTTCGTCGAAGTACCCGCGCCGACCGATGAAGCGCTCAGGCGGTGTTGCACAAGATCATCACCCGCGCGATGAAGCTGCTCACCCGTCGGAGTATGCTGGTTGAAGAGGGAGGGGTCGACCTACATGGCCGACAACGACGGCGATTCAGATGAGGCCCGCGTGCTCAGGTGGCTGCAGGCTTCAGAGTGCACTTATCGCATCGCCTTCGGTTCGCGTTGCCAGAAGGTGCTGACGGTACAGGGCGCCATGCCCTGGGATGCGGACTCCAAGCAGCCTCTTTGCGCCGACGTCGACGGCTTCAGCTTGCATGCCGCTGTACGATGAAGCGCCGGCAACCGCTAGGCGCTGGAGCAGCTGTGCCACTGCATCACCCGCTCGGTGTTTGCCAACGAGTGTGTAAAATAATCGTTGGCACCGCTATCCAAAGCTTTAATAATATCTTCTTCATTACTTTGTACAGAAAGAATAATTACAGGATTGGTATACCATTCTCTAAGTTTTTGCAAAACA
>JANYKR010000132.1 GCA_025358155.1 Betaproteobacteria bacterium
CCGCAGCGGCCCGATACCGACATGCTGCGCTTTGTTGCCGCACTGGTGGCGTGTTATCCGCAGCTGCCGGCGCCGGTGCGCGAGCGCTGGGCCCGCTGCTACGGCGGCCGTGTGGTGTTGCTGCTGCAATCAGGTGCCCTGGGCGTCGAGGTTGCGCCCGGCCTGTTCGAAGCCGAGCTGGACTACCTGTTTCAGCACGAATGGGCGCGCAGCGCCGACGATGTGCTGTGGCGCCGCACCAAGCTGGGCCTGCACCTGAGCCCGGCCCAGCGCGAGGCTGTCGCCAGCTGGTGGGCCGCCCGCCACCCTGACCTTCACAACTTGCCGACCCCGGGCGCCATATGCAACTGAGCCTCGATCAGATCGGGCACCGCGCCGGCGCCGCCACCCACCTCTACCCGCTCAGCCTGGTGCTGCAGCCGGGCACGGTAACTGTGCTGCTGGGCGCCACCCAGGCCGGCAAGACCACCTTGATGCGGTTGATGGCCGGGCTGGACGTGCCCAGCGCCGGCCGGGTGACGGTGGACGGCCAGGACGTGACGCGGGTGTCGGTGCGCCAGCGCGATGTGGCGATGGTCTACCAGCAGTTCATCAACTACCCGTCGATGACGGTGTTCGACAACATCGCGTCGCCGCTCAAGCTGCGGCGCAAAGGAGTTGGCGCTGGCAAGGCGGGTGCGATGGACAAGGCCGCGATCACGCAGCGGGTGCAAGCACTGGCCGAGAAGCTGCACATCGAGCCCTTCTTGCAGCGCCTGCCGGCCGAGTTGTCGGGCGGCCAGCAACAGCGGGTGGCGCTGGCGCGCGCGCTGGCCAAGGACGCGCCGCTGATGTTGCTGGACGAACCGCTGGTCAACCTGGACTACAAGCTGCGCGAAGAGTTGCGCGACGAGTTGTCGGCGCTGTTTGCCGCCGGCAGCTCCACCGTGGTCTACGCCACCACCGAGCCGACCGAGGCTTTGCTGCTGGGCGGCTGGACGGCGGTGATGGATGCGGGTGAGCTGCTGCAGTACGGCCCCACCGCCGAGGTCTTTCACCGGCCGGCATCGATCCGGGTGGCGCGGGCCTTCAGCGACCCGCCGATGAACCTGCTGGGCGGCGGGGCGCCGCTGCTCGGCCTCCCCGGTGCGGCGGCCCGGCCCGACACCACCGTGGGCCTGCGCGCCAGCGCGCTGCGGGTGGTCGGCCGGCCCGGCGACATCGCGCTGCCCGGCACCGTGGAGCTGGCCGAGATCGCCGGCTCCGACACTTTTGTGCACGTCGCCACCGCCGCCGGTGAGTTGGTGGCGCAGCTCACCGGCGTGCACTACTTTGCCCTGGGTACGGCGCTCACGCTCTACCTCGACCCGGCCCAGGTCTACCTGTTCGGCGCCGACGGCTTGTTGCTGCAAGCGCCGCTGCGCGCCGGCGCAGCGGGAGGACATTGACATGGCCCGCATCGATCTGGACCTGGCGCACAGTTACAAGCCCAAGCCACAGCAAGACAGCGACTACGCGCTGCTGCCGCTCAAGATGTGCTTCGAGGACGGCGGCGCTTACGCGCTGCTCGGCCCCTCGGGCTGCGGCAAGACCAGCCTGCTCAACATCATCTCGGGCCTGGTCACGCCGTCGCAAGGCACGGTCAAGTTCGACGGCGTGGTGGTGAACGCCAAGACACCGCAGCAGCGCAACATTGCCCAGGTGTTCCAGTTTCCGGTGATCTACGACACCATGACGGTGGCGCAAAACCTGGCCTTCCCGCTGCAAAACCGGGGCGTGGCGCCGGACAAGATCAAGCAGCGCGTGGGCAAGATTGCCGAGATGCTGGAGCTGAGCGGCCAGCTCGATCTGCGCGCAGCAGGGCTGGCGGCCGATGCCAAGCAGAAGATCTCGCTGGGCCGTGGCCTGGTGCGGGAGGACGTGTCGGCGGTGCTGTTCGACGAGCCGCTGACCGTGATCGACCCGCACCTCAAATGGCAGCTGCGCCGCAAGCTCAAGCAGATCCACCATGAGCTCAAGCTCACGCTGGTCTACGTCACCCACGACCAGGTCGAGGCGCTGACCTTTGCCGACCAGGTGGTGGTGATGACCCGCGGCCGGGCGGTGCAGATCGGCAGCGCGACTGATCTGTTCGAGCGGCCGCAGCACACCTTTGTCGGCCACTTCATCGGCTCGCCCGGCATGAACTTTTTGCCGGCGGTGCGCGCCGGCGGCGGGCTGGCGGTAGCCGGCTGCGCCCTGACATCAGTCCAGGTCGTGCCGGCGGCATCGGGCCGGCTGGTGCTGGGCATCCGGCCCGAGTACGTCACGCTGGCCGAGCCCCACGCCCCGGGTGCCGTGCCTGCCACCGTGCTGCAGGCGCAAGACATCGGCACCTACTGGCTGGTGACGGCCCAGGTCGGCGCCAGTGCTGTCGGTTCGGCCGGCCCTACCACCGTGCGCGCCCGGCTCAGCCCCGACGCCGACATCCCCGCCGCCGGCGCTGCGGTGTGGCTGGCCGTGCTGGGCCCCCACAGCTGCTTCTACGCCGATGATGTCTTGATCGGCGAAGCCCCCGCCCCCCTGAGGATGAACGCATGAAACCCGTCAATCAGAAGGCCTGGTTCCTGATCTTGCCGGTGGTGCTGTGTGTGGCCTTCTCGGCCATCCTGCCGCTGATGACAGTAGTCAACTACTCGGTGCAGGACATCATCTCACCCGAGCGGCGGGTCTTTGTGGGCACCGAGTGGTTCAAGTCGGTGATGCGCGACGACGACCTGCAAGGCGCGCTACTGCGCCAGATCACGTTTTCACTCTCGGTGCTGGCAGTCGAGATTCCGCTGGGTATCGCGCTGGCGCTCTCCATGCCGGCCAAGGGCTGGGTCTCGTCGGCGGTGCTGGTGACGGTGGCGATCTCGCTGTTGATCCCCTGGAACGTGGTCGGCACCATCTGGCAGATCTTCGGCCGCTCCGACATCGGCCTGATGGGCGCGTCGCTGGCGGCGCTGGGCATCGAGTACAGCTACACCGGCAACGCCACCCACGCCTGGCTCACCGTGCTGCTGATGGACGTGTGGCACTGGACGCCGCTGGTCGCCCTGCTCTGTTTTGCCGGCCTGCGCGCCATACCCGATGCGTATTACCAGGCCGCCAGCATTGACGGCGCCAGCAAATTTGCGGTGTTCCGCTACATCCAGCTGCCCAAGCTGCGCGGGGTGTTGATGATTGCGGTGCTGCTGCGCTTCATGGACAGCTTCATGATCTACACCGAGCCCTTTGTGCTGACCGGCGGCGGGCCGGGCAACGCCACCACCTTCCTGAGCCAGTACCTGACGCAAAAGGCGGTGGGCCAGTTTGACCTGGGGCCGGCGGCGGCGTTCTCGCTGATCTACTTCTTGATCATCCTGCTGCTGTGCTTCATTCTCTACAACTGGATGCAGCGGGTGGGCACGGCGGACAAATCGGAGGCCGGCCATGAATGAAGCCAGGTTCAAGAAGCGCACGCTGTTCTTGTTGGCCTACCTGGTGTTTGCCATACTGCCGGTGTACTGGATGGTCAACATGTCGTTCAAGACCAACGAGGAGATCCTGGCGGCGTTCAGCCTGTGGCCCAAGCACTTCACCACCGACCACTACCGCACCATCTTCACCGACGTGTCCTGGTACTCGGGCTACATCAACTCGATCATCTACGTCGCCATCAACACGGTGATCTCCCTGCTGGTGGCCTTGCCGGCGGCCTATGCGTTTTCGCGCTACAGCTTTCTGGGCGACAAGCATGTGTTCTTCTGGCTGCTGACCAACCGCATGACGCCGCCGGCGGTGTTCTTGCTGCCGTTTTTTCAGCTCTACACCACGCTCGGGATGATGGACACCCACATCGCGGTGGCGCTGGCGCATTTGCTGTTCAACGTGCCGCTGGCGGTGTGGATCCTGGAGGGCTTCATGAGCGGTATCCCCAGGGAGATTGACGAGACTGCGTACATCGACGGCTATTCATTTCCGCGCTTTTTTGTGATGATCTTCATCCCGCTGATCAAGGCCGGGGTGGGCGTGGCGGCGTTTTTCTGCTTCATGTTCAGCTGGGTGGAGTTGCTGATGGCGCGCACCTTGACCAGCGTCAACGCCAAGCCCATCGTCGCGGTGATGACGCGCACCGTCAGCGCCTCGGGCATGGACTGGGGGGTGCTGGCGGCGGCGGGGGTGCTGACCATCGTGCCCGGCGCGATCGTGATCTGGTTTGTGCGGCACTACATCGCCAAGGGCTTTGCCATGGGGAGAGTGTGATGTTTGAGTGGATGGCATGGACGCTGCCGGTGGCGGTGTTTTTCAGCTGCATCGTGTTGATGCTGGCCGGCATGACGCTGTGGGAGATCAAGCGGCCCACCGTCGAGCGCAAAGGCTTCTTGCCGCTGATCACCACCCGGGGTGACCGGCTGTTCATCGGCTTGCTGTGCGCGGCCTACCTCAACCTGGCGTTTGTGGCGGTGAGCGAAAAGATGATCGGCTGGTTCAGCCTGGGCCAGGAGCCGTCGATCTGGTACGGCCTTGTGGCGTCGATGCTGCTGCTCGGCCTGGTGATGGCAAAGGGCTGATCGCAAGACCTGAAATTCCAATCCACGCCGGCCCCACCTTCCCAGCCGGTGTGTCATCAATTCAACGGGAAGTTTTGAGGAGACGGGTATGTTGTTTCGCATGAAGACGGTGGCCATCGCTGCGGCCGCGCTGGCCCTGGGCCAGGGCGCCTGGGCCGGTGAGGCCGAGGCCAAGAAATGGATCGATGCCGAGTTCCAGCCCTCGACGCTGAGCAAAGAGCAGCAGATGACCGAGATGAAGTGGTTCATCGAGGCTGCCAAGAAGCTGCAGGCCAAGGGCGTGAAGGAGATTTCGGTGGTGTCCGAGACCCTGACCACCCACGAGTACGAGTCCAAGACCCTGGCCAAGGCGTTTGAGGAGATCACCGGCATCAAGGTCAAGCACGACATCATCCAGGAAGGCGACGTGGTCGAGAAACTGCAGACCTCGATGCAGTCGGGCAAGTCGATTTATGACGGCTGGATTTCTGATTCCGACCTGATCGGTACCCACTACCGCTACGGCACCGCACTGGCGATCTCCGACCAGATGACCGGCGCCTGGAAGGACTTCACCAACCCAGGCCTGGACCTGAAGGACTTCATCGGCACCAGCTTCACCACCGCGCCCGACAAGAAGCTTTACCAGCTGCCCGACCAGCAGTTTGCCAACCTGTACTGGTTCCGCGCCGACCTGTTTGCCAAGAAAGACCTGCAGGACAAGTTCAAGGCCAAGTACGGCTACGACCTGGGGGTGCCACTGAACTGGAGCGCCTACGAGGACATCGCCGAGTTCTTCACCAACGATGTGAAGATGATCGACGGCAAGCCGATCTACGGCCACATGGACTACGGCAAGAAAGACCCGTCGCTGGGCTGGCGCTTCACCGACGCCTGGTTGTCGATGGCCGGCACCGCCGACATCGGCATCCCCAACGGCTTGCCGATCGACGAGTGGGGTATCAGAGTAGGCGATGACAAGTGCACCCCGGTTGGTGCTGCGGTCGAGCGGGGCGGTGCCACCAACTCGCCGGCCGCTGTCTACGCGCTGACCAAGTACATCGACTGGATGAAGAAATACGCGCCCAAGGAGGCCACCGGCATGACCTTTGGCGAGGCCGGCCCGGTGCCCGCGCAGGGCCAGATCGCCCAGCAGATCTTCTGGTACACCGCGTTCACTGCCGACATGATCAAGCAGGGCTTGCCGGTGGTCAACGCCGACGGCACGCCGAAGTGGCGCATGGCGCCCGGCCCGAACGGCCCGTACTGGAAGCAGGGCATGCAGAACGGCTACCAGGACGTGGGCTCCTGGACCTTCCTGAAGTCCAACGAGCCGAACCGGGCCACGGCGGCCTGGCTGTACGCGCAGTTCGTCACGTCCAAGACCACGTCCTTGAAGAAGTCGATCACCGGCCTGACCTTCATCCGTGACAGCGACATCCGGCACGAGTACTTCACCAAGAACGCGGCCAAGTACGGCGGCCTGATCGAGTTCTACCGCAGCCCGGCCCGCGTCGCCTGGACACCGACCGGCACCAACGTGCCCGATTACCCCAAGCTGGCCCAGCTCTGGTGGAAAAACGTGGCAGTGGCCGTGACCGGTGAGAAGACACCGCAAGCCGCGATGGACAACTTGGCCAAGGAGATGGACGACGTGATGGAGCGCCTGGGCCGCGCCGGCATGGCGCATTGCGCGCCCAAGCTCAACCCGCGGGGCGATCCGAACAAGTACCTGAGCGACAAGGCCGCGCCCTGGAAGAAGCTGGCCAACGAGAAGCCCAAGGGCGAGACCATCGTCTATGAGAAGCTGCTGAACGCCTGGAAAGAAGGCCGCGTGCGCTGAGCGACCTGACGCTTTTGTGAAGACCGCGCCGCGCGGGGCCCCACCGGCCCGCGCGGCGTTTTTGCGTGCGGGCTGCGGCTGCCGGCTCAACACCTCGCCCGCAGCGCATGCCCGGCGCCTGCCGCCGCCAGGGCCATGCGACAGTCACCCCATGAACATCACCTTCCGCTGTGACCCCGCGCTGATCGATCTGCTGCCGCGCCCGGCGCCGGCGCAAGCGGCGCTGCCCGACTGGTTGCGCCAGATGGCGCCGCGGGTGGCGTCGCCGCTGCACCAGCGCAGCATCCGCAGCGTCAAGCAGTGCCCGCCGTTTGTCGATGCGATGGCGCTTGGCTTTTTGGTGCTGCTGCCTTGCGACGTGGTGGTGCAGGACGGCGTGTTCAGCTGGGACTGGCCGCTGCCGGCGCTGGCGCTGCGGCACCAGCCGCGCTCGCCGCTGAGCTTTCATGTGGCCGAGCAGGTGGCTGGGTCACCGCTGGCGCAGGGCTCGCAGTCGGTGCTGAAGTTCAACAGCTTCTGGACCATCGAACTCGACCCCGGCTGGTCGTTGATGGTGGTGCACCCGGTCAACCGCGACGACCTGCCGTTTCGGCTCATCACCGGGCTGGTGGATGCGGACCATTTCAACGAGGTGGGCATCAACTTTCCGGCGCTCTGGACCGAGCCTGGCTTCAACGGCGTGTTGCCACGGGGCACGCCGGTGGCCCAGTGTTACCCCGTCCCGCGAGAGGCGCCCTCGCTGGTGTGCGAGGCGATGGACAGCGCACACCTGCAGCGGGCCGATGCGCTGGCGCAGCAGATCATGGCCGGGTCCGGTGTCTACCGGCGGCTGCATCGGCGCAAGCGCGGGCCGGCCTGAAGCCTGCTCATCAAGCCGCCGTCATGCCGGGCAGGCAGCGAGCGCGCTGCGCAGCGCGTCCAGATCCAGCCAGAGCTTGCCCTGGGGCGCTGCCGCCAGCGCGTGGGCGATGCGGCCAAAGCTGCCTGGAAGCAGCCGGTAAGCGCAACCGTAGGCCTGCAAGGCCTCGTCGGTCAGGCCCAGGTCTTGCAGCACGATGCCCAGGTTGAGCGCTGCGTCCGCACGCTGCGGTGCCAGCGCCAGCACCCGCCGCAACGCCTGCGCGGCACCGTTCAAATCTGCGCCGTCCTGCCGTGCCAGCGCCAGCGTGAACCAGGCGTCGGCATGCTTTGGCTGCAACCCGGTGGCCCGCGTCAGGTTCAACAAGGCCGCTGGCCACAGGCCGCATTGCTGCTGCGCCGTGCCGGCCAAGACCAGGGTGGGCGGGTGATCGGGCCGCAGCGCCAGACTCGCCTCGGCATGGCGAGCCGCCAGCGCCGGGTCACCGTCCTGCAAGGCCAGCACCGCCAGCAGTTGCAGCACGGCCGGGTGCGGCGGGTGCAGGGTCTGTGCCTCGGCGCACAGCAGGCGCGCCCGGTCGCGCTGGCCGGCGTTGACGTGGCGGATCGCCAGGCCGAGCAGGTCTTCTACCGGGATCGGGGGTGCGGACATGGGCTGGACAACGCGGCGCTGCCCAGCGCCAGCGGCTCAGGCCGTTGCCGTGGCTGCCGAAGCGTCCGCCACAACCACAGCCGGTGCCGCAACCGGAGCCACAGCCGCAGCAGCCACCGGCGGCTCGGCCGCAAGCCCGACCTGGCCCAAGGCCCGCTCCAGGTGAGCGACGGTGCGCTCGATGTTGGCCAGCTTGTCCAGCCCGAACAGGCCGATGCGGAAGGTCTTGAAGTCAGCCGGCTCGTCGCACATCAGCGGCACGCCGGCGGCGGTCTGCAGGCCCAGGCCGAGAAAGGTCTTGCTGCTGTGCAGGCCGGTATCGTCGGTGTAGCTCACCACCACGCCGGGCGCCTTGAAACCGGGCGCGGCCACGCTCTTGAAGCCCTTGCGCTCCAGCAGCGCACGCACCGCATCCCCCAGCGCCTGCTGCTGCGCCCGGGCGGTCTCGAAGCCCCGGTCCTGGGTCTCCTGCATCACGTCGCGCATCTGGGTCAGCGCACCGGTCGGCAAGGTGGCGTGGTAGGCGTGGCCACCGGCCTCGTAGGTTTCCATGATCTGCAACCACTTCTTCAGGTCGGCAGCAAAGCTGGTGCTGGTGGTGGCGTCGATGCGGGCGCGGGCGGCCTCGCTCAGCATCACCAGCGCGCAGCAAGGCGGGCCGCTCCAACCTTTTTGCGGCGCGCTGACCAGCACGTCCACGCCGGTAGCGGCCATGTCCACCCAGAGCGCACCCGAGGCGATGCAATCCAGCACAAACAGCCCGCCCACCGCATGCACCGCATCGGCCACGGCGCGCAGGTAGTCGTCGGGCAGGATCAAGCCGGCGGCCGTTTCCACGTGGGGTGCAAACACCAGGTCGGGCCGCTGGGACCTGATCGCGGCCACCACCTCGGCAATCGGCGCGGGCGCAAAAGCGGCCTGGTGCTGGTCTGACACCCGCCGTGCCTTCAGCACCGTGGCTTCGGACGGGATGCCGCCCATCTCGAAGATTTGGGTCCAGCGGTAGCTGAACCAGCCGTTGCGGATGACCAGGCACTTCTTGCCGGTGGCGAACTGGCGTGCCACCGCTTCCATGCCGAAGGTGCCGCTGCCGGGCACCACGATGGCCGAGCGGGCGTGGTAGACCTGTTTGAGCATTCGGGAGATGTCACGCATCACGCCCTGGAACTTCTGCGACATGTGGTTGAGCGCCCGGTCGGTGTAAACCACCGAGTATTCGAGCAGACCATCAGGATCAACTTGGGGCAGCAGACCGGGCATGTGAGGCTCCAGATTTGCGCGTCGGGCTGCGGCGCAGCGCCGTGCGCGGGCAACGGGGCAAACAGCTTAGCACTGGCGTGGCGCGGGCGTGGCGCGGGCGTGGCGGTTTGGGCGAGAAGTTGTGGGCAGCCACCTCGACTGAACATGCGGCGCCTGGCAGCAGATCGCTCAAAACCACGACAACTCTGAAAATTGATGCACTGCACAAAAATTATGTGCAGGCGCAACCCGCAGCGCACAATACGAAGTTTCGGCATTCAGGCAGCAGGGCGACCTAGCGGCCCCGCGTTGTGAGCACGACAAACGCCCCCAAAACTTCGGCCGCCCTGGCCGCGCTGACCTTAGGCGCCCTCGGTGTGGTGTATGGCGACATCGGCACCAGCCCGCTGTATGCACTCAAGGAGGTGTTCCACGGCGGCCATGTCGCCACCACGGACGCCAATATCCTGGGCGTGCTGTCGCTGATCTTCTGGACCATGACGATCATCGTCTCGGTCAAGTACGTGGTGCTGATCCTGCGTGCCGACAACAACGGCGAGGGCGGCCTGATCGCGATGCTGGCGCTCGCCACTACCGCCGTCAAAGACCAACCGCGCTTGCGCAGTCTGTTGATGACGGTGGGCCTGTTCGGCACCGCGATCTTCTATGGCGACGGGGTGATCACGCCGGCAATCTCGGTGCTGTCGGCGGTAGAGGGTCTGGGCGTGGCCGCGCCGGCGTTGCAGGGCGCCGTCATCCCGATCACGCTGGTGGTGCTGGCGGGGCTGTTTTCGGTGCAGCGCTTTGGCACAGGCGGCATTGGCAGGTTTTTTGGCCCGATCACCCTGGTGTGGTTCGTGGTGCTGGTGGCGCTGGGCCTGCCGCACATTGCCGCCAACCCCGGCGTGCTGGTGGCGCTGAATCCGGCCTATGCCGGGGCGTTTTTTGTGACCAACCCGCTGGTGGCCTTCATCGGCCTGGGCGCGGTTGTGCTGTGCGTGACCGGTGGTGAGGCGCTCTACGCCGACATGGGTCACTTTGGCAAAAAGCCGATCCGCATCGCCTGGTTCGGCTTCGTGATGCCGGCGCTGGTGGTCAACTATTTCGGCCAGGGCGCCATGCTGCTGAACCATCCCGAGGCCATCGACAATCCGTTTTTCAAGATGGCGCCTGGCTGGGCCCAGTTGCCACTGGTGGTGCTGGCCACGGCAGCCACCGTGATTGCGTCGCAGGCGCTGATCACGGCGGCGTTCTCCGTCACCAAGCAAGCGATTCAGCTTGGCATCCTGCCGCGCATGCAGATCCGCCACACCTCGGTGCACGACACCGGGCAGATCTATGTGCCGTTTGTCAACTGGGGGCTTTTTGTCTTTATCGTGTTGGCGGTGGGCTTGTTCAAGACCTCGTCCAACCTGGCGTCGGCCTACGGCATCGCGGTGACGCTGGACATGACCATCACCACGGTGATGACGTTTTTTGTCATCCGCTTCGGCTGGAAGTACCCGCTGCTGCCCAGCCTGTTGGCCACCGGCTTCTTCTTCGCCATCGACATCACCTTCTTTGCCAGCAACATGCTCAAGTTGATTGCTGGCGGCTGGTTCCCGATCGTTATCGGCATCGGCATGTTCACGCTGATGCTGACCTGGGTGCAGGGCCGCAAGCTGATGGGCAACAAGCTGCGCGACGAGGCGATCGACCTGGAGAGCTTTTTGTCGGCGGTGTTTATCAGCCCGCCCAAGCGGGTTGAAGGCACGGCGGTGTTCTTGTCAGGCGAGACCGGCATGACACCCAACGCACTGCTGCACAACCTCAAGCACAACAAGGTGCTGCACGCCTACAACCTGTTTGTCACCGTGCGCCACCACGAGGTGCCCTGGGTGGACTTTGACAAGCGCATCGAGATGGAAAGCCTCGGACACGACTGCTGGCAGGTGGTGCTGCACTTCGGCTTCAAGAACGACCCCGACGTGCCCGAGGCGCTCAAGCTGCTTTGTGACCGGGGCATCCCGCTGCCGGAGATGGACACCAGCTACTTCTTGAGCCGCGACATCGTGATCCCGACCTTTGGCGACGGCATGGCGATGTGGCGCGAGAAGCTGTTTGCCGGCATGCACCGCAATGCGGCTGCGGCGGCCGACTTTCTGAACCTGCCCAGCAACCGGATTGTCGAATTGGGGGCGAAGGTGGAGATCTGAGGGCCAGCATGCGGCTCGTTGCTGCTGTTCATCGCAGGTGTTGTGAGCGCACGCTTTGCTGGGTGTTGCCGTCACTCGATATTCGGCGCCGGGTATTCGCCCCGGCGGGCGCCTAACTTTCTTTTCTAGAAAAGAAAGTCAGCAAAGAAAAGTCTGGAAAAACAGTTTCCATGTCGATATACACGACGTCAACCATCGCGGAGAGTATCGACTCGCCCGCCGGGCGGGCTCAAAC
>JANYKR010000171.1 GCA_025358155.1 Betaproteobacteria bacterium
CATATTCACTCTCACGGTCAATGTCCAGGCTGAGTTTTTCGGCCTCCAGGTTCTTGTTGCGGATGGCGATCAGGGTGTCTTGCTCGACATCATTGCGCTGCTTCTTGCGGTGTTCGATCTGCTCGGTCAGGCGGGTCAGGCCTTCGGCGTCAAAAGCGTTGCTGGGGTTGAAGTACTCCATGCCGGTCTGGTCGAGTTGGGTCAGTGACGCCGCCTCCAGTTCCAGGCCGTTCTTGGTCAGGTCTTCGGCCACCGCCTCGCGCACCCGCTTGACGTAGCTGCCACGCTGCTCGTGCAACTCCTCCATCGTCATCTCGGCCGCTGCGGTGCGCAGCGCGTCCACAAACTTGCCCTCCACCAGCTCCTTCAACTGTTCGGGCTCCATGGTGCGCAGGCCCAGGGTCTGCGCTGCCGCGGCAACAGCCTCGGGCGTGGCCGCCACCCGAACATAAAACTCGGCGATCACGTCCACCCGCATGCGGTCCTTGGTGATCAGCGCCTTGTCTCGGCCGCGCATCACCTCAAGCCGCAATGTGTTCATGTTGACGGGGATGACGTCATGCACGATCGGCAGCACAAACGCGCCGCCATCGAGCACCACCTTCTGCCCGCCCATGCCAGTGCGCACAAAGGCGCGCTCCTTGCTGCTGCGCAGGTAGAGCCAGTGCAGCAGCCAGACCGCGATGGCGACGATGATCGCCACAACGATCAGGCCGAGGATGAAGTTGCCGAATTCAGCGCCTGTCATGAAGGGTCTCCAGCCTGTTTTTATCGGGTGATGGCGACAAATCGCCGGGTCGTTTCGGTCAGCGCCACCTCGGTCGGCAGCCGCTCCATCGAGCTGGCGCCGTAAAAGCCGTGGCAAGTGGGGCAGTGCTGGAGGATGTAGGCTGCATCTTCCGGCGTCGCAATCGGGCCGCCGTGGCACAGCACGATCACCTCAGGGTTGACGCTAAGCGCCGCCGCCGCCCAGGCGTTGATCGGCGCCACGCAATCGGCCAACTGCAGCGCCGTGCCGGCACCGATGCTGCCGCCGGTGGTCAAGCCCAGGTGGCAGACCACGATGTCGGCGCCAGCGGCGGCCATGTCGCGGGCGTTCTGCTCGCAAAACACATACGGCGTGGTCAGCAGGTCCACCCCGTGCGCGGCGCGGATCAGGCCAACCTCCAGCGCGTAGCTCATGCCGGTTTCTTCCAGGTTGGCGCGGAAGTTGCCGTCGATCAAGCCCACGGTGGGAAAGTTCTGCACGCCACTGAAGCCCAGGCCAATCAGGCGGCGCAGAAAGTGGTCCGGAATCATGAACGGGTCTGTGCCATTGACACCCGCCAGCACCGGCGTGTGCTTGACCACCGGCAGCACCTCGGCAGCCATCTCGCAGACGATCTCATTGGCGTTGCCGTAGGCCATCAGCCCCGCCAGCGAGCCGCGCCCGGCCATGCGGTAGCGGCCGGAGTTGTAGATCACGATCAGGTCGATGCCACCGGCTTCTTCGCATTTGGCGGACAGGCCGGTGCCGGCGCCGCCGCCGATCAGCGGGCGGCCGGCGGCGATCTTGGCGCGAAAGCGTTCGAGCAGGGTCTGGCGGGGGATTCGGGCCATGGGCTTGTCGCGTTGTCCGGGGTTCAGGCGCGCCGCGCCGCAGCGGCCACGCGCTGCAGGTCGCGCCAGGCGGCCACCAATGCATCGGCAAAGGCGTCATCGTTGATGTGGTGCGCCAGCTTGATCAGCTTGCGCTCAGGGCCGGCGCGAAAGTGCTGCGCCAGCGTGTCGAAGAGCATCTTGTCGGCCACGGGGTCGTGAAACGGCTGGCCGGGCTTGTCGATCGCCGACAGCCCGCCTTCCGGGATCAGGAAGCGCACCGGCCCCTGCATCGCGTTGAGCTTGGTGGCGATGAATTCGCCGATGGCGCGGTTCTCGTCGACGGTCGTGCGCATCAGCGTCACGCTCGGGTTGTGGCGGTAGAGCTTGCGCGACTTGTAGCGGTCCGGCACGGTCTCCCAGCCGCCGAAATTGACCATGTCCAGAGCGCCGCAGCTGCCAACATAGGGCAGCGCATGGCGGGCAAACACATCCAGGCGAGTCGGGCCTGCCGACAGCACGCCGCCGCCGATCTCGTCGGCGACCTCGGTGGTGCTGACGTCGATCACGCCAGCGAGCAGGTTCGACTCGACCAGCTTCTCCATGCTCTGACCGCCCACACCGGTGGCGTGGAACACCAGGCAGTCGAACCCGTCTTGCAGTTGCTTGACAACGGCCTGCACGCAAGGCGTGGTGACGCCGAACATCGTCAACCCGAGTGCCGGCTTGGTGGTGGCGCTGGTGGCCGGCGGGTGCATCAGCATGCCCGCCAGCGCATGCGCGGCATTGGCCAGCACCTTCTCGCTGATGCGGTTGATGCCTTGCACATCGGTCACGCTGTACATCATGCAAATGTCGCTCGGCCCCACGTAGGGCCGGGTGTCGCCGCTCGCCATGGTGGAGACCATCACCTTGGGCACACCGATCGGCAGCGTACGCATGCCCGGTGTGGCCAGCGAGGTGCCGCCCGATCCGCCGGCGGAGATGATGCCGCCCAGGTCGCGCCGCGTGCGCACAAAGTGCTCGAAGGCCAGCGCCATCGCGGTGACCGCGCTGCCACGGTCGCCGCTGAACACGGCCGCCTCACCGTCGGGGTGGTGGCGCGCCACCTCGCGCGGGTGCACGCTGGCGGGTGACGGTTTGCCGCTGGTGGACAAGTCCACCGTCACCACGCGCAGGCCCAACTTTTCAAGGCATTGGCGCAAGAAGAACAGCTCGCGTGCCTTGGTGTCGAAGGTGCCGGCGACGTAGGCGGCACGCAGGGTGCTGGCCGCCACCGGAAACTCCAGAACCTGAGCGACACCGGCGGCGGGCCGCACCGCCGCCAGCGGCGTTGGCTCTCGGGCAATGTCGTTGACCGGCCCGGCTGTGCCACCGGCGTTCCAGCGGTTGAAGCCCCGTACCGACCGCGCCTCCAGCTCGGCCATCGAGGGTGCGCCGGCGCCATGGGCCCGGCGCACGGTCA
>JANYKR010000196.1 GCA_025358155.1 Betaproteobacteria bacterium
CGGCGCCAACGCGAGCAATCTGCTGCTGGCCTCCGCATCAGACCGGCCGAAGTTGACCCGCTAGGGCGGCGTGAGCGGGCTGGGTGGCCAGGGCCGCAAGCGTGAGCGCTGCGGCAAGGCTGATGGCGAGCTTTTTCATGAGGAAATCCTTGGGTTGTGGGGTGAGGAGCGGAGCGTCGCGACGGCTGAACGCTGTGGCCTACCCCACAGCAAATCTGTCGCGCTCAATTGCGAGCAGTTTTCGTACCCGCTGAAATTCTTGTTTCAAATCAGTCCCTTGAGAATTTCAGCCAAAAAAAGTGTGAATTTTTGCGACATTTGCTGGCGCCGATGGGGCGGGTCAACTTTGGCCGGTCTGATGCGGAGGCCATCAGCAGAGTGCTCGTGTTGGCGCCGCGCTGACTGCTCGCCCGGTGTTTGACCCGCCCAGGCAGCGGCGCCGGGGCCGGCACACCCGCCACACAACCGCAACACAAACGCCACACAAGCGCCGCGAACCCACCCTGCACTTTCAGGGCAGGCGTTCCAGTGCGTACTGGTAGGCCGGTTCGTGCATCAGCTCATCCCAGGGCAGCGGCGGCGTCAGCGGCAGCAGGGCCAGTCGGCGGGTCTCGCTGTCACCATCGGGACGCCAGCGGCCGTCCTGGCCGGCGGCTTGCAGGCCGTCCAGCAGGGCGTCCACCGCTGCGCCGCCGCCGATCGACTGGTTGCACAGCAGCACCATGTCGCAGCCAGCACCCAGCGCGGCCAACGCCGCGTCCAGCGTGCTGCCGGCCACCTTGGCGCCTTCCATGCTGAGGTCGTCGCTGAAAATCGCACCCTGAAACTCCAGGTCGCCGCGCAGGATCTGGCGCAGCCAGCGCTCGGAAAACCCGGCCGGCGCAGGGTCCACCTTGGGGTACACCACATGCGCAGGCATCACGCTGGCCAGGCTGGTGGACAGCCATTCGTAGGGTTTGGCGTCGTCCGCCAGGATGGCCTTGAGCGAGCGCTTGTCCACCGGCAGTGCCAAGTGGCTGTCGGCCTTGACAAAACCATGACCCGGAAAGTGCTTGCCGCAATTGGCCATGCCGGCCTGCAGCAGGCCGTGCATCAGGCTCTTGGCCAGCAGCGTGGCGACCCGGGCGTCGCGGTGGAACGCCCGGTCGCCGATCACGCCGCTGCCGCCATGGTCCAGGTCGAGCACCGGGGTGAAGCTCAGGTCCACGCCGCAGGCGCGCAGCTCGGCGCCCAGCACATAGCCGGCCGCCGTGGCGGCGTTGGTCGCGGCCATCGCGTCGCGCATCCAGGCCTCGCCCAGCACCTGCATCGGCGGCAGGTGGGTAAAGCCATCAGTGCGGAAACGTTGCACCCTGCCGCCTTCATGGTCGACACAGATCAGCAGGTCGGGCCGGATCGCCTTGATCTCGGACGTCAGCGCGGTGAGCTGGGCGCGGTCAATCCAGTTGCGGGCAAACAAGATCAGGCCACCGGTCAGCGGGTGCTGCAGGCGGCGGCGGTCGTTGCCGTCCAGCCGGGTGCCGGCGATGTCAAGCACCACCGGGGCGTGACCGGGCTCTGGGCTTGGGTTGAGGCTGGCATCGGTCATCGGGGCAGGCCTTTCTCTACCACCACAAACGAGGCGGCGTAATCGGATTCATCGGTCAGGGTGACATGAGCGCACAGTTGCTCGGCGCCAAACCAGACGGCCAGCGCACCGCTCAGGCGGATCACCGGCGCGCCGCTGGGCAGGTTCAGTATCTCGCAGGACCGCCAGGCCATGGGCGTGCGCATGCCCAGCCCGATCGCTTTGGAGAACGCCTCCTTGGCCGAGAAGCGGGTGGCCAGGTAGGCCACGCCGCGCATTTCGGACCGGGCACGGCGGGTCTGGAAGACTTGCAACTCGGCCGGGCCGAGCACTTTCTCGGCAAAGCGGTCACCGCGCCGTGCCAGCGTGGCACGCAGGCGGCGGATATCGCAGATGTCGGTGCCGATGCCGTAGATCATCGGCGGGTCAGGTGCGCTGACGATGCCGCAGCTTGCGCCGCAGCGGACGCCGCAGACGCCCCAAAAGCGACCTGGATGCAGCGCTGGTAGGCACGCACGGTCTCGGTGATGCCCAACTCCAGCGCGTCGGCGATCAGCGCATGGCCGATCGACACCTCCAGCACGCCGGGCACGGCGCGCAGGAAAGTCGTCAGGTTGTCCCGGTTCAGGTCATGGCCGGCGTTGACCTCCAGGCCCACCGCGATCGCGGCCTCGGCAGTGGCGGTGTAGCGCGCCAGCACAGCGGCTTGCTCGGGCGTGCCAAAGGCACTGGCGTAGGCCTCGGTGTAGAGCTCCACCCGGTCGGCGCCACAGGCGCGCGCGGGCGCCATCAGCTCGGGCGCAGGGTCCATGAACAGGCTGACCCGCACGCCCAGCGCCTGGGCTTGCTGGATCAAGGGCCGCAGGCGCTCGGCATCTTCCGGGAAGCGCCAACCGTGGTCGCTGGTGAACTGGTCTTCGCTGTCGGGCACAAAAGTGGCCTGCTGCGGCGCCCGGCCCTGGCCGGTCAGGTCTTGCAGAATCTGCATCAGGTTCTGCAGCGGGTTGCCTTCGACGTTGTACTCGGCCTCGGGCCACTGGGCCATCAGCGCGGCCAGGTCAGCCACGTCCTGGCTGCGGATGTGCCGGGCGTCGGGCCGCGGATGCACGGTGATGCCCTGGGCGCCGGCCTGCAGCGCCAGGCCAGCGAGCCCCACCACGTCCGGTATGCCCAGGTGCCGGGTGTTGCGCAGCAGGGCAATCTTGTTGACGTTGACCGACAACGCCGTACGGTGGGCGCGGGCGTGGGCTTCAGGCGCAGCAAACGGGTTCATGGCAGACCAGTCGGGACGGCAGGATAGGGTAGTGCGGCGGCGCCCGGACTGTCGCCGATCAAGCTGAGCGTCGAGGCGCAAGCAGCGGTGGGGGCTACTTCGAGCAAGCGACGCACGTCGAGCATCATCTGTCGGGTGCGCAGCGTGGGCGAGCCGAGATGATAGACAAGCAGCGCGCGCAGCTGGCTCTTGAGCGCGGGCAGGTCGGCCGCGGTGGCGCTGCGCAATGCGGCCCGGTCGTTGCGGTCTAGCGCCACCTGCAGGGCCAGGCAGGTGCTGCCGGACAGGGTGGGGATGCGTGCTGCCTCAGCGGCCGTGACCAAGCTCAGGCCGCCCTCGGCTTGCAACTGGTAAGCGCGTGCGGGCAGCACCGGCGCCTGGGTGGCGGTGCAGACCGCCAGGTCGGGCAGCACGCCGGTCTCCCGCAACAGCAGCAGCTCAAACGCGCGCAGCGGCGATTCGTCCTCGGTGTGGGTCAGCGCCAGCAAGGTGTCGGCGTAGGCGTCAAACAGCCGCTCATGCGGATCACCCCGTGCCAGCAGCTTGAGCAACAACTCGTTGAGGTAAAAGCCCGAAAACAACAGGGCCGGTGGCAGCGGGGCGCCGCCGCCGGCGTATTCGGCCGAGCGCAGCGTCAGGATGTCGGCGCCCTCCTCCGACTTCGGCCGGGCGGTCAGCACCAGCAAACGCTGAAACGGCATCAGCACCGGCCTCAGCTGCGAGTACGGCCGCTTGGCGCCTTTGGCCACCACGGCGATGCGGCCCTGCTCGCGGGTGAACAGGTCCAGGATCAAGCTGGTTTCGCTCCAGGCCCACTGGTGCAGCACAAAGGCTGCCTGGGGTGTGTGTCGACCGGTGGCCAAGGCTCACTCGTAGCCGTAGGACCGCAAGTGCTCCTCGCTGTCGGCCCAGCCCGAGCGCACCTTGACCCACAGCTCCAGGAATACCGTGCTGCCGGTCATCTTCTCGAGCTCGACCCGGACCTCGCTGCCGATGCGCTTGAGCAAATCGCCGCCCTCGCCGATCACCATGCCCTTGTGGGCGTCGCGTTCGACGACGATGGTGGCGGCAATGCGGCGCAAATTGCCTTCTTCTTCGTACTTGTCGATGATCACGGTGGCGCTGTAGGGCAGTTCGTCGCCGGTCAGGCGAAACAGCTTCTCGCGGATCAACTCGGCCGCCATGAACTTGTCGCTGCGGTCGGTGAGTGCGTCTTCGCCGTAAACCCAGGGCTGCTCGGGCAGGTAAGGCTCGACGATCTTGAACAGCCGCTCGACATCACTCGGCTTGGTGGACGACATCGGCACGTATTCGGTGAACCGGTGCTTGTCCATCATGCCCTTGAGCCAGGGCAGGATGTCGGTGCGGCGGGCCACCACGTCGAGCTTGTTGGCCACCAGGAACACCGGCTTGTCGGGCGGCATCAGCGCCAGCACCTTGGCGTCGTCTGGCCCAAAGCGGCCCGCCTCAACCATGAACAGCACCACGTCCACATCGCCCAACACGGCCGTGACGGTGCGGTTGAGGTTGCGGTTGAGGGCGGTGCGGCCCCTGATCTGCTTGGTCTGGAAGCCCGGGGTGTCGACAAAAACGAACTGCGTCGCGCCCAGGGTGCGGATGCCGGTGATGCGGTGCCGGGTGGTCTGGGCCTTTCTGGAGGTGATGCTGATTTTTTGCCCGACCAGCGCATTGAGCAGGGTCGATTTGCCGACGTTGGGCCGGCCGACGATGGCGATGGTGCCGCAGCGCTGGCCGTTGGCGGCCAGGGCCAGCGCGGCATTGACGTCGGGCGGCAGGTCGGCGTCAGGGGTGTCTTGGGGGGTCATGGGTGAGGCTCGGGTTGGCGACCTTGTGGGCCGAACAGGTGGCGTCACCTGCAATCTGGGGGATCAGCCGGTTCAGGCAGTTCGGAGGGGCGGCTCAGGCCCGCAGCGGGCTGCCAGGCCGGTCGCTGGCCTTGAGTTTGGCCAGCATGCCACGGGCCGCCTCTTGCTCGGCAGTGCGCCGCGAGCGGCCTTCGCCGAGTTCGGTCAGGCCCAAGGGTGCGACGGCGCATTCCACCTCGAAGGTCTGGGCATGGGCCTGACCCCGGGTTGCGGTGATGCGGTAGGCCGGCACCGGCAGCTTGCGGGCCTGCAGCCACTCTTGCAGCTCGGTCTTGGCGTCCTTGCTCCAGCTGTCGGCCTCGCTGCTGTCGATCAACTCGCCAAACAACTGTCGCACCAGGCCGGCAGCGGCATCAAAACCGCCGTCAAGGTAGGTGGCGCCGATCAATGCCTCCACCGCATCGGCCAGGATCGATGCCCGCAGCGCGCCACCGCCCCGGGCCTCGCCCTCGGACAGTCGCAGCACCTCGGGCAGGCCCAGACTCAAGCCGGCGCGGTGCAGGCTGTCTTCGCGCACCAGGTGGGCGCGAACCCGGGTCAGATCACCCTCATCCGAGCCCGAAAAGCGATCAAACAGCAGGCTCGACACAGCCAGGTTGAGCACCGCATCGCCCAGAAACTCCAGCCGCTCGTTGTGGTCGGCACCAAAGCTGCGGTGGGTCAGCGCCCGCTGCAGCAGCAGGGGTTCGGCAAAGCGGTGTCCGAGCCGGGCTTGCAGCGCCGCCGTTCGGCTGTCCATGCGGGGTTCGGGTGGCATCACCATGAGGCTAGATCGAAGGGCCCTGACCCGCAGCAAGGGCTGCGGCCAACGGGCTCACTTTGACCGTCCAGCGTACTTGATCAGCAAGAAGGCGGGGCCGAAAAGGGGGATTTCCTTCTCGTAGGCAAAACCGATCACCACCCGGTCGTTCACTTTGGTGATGTCCAGGTCAGCCCCGGTCAGGGAGCTGATGGTGGAATCAATGCTGCGCTGCCTGTCGAACGCGCTGCGGATCTCGGGTACGGTGCTGGCCGGCGCCGCGGCCAGCCGCTCGATCACGCTCTGGATGGTGTAAACCTCGCTGATGGTGGGCACCACCCGCACCAGCAAATACCCGCCAAAACCGATCAGGATGGTCCAGCTCAGCAGGCCGATCAAGGTGATGCCGCGCTGCGTTGAGCGGGGGCTGCGGTGAGTCGTCATGGCGCCCAGGAGTCCACAGTTTGCACGGGTGTTGCCGCCATCAGTTGAACAGGCCGATGCGGCGCAGGTTGCTGAAGTTCATCCACACCATGAAGGCCCGGCCCACGATATTCTCGTCCGGTACAAAACCCCAGTAGCGGGAGTCTTGCGAATTGTCGCGGTTGTCGCCCATCATGAAGTAGTGACCGGCGGGCACTTTGCACGTCACGCCCTCGGCGGTGTAGCGGCAGTTGTCCCGGAAATTGACAAAACTGTCCATCGGCCGGTAGATCGAGGCGCGCTTGGGCTCCACCAGCAAGTTGTGCGGCACCGCACCCAGCGACTCGGCAAACTTGGGCGCATAGCGCAAGCTGTCCTCGTCGTAGTAGTCGCCCAGCGGCTGCACCGGCACGACCTTGCCGTTGATGCTGAGCGCCTGGTTGGTGTAGCTCACCTCGTCGCCAGGCACACCCACCACCCGCTTGATGTAGTCGATGCGCGGATCGACGGGGTAGTGAAACACCATCACATCGCCGCGCTGGGGGTCTTTGTTGGCGAACAGCTTGGTGCCGGTCACCGGCAGCCGCACGCCGTACTCGAACTTGTTGACCAGGATCAGGTCGCCGACCAGCAGCGTCGGGATCATCGAACCCGACGGGATCTTGAAGGGCTCGAACAAGAACGAGCGCAGCAAGAACACCGCCAGAATCACCGGAAACAGCCCCGCTGTCCAGTCCAGCCACCAGGGCTGCATCAACAGCGATTCGCGCGCGGCGGCCACATCACCGTCGACCCGGCTGATGCCCAACTTGCTCAGCTCGGCGCGGCGCTGGGCATCTTGCGCGGTCAAGGTCTCGGCGGCGGCGGCGCGGGCCGGTGCAAAACGGAACCGCTCGGCCAGCCAGTAGGCCATGGTCACCAGGGTGAGCACAAACAGCAACAGCGAGAAGTTGCCGATCCAGTAGCCCAGCCACCAGCCGGCGCCGTAGACCAGCAAGCCTGCATACAAAACAGCGGTAAGAACACTCATCATGGCTTGGCTTGGGGGGTCTGGGTCAGTCGTCGACGCGGAGGATGGCCAGGAAAGCCTCTTGAGGCACCTCCACCGACCCGATCTGCTTCATGCGCTTCTTGCCGGCTTTTTGTTTTTCCAGCAGCTTTTTCTTGCGCGAGATATCCCCGCCGTAGCATTTTGCCAGCACGTTCTTGCGCAAGGCCTTGATGCTCTCCCGGGAGATGATGTTGGCGCCAATCGCCGCCTGGATCGCCACGTCGAACATCTGGCGCGGGATCTGCTCACGCATCTTGGCCGCCACCGCGCGGCCCCGGTACACGCTTTGCGCCCGGTGCACGATGATCGACAGCGCGTCGATCCGGTCGCCGTTGATCAGCAGATCGACCTTGACGACATCGGAGGCCCGGTATTCCTTGAACTCGTAGTCCATCGAGGCATAGCCCCGCGACACGCTTTTCAGCTTGTCGAAGAAGTCCAGCACGATCTCGGCCAGCGGCATGTCGTAGGTCAGCATCACCTGGCGGCCGTGGTAGGCCATGTTGAGCTGCACCCCGCGCTTCAGGTTCGCCAGCGTCATCACCGGGCCGACATAGTCTTGCGGCATGTACAGATGCACGGTGACGATAGGCTCGCGGATCTCCTTGATGCGGCCCAGGTCGGGCATCTTGCTGGGGTTCTCCACCAGCATCACCTCGCCGTCATTCAACTCGACCTGGTAGACCACGCTGGGCGCTGTGGTGATCAGGTCTTGGTCGAACTCTCGCTCCAGCCGCTCTTGCACGATCTCCATGTGCAGCAGGCCCAGGAAGCCGCAGCGAAAGCCAAAGCCCAGCGCCTGCGACACCTCGGGCTCGTAGCGCAAGGAGCTGTCGTTCAACTTCAACTTCTCGAGCGCGTCGCGCAGTTGGTCGTACTCGCTGGCCTCGGTGGGGTAGAGGCCGGCAAACACCTGCGGCTGGATCTCCTTGAAGCCGGGCAGCGCCTCGGTGGCCGAGCCGGCGTTGTTGGGCAGCTTTTTCTCGAGCGTGACGGTGTCGCCGACCTTGGCGGCCTGCAACTCCTTGATGCCAGCAATCAAGAAGCCGACCTCGCCTGCCCTCAGCGACTCACGCGGTTCGGATTTGGGCGTGAAAACGCCTAATTGCTCCAGCGGGTAGACCGAGTTGCTGGCCATCATGCGGATGCGGTCGCCCCTTTTGAGCACACCGTCCACCACCCGCACCAGCATCACCACGCCAACGTAGTTGTCGAACCAGCTGTCGACGATCATCGCGCGCGGCGGGCCATCAGCGACGCCAGTGGGCGGCGGCATGCGGTGAATCACCGCCTCCAGGATTTCGTCGATGCCCAGGCCGGTCTTGGCCGAGCAGGGGATGGCGTCGTCGGCATCGATGCCGATCACGTCCTCGATCTCAGACTTGGCGTTTTCGGGGTCGGCGTTGGGCAAATCCATCTTGTTGAGCACCGGCACCACGGTGACGCCCAGATCAAGCGCGGTGTAGCAGTTGGCCACCGTCTGGGCCTCGACGCCCTGGCTGGCATCGACCACCAGCAGCGCGCCTTCGCAGGCCGACAGCGAGCGGCTGACCTCGTAGCTGAAATCGACGTGGCCCGGCGTGTCGATCAGGTTGAGCTGGTAGACCTCGCCATTCCTGGCGGTGTAGTTCAACGACGCGGTCTGCGCCTTGATGGTGATGCCCCGCTCGCGCTCGATGTCCATCGAGTCAAGCACCTGAGACTCCATCTCGCGGTCACTCAGGCCGCCGCACCGGTGGATCAAGCGATCTGCCAGCGTCGACTTGCCGTGGTCGATGTGGGCAATGATCGAAAAGTTTCTGATGTGGTCCATGGGTCTGGTCAAACGCCGTCTTCAGCGTGGGTTTCTGGCTGGGCTTCTGGCGTGGATTTCTGGCGTGCGGCCATGGCACCCAAGGCAAGGAGCGCGCGTCGGTTTACCGCACAACGCGGGGCGGGCAGGCAGCCCGGGCGGCTGCGCTGCAGGGCCAGGGCCATAAAAAAAAGGCACGTCCAAGAGGAGACGCGCCTTCCAACAAATGTTTGGCAACTGCTTGTTGGGCCTTTATTGTAGCCAAATCTTTCAGGCTGCAAACCGCTGGCGGGCGGTTTTGCCGCCCTGGACGCCCGCTGACCGGTGGCCGGCCGGCTAAATCATCCACAACTTATCCACAGGATGCCGCCACCTGCCGGGGGATTCAACGGCCCGGACGGATCACCAGGTAGTTGACCCACTCACCGCGTCGCACCATCAGGCTGACGGCCTTGGCCTTCTCGGCTTTGGCTGAAATCGCCATGAATTGTTTGACATCACTGATCTCGGTGTTGTCCATGGCCAGGAGGATGTCGCCCTCACGCAGGCCGGCGCGTGCGGCTGCGCCATCGACTGCATCGACCTTGACGCCGCCCTTGAGCTTGAGCTCGCGTTTGGCGGCATCGCCGAGCTCGCTGACGGTCAGGCCGAGTGCACTCTTGCTGCCGGCGGGGGCACTGGGCTCAGACTGCGTGACCTTGGTGGGCGCGTCGGCTTCAAACTCGGCCACCGTCACGCTGATGTCCCGGTAGCCGCCGCGACGGAACACCTGCAGCACAGTCTTGTTGCCGGGCTTGGTGGCACCGACCAGGCGCGGCAGATCACCCGACTTGTCGATCAGCTTGCCATCGACCTTGGTGATGATGTCGCCAGCTTCGATGCCCGCCTTGTCCGCCGGGCCACCGCTTTCGGCGCCCCGCACCAGGGCGCCAGCGGGCTTGCCCAGGCCGATGGACTCGGCCACCTCCTTGGTCACCGGCGCGATGGTCACGCCGATACGGCCCCGGATCACCCGGCCGCTGGTGCGCAACTGGTCGGCAACCCGGCTGGCCTCGTCGATCGGGATCGCAAACGAGATGCCCATGAAGCCGCCCGAGCGGCTGTAGATCTGCGAGTTGACGCCCACCACCTCGCCGCGCATGTTGATCAGCGGGCCGCCCGAATTGCCGGGGTTGATCGCCACATCGGTTTGGATGAAGGGCAGGTAATCGCCAGTGTCGCGGCCCTTGGCGCTGACGATGCCGGCGGTGACACTGTTCTCCAGGCCGAAGGGCGAGCCGATCGCCATCACCCACTCGCCCACCTTGAGGCGGTTGATGTCGCCGAGCTTGACCGCCGGCAAGCCGGTGGCCTCGATCTTGACCACCGCGACATCGGTGCGCTTGTCGAGGCCGATCACTTTGGCCTTAAATTCGCGCTTGTCGGTGAGCGTGACAAGCAGCTCGTCGGCGCCATCGACGACGTGGGCATTGGTCATCACATAGCCGTCGGCACTGAGGATGAAGCCCGAGCCGATGCCGCGCTGCTGCGGCTCCTCGTCACCCCCTCGGGGCGTGCCGGGCGCACCCCGGCCGCCCGGCAAAGGGATGCCGAAGCGCTTGAAGAACTCTTCCATGTTGGGGTCTACTCCGCCGCCGGGCCCCGCGGCATTGCGGTTGCCGCGCTCGAGCGTGCGGATGTTGACGACCGACGGGCCGACCCGCTCAACCAGCTCGGTGAAGTCGGGCAGCAACTCGGCCCGGCCTTGGGCGGCACTGGCCAGTGGTGCCAGGCCGCTCACCAGGGCCAAGCCCATCGTGGCGCGCAGGGCCAGACGTCGGCCAGCACGCAGCGGCGACTGCAAAGGATTCATTGTTTCGGACATCACAACACCTCGAATTGGATCTGAACAGGGTGGGCCAGATACATCTGGTCGCCGATCACGGTACCACCGCCCACCGCGACTAACGCTTGCGCTCGAACAAGGCCTCAAACTGCTGCACCGTGGCCATCGGCACCTCGCCCACCACGGTCAGCCACCACTCGCCTCGGCGGCTGGTCAGGGTGTGGGTCGCGCCCAGGCTGGTGCCCATGGGCTGCTTGTGGCGCAGCGCGTCAAAGGGCTCGATGAAAACCGACACATGGGCCAGCCCGTCAGTAAAAACCGACTGCAGCACTTGTACCGGCGGGCTGCCATCGCTTGCGGCGGCTGCACCCGCGCCGTCATCCAGCGGCCGCTTGCTGCAGCTGATCAGCGCAAAGCCGGGCACCGCATGCGCCAGCGTCCAGCCTTCAGCGTCGATCTGGGTGCGCTCGGCCAGGCTGCGCTGCACCCGGTAGCCGTCGAGCCGTTTCATCGGCCCCAAGATGCTGTCGATCGACCATTTGCCGCCCAGGTGGATGTCGCTGAAGGCCGTGGACTCCAGGGTCTCGCCGGTCGGCCCGAGCACATCGTTGCGCAGCAACAGGCCGGTTTCGCGGTCGGCCCACAGGCGCTGTGCAAACCGCAGTTTGTCACGCGGCTTGAGCATCAGCAGCTCGGCCTCGCGGCCGGCAATGCGGTCGCGGGCCAGCAGGCCGATGTCGTAAAAGTCGAGTGCGCGCTGGCTGGCGTTTGCCGGCAAGGCCGGAAACTCGGCCACCGGGTCACGTTGCTCCAGACGGGCCTGCTTGCTGGCCGGCCAGACGGTGAGCAGTTGCTCGTTGTGCCGGTACTGCAGGCGGGCGCGCCCATCCAGCGTCTCGATGCGCTCATAGCGCTGGCGGCCGTCGCAGATGTGGGTCACCCGGGAGCTCGACACCGCAGCGCCAGCGCTGAATGTGAGCATGCCCTGGTAGCTGCTGTTGGCAGCGGCGTGTTGAATCCGACCCAACCAGGCAGTGCCCTCGACCGGCGACAAGGCAACGCCGCCCGGCGGCCCTGCGCCCTGCGCCTGCCCCAAACCCTGCGTCTGGGCCATCGCCGATGCACCCAGCACCAGCAAGCCCACACTCAGCCCGATCCGACCCAGCCCGCGCCAGGCCTGCCCGATCACGCCGCTCACTTGGATTCGAAGACGATCTGCACGCGGTGCTCGGCGCCACCCGCGGCCACCGCGCCATTGGCCAGCGAGCGGTGGGCCTCAAGGTAACGGTCGAGCCCGGGGCTGCGTACCAGTGCGCCTGCGGTCAGCACCACGCCATCGGCGCCGACTCCCGGCGTGCGCCCGGCCAGCACCGCGCCACCCGAGGCGTCGGGCGAAAACGTGCGGGTGACCACCAGCAGGCCGGCCACCGCCACAAAACCAGCGGCCACCGCCGCCGGCGCCATCCACCAGCGAGAAGCTCGGCCGGTTGCGGCAATTTGGGCGGCCGGTACGGGCAGGGACGGCATCAGCGGCGCCGGGGCCAGCGGCACCGGCTCAAGCACCAGCCTGGCGCGAAGTGTCTGCATGAAGGCCTCGTCACAGGCAGGCGGTGTGGCCAGGTCTTCAGACCGCAGCACGTCGCCGATCAGGTGGTAGGCATGCCAGGTGGCGCGTGTTTCGGCATCTTGAGACCAGCCCCTGCAGACCCTCAAGACCGCATCGGACTCCAGCTCGGCGTCCATCAACGCGGACAAGTCCTCCCTCGCTTGAAGCGTGGGAGCTTGCAAATTCAGCTTGTCAGTCATGAGATTCCATCCGCAAAACCAGCAACAACGGGATCACCAGCGCTCACCTTCGCGGGTGTCGAGCAAGGGCCGCAAACGCAGGGCAATCGCCTCACGGGCCCGGAAGATGCGCGAGCGCACGGTGCCGATCGGGCAATTCATCATCTCGGCAATCTCCTCGTAGCTCAGGCCCTCGATCTCGCGCAGCGTGATCGCCTGACGCAGGTCGGGCGACAAAGCCTCGATCGCGGCGTTGACGGTCTGCGCGATCTCCTTGCTGGCCAGCAAGGACTCGGGCGTCGCGCCGTCGGTTAGTTCGCGCTGCCCACGGGAAGTTTCATCGTCATCGTCGTTTGAGCCCATCAATGTCGATTCAGACACCAGCGGGTCGCGCTTGAGCTCGCCCAATGCCTTCTTGGCAGTGTTGACCGCGATGCGGTAGAGCCAGGTGTAGAAGGCGGCCTCACCGCGAAACTTTGGCAAGGCGCGGTAAGCGCGGATGAAGCTCTCTTGCGCAATGTCCTGCACCAGGTCGACGTCTCGCACCATGCGCCCGATCAGGCGCTCGATGCGGCGCTGGTACTTGATCACCAGCATCTCGAATGCGCGCTTGTCACCCCGCTGTGCGCGTTCAACCAGTTGCACATCGTTGTCGACAGCGTTGGTGGGCGGGGTGTCGGGCACGTCACTCATGGCGAGCGGCGCGCTGAAGGGCA
Organism: Betaproteobacteria bacterium; assembly: GCA_025358155.1. Classification (GTDB taxonomy): domain Bacteria; phylum Pseudomonadota; class Gammaproteobacteria; order Burkholderiales; family Burkholderiaceae_C; genus Pseudaquabacterium. Next base: position 13,058 of record JANYKR010000196.1, read on the forward strand.
GCGGGCGACTGCAGTGACGAGACCTCTGCAGCCACACCCGAATGCGCCATCAACGCAACCCGCAGCCCGTGCCAGGCCGCCCCGACGCAGGCAGATCGGGCCACCTGCCAGCGCGTGTTGCCGGTCACTGGCCGCAAACGCAACAGCAGCCAGCCCCCCAGATCAAGCGTCATCACGACGCTGCGCAAGGGTATCGGTGCTGTTGCGGCCATCGGCTTGGCGGGGCTGCGCAAACACAATGCCCAGGCCCGACCGTCCCACCGTAGCTGATGCCCATCGGGCGGCAGCGCACGCCGGGCCAGCAGCGCGCCCAGCCCGCCAGCCCCGGCGACCCCGAACGCCTCGACCAGCCAGACCCAGCCTGAGGCGGGCAACACGGCCAGCGCCTGGAGCCAGTAGGCCAGGACTGCCGCGCTCAGTGCATACAACAAGCTGATCAGCGCATGCTCGGGCCGGCCCGCATCCAACTGGGCCGAAACCGCCGGTGCATTGCGCATCGCCGCCGGAGCCGGGCTCACACCCGGCGCAAAACCAGCGTGCCGTTGGTGCCGCCGAATCCGAAGTTGTTCTTCACGGCCAGATCGATCTTCATGTCCCGCGCCGTGTTGGCGCAGTAGTCCAGATCACAGGCCGGATCGGGATTGAAGATGTTGATCGTGGGTGGCGAGACCTGGTGGTGCAGCGCCAAGGTGGTGAACACCGATTCAATGCCACCCGCGCCGCCGAGCAGGTGGCCGGTCATGGACTTGGTCGAATTGACCACCAGCTGCTTGGCATGGTCGCCAAACGCCAGCTTGATGGCGTTGGTCTCGTTCAAGTCGCCCAGCGGTGTGGATGTGCCATGGGCGTTGAGGTACTGCACCTCGTCAGCGTTGACGCCGGCGTTGCGAAGTGCCGCTTTCATTGCTCGCTTGGGGCCGTCGACGTTGGGCGCAGTCATGTGGAAGGCGTCCGCACCCATGCCAAAGCCGACCACTTCGGCGTAGATCTTTGCCCCCCGCGTCTTGGCGCGCTCGTACTCCTCGAGCACCACCACCCCGGCACCTTCGCCAAGCACGAAGCCGTCGCGATCCTTGTCCCACGGGCGCGACGCCGTGGCCGGATCGTCATTGCGGGTGGACAGCGCCCGCGCCGCTGCGAAGCCGCCCATGCCCAGCGGCGAAACCGTCGACTCGGCGCCACCGGCGATCATCACGTCGACATCGCCGGCTTCGATCATCCGCGCCGATTGGCCGATGCAGTGCAGGCCGGTGGCGCATGCGGTGACGATCGCGAGGTTGGGCCCGGTGTAGCCGCAGCGGATCGACAAATGGCCCGAGATCATGTTGATGATCGAGGCCGGCACGAAGAACGGCGAGATGCGCCGCGCGCCGCGCGCCACGTACTCGGCGTGCGTCTGCTCGATCAGCGACAAGCCGCCGATGCCCGAGCCCACCATGCAACCGATGCGCTCGGCCTCGTCCTCGCTCAAGGTCGCACCCATGGGCAGGCCCGCATCCGCGACGGCCTGCAGCGATGCCGCCAGGCCGTAGTGAATGAAGGTGTCCATGTGGCGTGCTTCCTTGGCCGGGAGGTAGTCCTCGACCCTGAAGCCCTTGACCTCGCCGGCAAAGCGGCAGGCCAGGTCGGACGCATCGAACTTGGTGACGTTGGCGATGCCGGAGCGCCCGGCCACTAGGTTGGCCCAGGACTCGGCCACCGTGTTGCCCACCGGGGTGACGAGACCCAGTCCGGTCACGACGACGCGACGACGGCTCATGCGAAATGGAATGCAGTCGGGCAATACGACGGGCTGGACTCAGGCCTTCGCGTGGGACTTGGCGTAATCGATCGCCAGTTGCACGGTCGTGATCTTCTCGGCCTCTTCGTCCGGGATCTCGATGCCGAATTCATCCTCGAGCGCCATCACCAGCTCGACGGTGTCGAGCGAGTCCGCGCCCAGATCGGCGACGAAGGCCTTTTCAGTGGTGACTTCGCTTTCGGCCACGCCAAGTTGCTCGGCAATGATCTTCTTGACGCGTGCTTCGATATCGCTCATGACTCCTCCAAGGAGTGGTTGCAAAAACAGCCGTCAATTCTAAGGGCTCTACGGAGACAGCCCTGAGGTCCGTTCGTGGCGCAGCGCGGCGCGCGTGCAGCGGCCGCGCCGATTCAGTTCATGAACATGCCTCCATTGACATGCAGTTCGCAGCCGGTGATGTAGGCCGCCTGCTTCGACGCGAGAAAGGCCACCGCATGGGCGATCTCCTCGGGAAGGCCCAGCCGCCCGAGCGGAATCTGAGCCAGCAATGCGGTCTTCTGCGCCTCGGACAGGCGCTTTGTCATGTCGGTGGCAATGAAGCCCGGCGCGACGCAGTTGACGGTGATGCCGCGGCTGCCGAGTTCGCGTGCGAGCGAGCGCGTCATGCCGGCGACGCCCGCCTTGGCGGCCGCGTAGTTCGCCTGACCCGCGTTG
>JANYKR010000238.1 GCA_025358155.1 Betaproteobacteria bacterium
CGCGGACGCGGTAGTTGCCCCTTCTCTCCTATGGGTCCAAAGCAGATCGCAGTTCGGCGATCGTGGTCATCAAGGTCATGGGTTCCAGCGGGGACGGGTCCAGGCCGAGCTTGAGGTAGAACACTTTGGCTTCTTCCGACAAGGCATGGACGAGCAGCCCGCGGATGCCGATGGCTTCGGCAGCATGGATCACGCGCCGCCCTGCGTCCTGAAACAGGGCCCGACCAAGACCTTGTCCATGGTGGCTGCTGGAGACTGCCAGCCGCGCCAGCACGACGACCGGAATGGGTTCGGGCATGTTGCGCCGGAAGCGCCCAGGTGCCGCTGCGGCCGTGATGGCACTTGACGCAAGAGCGTAGTACGCCACCACCTGGCCAAAGTTGTCGGTGCTGACGAAGCTGCGGCTTGCCCCACTGGCTTGGTTCTGTGCCGCGCGGCGTTTCAACCAGTCATTCAAGGACGGCACGCCGCAATCGAAGGCGTCAAACTTGTGATGGGCCGCCAGCGGCTCGGGGGCCTTCAGCATCAGTTGGGCGCCCAAGGCGCAGGCGCCTGCATGGTCTTGCGCAGGCGCTCATTGGGCAGCGGCGCCGCATCCAGCCGCGCCAGGAACTCCGCATAGGCTTGCGGGCTGACCGACAGGACGGCGCGATCAAGCAAGGCGTCTTCGGCGGCACGCCTTGCCGCGCCCAAGATGAAATCCGTGCGTGTCGCCCCGACTGAAGCGGCTGCGCGGTCGATCAAGTTGCGCTCAACACTTGAAATACGCAGATTCAGGGTGTCGCGGCGCGGTGCGTCAGTGGCAATGGAGGGGGTGGCCATGCTGGATCCTTGGGTGGCTGTCATTGCCAGCATAACGTGAAGTAACGTCATTGTCATCACGACTGACGGCTGACGACTGCGGCGAGCGCAATGTTGAATAGGCGCATCTGCACGGTTTGCGCCGAGCGCTGCAGTGCCGGCGGGGCCGCCGCTGGGTGCACGGGCTTGATAAATGTCGCTTGGGTGCGCGCAGTGTCGTGTCGGTGAATCGCCACTGGAACAAGCCCGCTTCACACGCTGCAGCGCGGACTGTGACGCCAGGTGTGCATGGGCGCCTTCAGCGCATCGGGTCAATGACCTGCAGAAAGTCGAATTTTCGAAAGTCCTTGTCGTGCATGGACAGCTTTACCGCGCCATTTTGGCGAAGCACTGCTGCCAGATGCGCAGCCGGCGCCAAGTTGCCTCGCATCGCAAGCCCCTGCGCTACCCGTAGATATTCCGTCCAGAACCCTTCGTCCTCGCCCAAGGCCAGGCAATGCGGGATGGCAAAAAGTGCCTGCACATTGGCGGCGGCTTCGCCGAGCGACACAGTGGCTACGCAAAGATTGATGGATGGGTGGCCATGCGCAGGTGGCAGATCGCAGTCGGCCAGGCGATGCAGAACAACTCGCCGACGGCAACAGTGTTTTGCAAAAACGCCGCAGCCGGATTGAGCAGATCACCGAGCAGGTGGGCCTGCGCCGCGACGCGCTGCAGCGCTGGCCGCATGAGGTCTCGGGTGGCCAGCGCCAGCGCATCGCCATCGCCCGCGCGCTGGCGGTGCAGCCCCTTGCGCCGATGTGCTAAGCCGACCGCAAGATGCCTGCACCGCACGCTGTTGGCGGCGGTACCGCGGATGGCAGGGCGCTAACACGAAGCCACTTCATCCGCATCCCGGGTCGAGGGTGGCAGCGCTTTTGACTCTGACACCGCAGACCTGGATGCGCTGCGCCCACCGCATCGCTTGAATCGGCCGCGCCGTGACGCGCTGGCGGAACGGGGAGCTGTCCTTTTGAGGACATCCAGTCCATGAGTCTTGGTGGGTGGCCGCGGCATCTGGCGCCCTTATGACTGCACTTCAGCCCTGTCGCGACGCGCCTGTGTTGCACCCAACCAACGACGGACGGTTCGCGGATTAGAGGCGTCGCCCCATGCCACCGTCGGCGAGCTGCCCTGCTGGCCGGCGCCACCGCATGCAAGTCCCTGAGCGCAAAAGACTTTTTGCATTGTCGTGGTGCGCTCGCGCACCTCTCGGCAGCATCTGCGCCGCGTCGGGCGCCGCGCCAAGGGTTTCCCTAGAACGGGGTCTGTGAAGGGGTCAGCCAGAATATTGATACGTTTGTCTGCAATCGTTCACAAGGCCTTTACATGTTGTGGGCTTCGAGCATTGCAGGTCACGGTCTTATTTCAGCAACCCGCGTCCAAGGAATCCCATGTTCAAACGAACCAAAGTCAACACCGGCACGCTGCTGGCACTCAGCCTTATCGCCGCATCTGCGGCGATTGCCCAAGGCGATCCGCAACGGGTCGAAATCACCGGCTCCAACATCAAGCGCATCGGTAACGAAGGCCCGCTGCCGGTCGAGGTGATCAGCCGTGCCGACATCGAGCGCAAGGGCGTCACGTCCACCAACGACTTGCTGCGCTCGCTGACCTACATGTCGAGCTACAACGACGAGTTGATCTCCAACAGCCCCAACACCACCGGCTCGTCCAGCGCAGGCTTTCGCGGCCTGAGCGGTGACCAGACCGTGGTGCTGCTGAACGGCCGCAGGCTGGCCAACTACGGCTTCGACGGCGCGTTTGTCAACCTCAACACCATTCCGCTGGGCGCGATCCAGCGGGTCGAGGTGCTCAAGGACGGTGCCGCCGCGATTTACGGCGCGGACGCCATCGGCGGTGTTATCAATTTCATCACCCGCAAGGACTACAAAGGCATCGAGATGACCGGCAGCTACGGCTTGTCGAGCCGAGGCGACTCGATGGAAGCGGCGACTGGCATCACTGCCGGCTTCGGCCAGCTCGACACCGACCGCTTCAACCTGCTGGTCAACCTGAACTACATGAAGCGCGACCCGCTCATGAACCTGGAGCGCGACCGCACCAGCACTGCCGACTACCGCCGTTTTGGAGGCGGCAACCAGTTGTCCACGTTTGCGCCGAGTGGCAACTTTGTCAACCCGACCACCAAGTTGCAGTCGCCATTCACGCCCTGCCCAGACCCCAAGCTGCTGACCACCCCCTCGCCGCTGACGCCCGGGGCTGCCACCAGCTCCAGCTGCTTGTTTGACTTCACGCCCTACCGCACCACGCTCTACAGCACCGAACGTCTGGGTGGCTTGGCCGCAGGGCGGTTCAAGGTCAACGAGAACCTGCAGGCCTTTGGTGAGTTCTTGTTTGCCCGCAGCGACAGCTTTGCCAGTGCTGCGCCGACGCCGGGCAATTTCAGCCTGCCCGTCGGCCACCCGGCCAACACCTTTGGCGTGGCGCTGACCGTGCGCGGACGTCCACTGCAGGCGGGTCCGCGCACCACGGACAACACCAGCGATGCCACGCGCTTGCTCGCGGGTCTTGAGGGCACGGCCTTCGGTTTCGACTACAACGTGGCCGTCGGCCAGGCCAAGAACAAGGCCACCAACGTGGACGGCGGCTACTTCTTGCTCGACAAGATGAACGCTGCGATCGCCGCCAAGACCTTCAACCCGTTCAGCCTGACCAACCCGCAGTCAGTGATGGATGCGATCAAGTCCAGCGACTCGCGTGTGGGCGAGACCACCAACACCTTCTTCGACGCCAAGCTGTCGGGTGAGTTGTTCCAGATGGGCGGCGGCGCAGCCGCATTTGCCGCCGGCCTCGTGCTCGGCAAAGAGGAGATTGCCGACGTGCCCGGTCCCAACACCCAGGCCGGCAACGTCTTTGGCAGCATCCAGCAGTCACCCGTGGTGGCATCGCGCAAGTTGACGGCGCTGTATGCCGAGTTGAGCGTGCCCTTCACCAAGATGATCGAAGCCCAGTTTGCGCTGCGCACTGACCGCTACGAGGGCGGCATCAACTCGACCACGCCCAAGGTCGCGATCCGCTTCCAGCCCATGAAAGAGCTGCTGATGCGTGCGTCTTACTCCGAAGGCTTCAAGATGCCGTCGCTGCGTGACCAGTTCGGCGGCGCCAACGGCAGCGCCGACTCGGTGCAGGACTTCAAAGGCTGCACCGCCGGCGGCGTAGCGGCAGCCGTGTGCCCGCGCCTGCAGTACGACCGCATCTCCAGCGGCAATCCGGCGCTGAGTCCTGAAAAATCCA
>JANYKR010000253.1 GCA_025358155.1 Betaproteobacteria bacterium
CATATGGTGGTGGTGGAAAATTCCCCGCGCGTTCACAACATGGTCGTGTGCACTTTGTGCTCGTGCTATCCATGGCCGGTGCTCGGCCTGCCGCCGGTCTGGTACAAGAGCGCCCCGTACCGCGCGCGTGCGGTGCGCGACCCGCGGGGCGTGCTGGCCGAGTTCGGCGTGACGCTGCCGGCGACCACTGCGATCCGGGTGTGGGACTCGACCGCGGAACTCCGCTACCTCGTGATACCGCGTCGGCCGGCGGGTACCGATCGGCTCGGCGAGACCGAGCTCGCCGCGCTCGTGACCCGCGACTCGATGATTGGCGCCGGCCTGGCCTTGTCACCGGGCGCCGCCACTGCCCAGGGCGCCACGCCATGAACTACACCAGCCATGCCGACCTGGGCGGCCAACTCGGTCACGGCGCCCTCTTTGCCCACGACCCGCCCGAGGCCGAAGGCGCACTCTGGCATGCTGCCTGGGAGCCGCGCGCCCTGGCCTTGACCCTGGCGATGGGCGCGACCGGGGCCTGGAACATCGACCAAAGCCGGGCCGCCCGCGAGACCCTGCCCAACTACGCCAGCCTGAGCTACTACCAGGTCTGGCTGGCCGGCCTGCAACAGCTGCTGATCGAACGCGGCCTGCTCAGCGCCGACGAGTTGTTGGCCGCACGCAGCCTGCACCCGGCACTGCCGCTGCCCCGGCTGCTGGCCGCTGCGGACGTTGGCGCGGCATTGGCCAAGGGCTCGACCAGCTGGCGCCAGACCCACACAGCCCCACGTTTTGCCCTGGGCGCCCGGGTGCGCACCACCGCGCTGCCGGCGCCCCACCACACCCGGCTGCCGGCCTACTGCCGCGACAAGCCGGGCACAGTCGAGCGGCGGCACGGTATGCATGTGTTTGCCGACAGCAACGCCCAAGGCGCGGGTGAAAAGCCGCAATGGCTCTACAGCGTGGTGTTCCTGGGCACCGACCTGTGGGGGCCCGACACCGACCCCGACCTGCGGGTGTCGATAGACGCCTGGCAGAGTTATTTGCAGCCCGAACCGGCCGAGACGATGTCAACCCGCGCTGGGGCGCAAGCATGAGCAGCGCGTTGCCGGGCCGCTTGCCGGGCTGCCTGCCGGACAGCGCCCAACCCCCCGTCTTCGCCGAGCCCTGGCAAGCCCAAGCCTTTGCGATGACGCTGCAACTCCACGAGCGCGGCCTGTTCACCTGGCCCGAGTGGGCAGCGGCGCTGGCTGAGCGCATCCGCAGCGCCCAGGCCGCCGGCGACGCCGACCAGGGCAATACCTACTACCACCACTGGCTGGCGGCGCTGGAAGACCTGGTGGCTGCCAAAGGCGCCACCAATGCCACCGAGCTGGCCCGTTGCGCCCAGGCCTGGGACCATGCCGCCGACCGCACGCCGCACGGTCAGCCGATCCTGCTGCAGCCGGCTGACTTCAACACCTGAAGCATGAAAAAGCCCCGCCGCCTGGTCCAGGCGCGGGGCTTTGTGCTTTGCTGTCGGGCCAAGCCCCTCGCGGGGCCTGACCCACTGGGCTGCGCTGCAGCCGCTCAGTTCTTGCCGTACTTGGCCTTGGCTGCAGCGATGCAGTTGGTCTTGGCATCACCCGTGCTGGCGTCGCACTTCTCGGCGGCTACCTTGTAGTCGGCGTCGCGCTTGGTGTCCATGGAGTCTTGCTTCGCATTGCTCACCTCCTTGTTCATCTTGGCGTCGGCAAGGGCCTTGACCTTGACCGCTTTGGCCTCCTTGACGCAGACGTCCTTGGCATTGCCGGCCTGGTCATCACAACGCTCCTTGGCCACCGCGTAGGCGGTGTCGGCCTTGACCGTTGCCACCTTGCGGGCGTCTGCAACCTTGCCGGTGTAGCTGTACTCGTTTTCAGCCAGCGCAACCTTCTCGTGCGCCTTGGCTTCTTCTTGACAGATGTCCTTGGCGTTGGCGGTCAGGGTGGCGCAGGCGGCCTTTTCTGACTTGTAGGTGTCGCTGATGCGGGTCTTGGCGGCCTTGTACTCGACCTTGCTCAGGGCAGCGGCCTGGGCCAGCGGCATGCACAGCAGTGCGGCAACGACCAGAGTGGACTTCAGGGTGTGGGTGGGGTTCATGGTGCAGGTTCTCGGTTGTGAAACGTGGGGAAATCGAAAGCAGAAAAAACAGGTAATGCAATGTGGCTGGGCGGTGGCGGCGGCGGAACCTGTTGCCTGGTAAAACTCGGGCCCCGGCTGCGCAGCAGCAATTCCATTTCGGCGTCCATCGGGTCGTCGTCGAAACACAGGTAACCGAGCCAGAACAAGACCGGCAACATCGCTGCAGTGCATACCAACCAGGCGGTCAGTTCCATACGGTGGCCCTCTGTTCGGGTGGATTTGAGGCTGAAGGAGCAAAGGGCTCAATTTCGCGGCTCGCCTTGGCGGTTGACCGTGACGGTGGCGCCCGGCTGCTGGCTCATCTGCATGCGGTGGTCTAGCCCCCGGAAGCGGTAGGTCACGTCCCAGTAAGCGGGGCGGGCGCCGCCGGGCACATCCGCACAACGTCGAACGTCTTGCCCTGCAACCGGCTGGCCGTCGCGGTCGCGGCCGACATTGGCGCCCACGGCAGCGCCGGCGGCCACACCGCCTATCGTGGCGAGATCCTTGCCAAAACCGGCGCCAACCTGGTGGCCGATCACGCCGCCGAGTACCGCGCCAACAATCGCGCCGCCCACGTTGGCGTCGCCCCGAGTTGGCGCTTGCACTTGCTCTCGCTCCACCCAGCAACGCTGCTGAGGGGTGGCCAACACTGCCCGCGCTTCGGTGACATAGGCCTCGTAGAGCTGCTCATCGTTGCGGCGGCTGTAGTCGGTTGCGGCACCCGGGGCAGGGCTCCAGCGGCGATCGACGCCGCGCAAGGCATACGAGTCAACCTGACGCAACGACGAGATCCGGTCGCTCATGCCCATGGCCGTGAGCGACGGGTAACGACCCTCGCGCAGCACCACGCAACGGCCTCCGAAACTCACGTCCTCGCAGACCTGCCAACTGTCGCGCTCCACCACGATGGACGAGGCCCGGTCGTTGAAGCCAAACCGGGTGAAGTTGGTCACCGGCTCGGCCGTGGAGAATGATCGCCCCTGGAAATCCTCGCGCTCGTAAAACGTGACCCGGGCGCCGGTTGGTGCGGGTGCGGCGGGCTGGTATTGCGCCACCTCTCGCACCGACGAGATGCGCTGAGTCATGCCAATGCCGCCGAGCGACGGGTAACGCCCCGGCTGCAACACCACGCAACGACCGCCATAGCTGGCGTCTTCGCAGGCCTGCCAGTTGCTGCGCTCCACCACGATGGAGGCTGCGCGGTCATTGAAATCAAAGCGGGTGAAGTTGGGAACTGCGTCCACGGTCGTGAACGAGCGGCCCTGAAAGTCCTCGCGTTCGTAAAAAGTGACCCGGGCGCCGGTGGGCGCAGGCGCCGCTGTGGTCTCTTGCGCCACTTCGCGCAGCGACGAGATTCGGTCATTCAGGCCCAGCACGCTAAGCGATGGGTAGCGCCCCGGCTGCAGCACCACACAACGCCCGCCAAAGCCGGCGTCTTCACAGACCTGCCAGTTGTTGCGCTCGACCACCACCGACGAGGCCCGGTCGTTGAACCCGTAGAGGGTGAGATCGCGCAGTTGGCCGGTGGCGGTGAAAGACCTGCCGCCAAAGCCATCGTGTTCGTACAGCGTGACCTGCGCCGAGGCCTGCACGCAGACTGTCGCGGCGGCCAGCGTCAAGGCGGTCCTGAAAAGAGCGTTCATGGGATCTCCGGTTCAGCACGTCTTCCCCCGGACGAACCGGACCGGTCAAACGGGGTGATATGCGTCCGGCCAGTGTGCAAATTGGCCCGACCCCAGACCAGCAGCCAAAGCCGTATCCGGTCGTGGGCGCAGTCCTACATCCGACATTTGTTGGCCGGCCAGCGCCCCGGCGGCGGCCCCTCGCTACTGCGTTGGCGTAGGACATGTCCTACCAGCCTTCGGCCCTTGACCTCATGGCGGCGCGCCGACAGGCAGCGCACACTCCAAACCGCTGTCTCCCATGGCGAAGGCAGTTTCACCCTCCGGCCAGACCGTCCCATCTGCACGTTCCCAAACGTGGCTCACAATGTTGGTAGTTTTCCTGTCTGCACTCACCTACATGGCCTCGCTCAAGACTTATATCGTCGAAGACAGCCCTGTAATCCGGGACAGCCTGATTGCTACACTCGAGGAGTTGACGACCATCAAGGTGGTGGGTACGGCCGAAGACGAGTCCAGCGCGCTGCAGTGGCTGCTACACCCGCAGCATGAGGTCGATCTGGTCATCATCGACATCTTCCTCAAGGCAGGCTCTGGCTTGGGCGTGCTGCGCGCCGCCAGCGGGATGCCCAACGGTGCCAAGCGGGTGGTGCTGAGCAATTACGCCACCGTCGACATGCGGCGCAAGTGCCTGGCCATGGGGGCCGACCGGGTGTTCGACAAGTCGCACGACATTGATGCGCTGATCGCCTACTGTGCCGCGCTGTCGGACTTGCAAAAGCCCGATACCGGTGAGGCTGACCAGCGCAACGGGGCCGACGGCGCCCCGCCGAAGTGAAAGCGCTGCCCCGCGCTGCCCCGCTACTGGATCAAACCGTTCTTGAGCGCGTAGTAAGTCAGGTCGCTGTTGGACGAGAGCTGCATCTTCTCCATCACCCGGGTGCGGTAAGTGCTGACGGTCTTGACCGACAGCGACATGCTGTCGGCCAGGTGGCCGATGGTCTCGCCCTTGGCCAGCCGCAGAAACACCTGCAGCTCGCGCTCGGACAAGTGCTCATGCAGCGGCTTGTCACCACCCCGGGTCAGGCCCTCGGCCAATTGTTCGGCCACACCGGCGGTGATGTACTTGCGACCCCGGTAGACGGTGCGGATCGCCTTGACGATGTCCTCCGGGTCGCAGTCCTTGTTGAGGTAGCCGGCAGCGCCCTGGCGCAGCAGCGTGGTGGCGTAGTGCGCCTCGGGGAAGCCACTCAGGATCAGCACCGGCAGGTCGGGCGCGCGCGCCTTGATCGCGGCCAGCGCATCGACCCCGCTCTGGTCGGGCATGGCAATGTCCATCACGATGACGTCGACCTCGCCCTTGCGAACGATGTCGAGTGCCTCGCGTCCGGTGCCGGCCTCGGCCACCACCACAAAGTCGACCTGATCGGCAAAGAACTGGCGCAGGCCTGCACGCACCATGGCGTGGTCATCAACAATGGCAATCCGGATCATGGTGGGTGGCAGCGCTCCTGCCTGAATGATCCCACGGTTTGACTCGGGGGCAAAAAATGGTCGTGGACGCGGTGGTCTCGGTAGTCAAGCGCAGCCCGGTGGTGTTTCCGCTGGCCTGCATCGCGGCAGTGGCGATGATGTTCATCAGCGAAGCCTCGTACTGGCAATCGGTCAGCGGGCTGCAGCAGCTGGCCACCAGCCGCGATGTGCGTGAGCGGATCATCGGCCTGGAGCGCAGCCTGCTCGGCGCCGAGAGCGGCCAGCGCGGCTATCTGCTGACGCAAAACAAGGACTACCTGCAGGCCTACAACGACGTGCTGGTCGACACCGAAGCCGCATTCAAGGACCTTGATGCGGCGCACCAGGACAGCCCAGCGGCACGCGAGGTGCTGGGCAAGCTCCATGCCGCGACCCAGGCCAAGCTGTCCGAGCTGGCGCTGACGATACGCATGCAAGACGAGGGCCGCAGCGCGGCGGTGATCGACCTGGTGCGCAGCAACATCGGCAAGGAGCAGATGGACGAAGTACGGTTGTTGAGCAGCAAGCTGCTGGCGCTGGCGGCCACATCCGTCGCGGACAGCCGCGCTGGGCTCTACCGCACCTTGTTGCTCGCCCGCACCGGCATGGCGGCACTGGCCGCGCTGAGCCTGCTGGCGCTATACCTGTACCGTCGCCAGTCCGGCCTGCAACTGGCCCGCGAGCGAGCGCTCAAGCGCCTGGTGCAGGTTGAGCGCGACCGGCTGGACGGCCTGGTCACCCAGCGCACGACCGAGCTGACCGAGCTGACCCGACACCTGCTGACCGCACGCGAGGACGAACGGGCCCGTCTGGCGCGCAACCTGCATGACGAACTGGGCGCACTGCTGACCGCCGCCAAGCTGGACGCGGCGCGCATCCGCTCGCGTCTGGCCGGCAGGGAGCCCGATGCGCTGGAGCGGCTGGCCCACCTAGTGACCACCCTCAACAGCAGCATCGCGCTGGGCCGCAGCATCATCGAGGACCTGCGGCCGTCCACCTTGAGCAACCTCGGCCTGGTGGCCACGCTGGAGATCCTGGCACGCGAGTTTGGCGAGCAGGCAGGCGTGGTGGTGCACTGCGCGCTGTCGCCGGTACGCCTGTTGCCCGTCACTGAAATGGTGGTCTACCGCGCGGTGCAAGAAGCCTTCACCAACATCGGCAAGTACGCCCATGCCCGCCAGGTCTGGCTGACGATGGAGGCCGTGGATGACACGGTGCAGGTGTCGGTGCGCGATGACGGCGTGGGCTTTGATGGGAGCCAAACGTCAAAATCCAGCTTCGGGCTGTTGGGCATGCGCTTCCGGGTCGAGGCCGAAGGTGGCCAGCTGAGCGTGACCTCCGCGCCGGGCGATGGCACCTGTGTGCAGCTGAAGCTGCACAGCGCAGAGGCCGAGCCGGCGCTGGCCTGACGGGGCTGCGTCCCGAGCTGCCGCAGGCCCGCCGATTCGGCCTGTCAGCGCTGTCCTACCGCTGTCCGGTAGCCCGTCCCACGCGCCAGTGCTGGCCTGGCCTATCGCCCCCAGTCTGGGGGGCCGGCACACTGGTTTCATTGCGGCGCACTGCCGCACTGGCTGGCGCAGACGTCCCGGCATGCCAGCCCCGCCAGCCCTAGGAGCCCCCCAATGCTGCACTACGCCCTCGTCTTTTTCATCATCGCCCTGGTCGCTGCCCTGTTCGGATTTGGTGGCATCGCCGCCAGCGCCGTGGGCATCGGCAAGGTCTTGTTTTTTGTCTTTGCTGTGATGGCGGTTGCAAGCTTCTTGTTCGGCTTGTCCCGTCGCCGGTAAGTCGGCTGCGGGCCCTGGCCCACACCGCTGCCCTGTCCCGTTTTACCTGCTTCCCCGATCCACACCACCCGAAGGAAACTGACCATGTACCCCAGCAACCAAGACACCGCCACCAACACCCTGACCGAGAAGGCCAACCAGAGTGCCCAGGATGCGATCAAGTCCACCCAGGGACTGGTCAGCGACGCCCTCAATGACCTGTCCGACCGGGCAGAGAACCTGCGCAACGATGCCAAGCCGGTGATCGACCGCGTCGGCCGCCAGGCCAGCGCGATTGCACAGCGCGGTGCCGACGCGATCCGCGACCGCAGCCAACAGCTGCGTGACAGTGCGCTCCAGGCCTCGGACCGTGCTGCGGACTACATCCGCGACGAGCCGGTGCGTTCGGTGCTGATGGCTGCTGCCACGGGTGCCGCGCTGATGGGCCTGGTGGTGCTGTTGGCCCGGTCCAACGACCGCCGCTGAGCCTTTCGGCACCTTTTACCCCAACACCCCAACACCCCAACCCACAGGTCACGCCATGATGCATCCGCTGCTGGCCCTGATTGCCACCCGGCCGCAGCTGCTGGGCGCTCACGCCGAAGCCTACGGCGCGCTGGTGGCGGCCGAGTTCGGCGAGGCCTCGGCCCACTGGCAGCGTAAGCTGATACTGGGCGCCATGGCGCTGTGCAGCGCTGGCGTGGCTGCGATGCTGGCCGGTACGGCGGTGATGCTGTGGGCGCTGTTGCCACTGGCGCAGGCCCGTGCACCTTGGGTGTTGTTGGTGGTGCCCGGCCTGCCGGCGCTCGTCGCCATCGTCTGCGCATTGGCTGCACGCCGCCCAACGGCGGCGGCTTTTGGCAACCTGCACCAGCAGTTCAAGGCTGATTTGCGCATGTTGCATGAGGCTGGCCGGGCATGAGCGGGCCTGCTGCAGGCTTGTTCGAGCCCGGGTTGGCCACGCTGGAGGCGCTGAACCGCCTGGCCCAGTCACGTGATCGGCTGCGAAGCGCGTTGGTTGATCCGGGCGGTGTGCTCGGCGCTGACCGCCATCACAACCGCCACAACAGCGGCAAAGATGCCGAAGCCCGTCGCCGCAACGCCGACCAAGAAACTGGCGCGCACAGCAAACCGGCTGACCAGTTTCACCAGCGGAACGCCTCGTCTTTTGGCAGCGCCGGGTGGGGCCTGTTGACCGCCAAGCCCGTGGTCGGCCTGCTGTTGGGCCTGGCCCGGCTCTGGTGGGTCCGTCAACCGGCGCCCGTGATGTTGGCACTGGCAGGCAACACGGCTGATTTGGCACTGCAACCCATCGCGCGCCAGCATCCGTTCCGGCTGGTGCTGGGCGCTGCTGCCGCAGGCGCGGCGCTGACGGCCTTGCGGCCGTGGCGTTGGGTCAACCGCAGTGCGGTCACACGGGTCGTGGTGCTGGGCCTGCTGCCGCAGGTGCTCAGTCGCCTGCGCACGCCAACCGCCGGCGGACCAGGCTGGCTGGCACAAATCGCAGCGCTGGCGCAAGGTGCGCCGACACCGCGCGGCGCGCCGCACCACGTCAACCGGTCAGGCAGTTAGAGCACAACCTCTGCGCGCGCGACGACCCGTCGCCATGCCTGTCATCGCCAGACAGCTACAAACGCTCTAGGTAAGCGCCATCACAACGCAAGGCTCAGCGTCGCACCTGCTGCCGCTGCGCAACTGGCCTAGCGCTTTGCACTCACGCGCCACACCTTGTTGCCCACATCGTCGGCCACCAACAGGGCACCCTGCAGGTCCAAGGCCACGCCCACCGGCCGGCCGCGCGCTTTGCCGTCGGCATCGAGAAAACCCGTCAGCACATCCAGCGGCAGGGCACCCGAGGGGCGGCTGCCCTCGAAAGGCACGAACACCACTTTGTAGCCACTGTGGGGCCGGCGGTTCCAGGAGCCATGCTGGCCCACAAACATGCCGTTGGCAAAGACCGTCGGCAACTGGTTGCCCGCAGCCGCGGCCAGACCGAGCGACGCGGTGTGCGCGCCCAGCGCGTAGTCAGGCACGGTGGCGCGGGCCACCAGGTCGGGCCGGGGCGGCTGGACCCGCGCATCCACATGGGCGCCAAAATAACTGTTGGGCCAGCCGTAGAAGGCGCCGTCCCGCACCGATGTCAGGTAGTCGGGCACCAAGTCGTCGCCCAACTCGTCGCGCTCATTGACCGCCGTCCACAAGACGGCCGGAGCGCTGCCCTGGGCCGGCACCCAGGCCATACCGTTGGGATTGCGCAGGCCGCTGGCGAACACCCGGTGGGCGCCGCTGGCCAGATCCAGCATCCAGATCGAAGCCCGGCCGTCTTCGGCCGCAATGCCGCGCTCAGCGACATTGCTGTTGGAGCCCACCGTGATGTAGAGCATGCGGCCATCGGCACTGGCTATCAGATTCTTGGTCCAGTGGTGGTTGATGGCGCCGGCCGGCAGCGCCAGCACGGGCGTGCCAGGCTGGTTGATCTGCAGATCACCCCGGCGATACGGAAAACGAAGCACCGCATCGGTGTTGGCGACATAAAGCCAGTCGCCGACCAAAGCCATGCCAAAAGGTGAGTTCAGGCCCGACAGCAGCACCGATCGCTGATCGACCCGGCCGTCGCCATCGGCGTCGCGCAGCAGCGTGATGCGGTTGGCGCTGGGCGTGTCCGCGCCAGCCCGGCCCATGATCATGCGCATAACCCAGCCCTTGAGCCCGGGTACATCGTCGGGCCGAGGCGGGGCATTGCTCTCGGCCACCAGCACGTCGCCATTGGGCAACACGTACAGCCAGCGCGGATGGTCCAGGCCCTCGGCAAAGGCTTGCACCCGGGTGCCCGGCGCCGCCTGGGGCGTGAGCCCGGCGGGCCAACCCACCGCTGGCGCAATGTTGACGGTGGGCAGCAGGCTGTGCTGCGGCGCCGGCAGCTGCGGTTGCAGACCCAACCCAGCCTCATTCAGGGCGCCGTGCGGGACCGAAGTGCCGGAGCAGCCGGCCAGCAGCCCTGCCCCGGTCAACACGGCCAAAACTGCCCAGGCCGCCAACGGTTTGGACGCCAGCACAGCAGCGCCCGGCCGCAGCGAACCGGGCCCGGTCAAATTCGCCCCATCACCAGCAGCACGATGACGACGAGCACGATCAAGCCGATCCCGCCGCTCGGCCCGTAGCCCCAACCCGTGCTGTGAGGCCAGGCCGGAAACACGCCGATCAACATCAGGATCAAGACGATCAGAAGAATGGTGCCTAAGCCCATGATTGGCTCCTTGAAAGGGGACGAAACGGGTTGATGACCAAACCTGCGCTCAACGCGATGCAGCGGCGGGCGGCACCACCACCACCGTCGTGCCCTCGCCCGTCGCGCCGGTGGCACCGGTCGCACCCTTGGCGCCGTCGTAGCCGGTGTTGCCTGTCGCACCCGTGGAACCGGTGGAACCGGTAGAACCGGTTGCACCGGTGGCGCCTGCCGGTCCGGGGACGGCGACTGCAGGGGGCACGTTGACCACGGTCGGTTTGTCG
Source organism: Betaproteobacteria bacterium (assembly GCA_025358155.1). Lineage (GTDB taxonomy): Bacteria > Pseudomonadota > Gammaproteobacteria > Burkholderiales > Burkholderiaceae_C > Pseudaquabacterium. The sequence goes on from JANYKR010000253.1 coordinate 10,535, forward strand.
CAAGCAGCCAGGGTCAGCGCAGCGGCCAAGGCGGTCAGCAAGAGGAGGGGTCGGGTGGTGAAAGTCATGTTGTTTCCTAGGGGTGGATGGTGTTCTTGACACCGAAGTGGTCGCTTGCCCGCCAAATTCGCCAGCGTGATGCAACCTGCCCCAGCGTAGGCGATGGGCCGCCGGCAGACTGTGCGCTGACGAACAGATAGCCGCATTTGATTGCCGAGCCAGCGCCGCAGCGGGGCGCCAGCGCAGTCTGGCGCGTGGCCCGGGCGCGGCGGCGTTGCAATCTGGCCGACAGCGCCGGGCCTATTTGCGGGCAGCAGGGGCAGACCGCGCGGCAACCGGCGCGGGCGGCAGCTTGCCAGGCTGGCGCTGCATCAGCTTGCGGCAACTGCCCATCACCTGCGCGGCCGCCTCGGCGTCGCCCGTGTCGGTCAGGGGCAGCAGCGCGGCCAGCGGGTTGATCAGGGCCAACAATGCTGAGGCCGCCAGCCGGGGCGCCATCCTGCTGCTGTCGAGTGACACGCTGGGATGGGCAAAACTGCCGCGCACCCGCAGCGGCGAGCGCAAGCTGAGCGGGCTGAAGTCCTTGGGGCTGACCACCGCCCGCAAGTCCATCGTCTCAGTCGCCAGTGAGAGGGTGCCCTCAACCCAAACCGCCGAGTCGGTCGTGTCGAGCACCATCACCCGAGGCCGGAAGACGCCGTGATAGGCCACCAGGTCGGCCACAGCGCAGCCCACCGGTAGCGCGTCGTCGCCCACCACCAATACCCCCAGCGCCCGGGCCAGGTCCAGCCCGGCCGCCTCGACGGCCAGGTGCGAGACCGAGCCCGCGCTCAACTCCGTGCTGAACGAGCCGTGCAGGCTGGCCAGGATCTCGGCGGTAGACCGGCCCTCGCCGGCCAGTCGAGCCCGGCCGCCCAGTCGGCCCGAGACCCAGGGCGGCTGGCCATCCGCCCGCGCCAGGCGCAGCCAGCGTTCCAGCTTGACGCCGTCCCAGCGTAGCGCGGCGGTCCACAGCGCCTTCTCACCCCGCCCGTCCAGGCTGAGCTGGCCGGCCAATCGGCCCTGCGCTGTGCGGGCGTCCAGATCGTGCAGGGTCAATACGCCGCCGGTCAGCTCGAGTCGCGTGTGCAAGGGCTGCAGCGGCTCCAGCCAGTGGGTGTTGAGATCAACTTCGGCGATGTCGATCAGCACCTGCGCGTCCATCGCGCGCAACGCTGCCAGGTCAAACGGCCGGTTCGGCAGCACCTTGCCTGGGCGGCGGGCCGGCTGGGCGGGGCCCGTGGTCGCCGGCAAGGGCAGGTCAAGCGTCGCCACCGCAGGCGCGGATGCGGACAGCGCCGCAACCCGCGGCCGGCTGGCCACCGCCCGCTCGGGCGCGGCTGCCCCGACGGCTGGCGTGGCTGCCCCTGCGGCAGGCGCCAAACCCAGCGCCGGCCCCAGGTCCTTGAGCAGCAGGCGGCTACCGCCCAGCCGGCCCGCCATCAGCGGCACGGCGCGGTCACCGCTGTACACGAAAGCGCCATGGAGCCGGCTGGCGCCGACAGTGGCCTCGTCAACCAGCACCCGCCAATCCGCACCCTGACGCGATAAACGGCCAGCGGCGTGAAACGCGGCCGTGGTGGGCAGGGTGACGCCGATCGGGTCGCCCACCGCTGCCAGCGACGGGCCTTGCAGACTGAAACGCCCTGTCAAGCCGCCCAAGTGCAAGGCATCGGTGGCGCTGCCCTCAAAGTTCAGCCGGGCCCGGCCCACCCGCACCGACAGGGTCAGCGGTGCAGCAACAGGCACGGCCTGGGACTGGGCCTGGGCCTGGGCCGGATCCTGCATCCAGGGCAGCGCGTCCGAGGCGGTCAGCGCCAGGGTCAGCGGCAGGCCCCGGTACTGCCCGGTGCCGGTCAGGCGCAGCACCGAGCGGGCCAACGGCGCCGCTGTGGGGGCAGTCGCAGCGCTGGCGGGATGAGCCGGCACGCCGCTCGCCCCCGTGCCCACCACATCGCCCAGTTGGCTGTCGGACAAGGACAACTGCGCCCGCAGCTCCAGCTTGCGCAAGGCATCGAGCAGATGCACCTGGCCCTGCTTGATGCGCAACTGCCCCACCACCGGCAGCGCGGGCGCCGGCGCAGCCGGGTCAGGTGGCGGCGCGTCAGGATTGAATTGCCAGGACACCCGGCCGTCGGCCTGACGTTCCAGTTCGGCGTCCAACGCATCGGCTTGCAAACGCTGGATGCGCAAGGGCTCGCCGTGCCAAGCGCGCCAGAGGTCGGCATACCGCAGCTCCAGCTCCAGCGCCTGGGCCTGCACCAGGAAGGGTTGGCTGGCCCAGGCCGGCGCGGCGATCTGCAGCTGGGGCGCAAAAAGCCGGATGCCGCCCAGGAACCGCACCGAGAACGGGCGCTCCACCACCGGACGCGGCGCCACGCTCTTGCCCGGAGCCGCTGCTCCGGCGGCAGGCGGGCCCAACCTGATCTCTGTGTGCAAGCGCTGCGACAAGGCGTGCTGAAGTGGCGCCTCCAGCATCGGCCAGCCCAGCCACTCGCCCAGCCCCAACCCGGCCAGCGTGGCCAGCAGCAGCGCCAATGCAGGCCAGCGCCAGGCTGCACGGCGCCGGGCTGGCGGCGGTGCGGATAGCGCGGTGGGCGGCGCGGAGGGCGGCGCGGTGGGTGGCGCGATGGGTGGCGAGGACGGCGTTGGCAGGGGTGGTGAACTCATGGTCAAGAGCAAACAGGTAGACGGGCCCGGCACATGCCCGGGCCTGC
>JANYKR010000261.1 GCA_025358155.1 Betaproteobacteria bacterium
GCGGCGACGATGTTCTTGGCCACGTAGCGTGCAGCATAGGCAGCCGAGCGGTCGACCTTGCTCGGGTCTTTGCCGCTGAAGGCACCACCGCCGTGCGGGCAGGCGCCGCCGTAGGTGTCGACAATGATCTTGCGGCCGGTCAGGCCACAATCGCCCTGCGGGCCGCCAATGACAAAGCGCCCGGTCGGGTTGATCAGGTATTTGGTGTTGGCGGTCAGCCAAGCCTTGGGCAGCACCGGCTTAATGATCTCTTCGATGATGGCTTCAGTGAAGCTGGCCAACATCTTGTGCTGTGTCTCGCTCTGGTCCGGGCTGTGCTGGGTGGAGAGCACAACCGTGTCGATGCTGTGGGGCTTGCCGTCCACGTAGCGCATCGTCACCTGGCTCTTGGCATCGGGCCGCAGAAACGGCAACCGGCCGTCCTTGCGCAACTGGGCCTGGCGCTCCATCAGCCGGTGGGCGTAGTAGATCGGCGCCGGCATCAGCTCGGGCGTCTCGTCGCAGGCGTAGCCAAACATCAGGCCCTGGTCGCCGGCGCCGATGTTGAGGTGGTCGTCGCTGGCGTGGTCAACGCCTTGGGCGATGTCGTTGCTCTGCTTGTCGTAGGCCACCAGCACGGCGCAGCCTTTGTAGTCGATGCCGTACTCGGTGTTGTCGTAGCCGATGCGCTTGAGCGTGTCGCGCGCCACCTGGATGTAATCGACATTGGCCTGGGTGGTGATCTCGCCCGCCAGCACCACCAGGCCGGTGTTGCACAGGGTCTCGGCCGCCACGCGGCTGCGCGGGTCTTGCACAAAGATCGCGTCGAGGATCGCATCCGAGATCTGGTCAGCCACCTTGTCGGGATGGCCTTCGGACACGGATTCAGACGTAAAGAGAAAGTCGTTCGCCACTTCAATACACTCCTTGGATGGTTGAAAGCCTGCGTCGCCGTTTCAACATCTGGAGGTTCGGCGAACGCTTTAGCGGATTTTTCGTGGTGCTGTGCTGTTGCACATCACACACGCCGTGGCGCTAGGCCCCGTGTCGCCCCGCAAGTTGTTCTTTAACTCAGCGACGCCCAAATTATATAAAACATGCTGATCCTGATTCGCTGGCTGTCTCGGCGGCAACTGTCAACTTTGCACGCGCTGGGGGCTTTGCTGGGTTGGCTGGCGTATGGCGTGTCCGCCAGTTATCGGCGGCGGCTGGATCAGAACGCGAGCCTGGCCGGCCTGAGCCGCCGCACCCGCCGTGCTGCGGTGGCCCAGGCCGGGCGCATGGTGGCCGAATTGCCCTGGCTGTGGCTGCGGCCCAGCAGCCGCCCACTGGGTGCGGCCGTGCAGTGGCAGGGCCGGGCGCTGATCGATGCTGCCTTGGACGAAGGCCGTGGCCTGGTGTTGCTGACCCCCCACCTGGGTTGTTTCGAGGTGTGCGCCCAGGCAATTGCCGAGTGCTACAGCGAGCGCACACGCCTGACCGCGATGTACCGCCCGGCCCGCCAGCCCTGGCTGCGCAGCCTGGAAGAAACCGCCCGCGAGCGGCCCGGCCTGGCCACCGCGCCGGCTGCTTTGGCGGGGGTTCGGCAGATGATCCGGGCGCTGCGCCGGGGTGAGTCGGTGGGCCTGTTGCCCGACCAGGTGCCACCCGATGGCATGGGCGTCTGGGCGCCGTTTTACGGCCAGCCGGCCTACACCATGACGCTGGCCACCCGGCTCGTGCAGCAGACCGGCGCGGTGCTGTTGCTGATCTGGGCTGAGCGCCTGGACCACGGCCGGGGCTATCTGCTGCGGGTCAGCGCGCCGGCCCAGGCTTTGCCCCGCCAGGCGGCGGACGATGCCACCCTGCAACTGGCCTGCGCAACCGCCGTCAACCGCGAGATGGAGCGGCTGATCAGCCAATGTCCCAGCCAGTACCTGTGGGGCTACCACCGCTACAAGCAGCCGAGAAAAGTGCATGCCACAACTGGCGACGAGGCAGCGCCATGATCGGCCAATGGACGGCACGGGCGGTGCTGGGGCTGCTCTGGTTGCTGCAGACCTTGCCGCTCGGGCTGCAGGCCGCGCTGGGCCGGGGCCTGGGCGGGTTGCTGCATGCGTTGGCGGGCGGGCGGCGTCGGGTGGCACTGCGCAATGTCGAGCTGTGCCTGCCTGAGTTGAGCCTCGCGGCACGCCAGCGCCTGGTGCGCGAGCACTTTGGCTGGCTGGCGCGCAGTCTGCTGGAGCGCGGCCTGCTGTGGTATGCCTCGCCAGCCCGGCTCAAGCGCTTGATCCAGGTTGAAGGTGATGTTGGTTTTGCTGAGCGCAGCGACAAACCCGTGATGTGGCTGGTGCCGCATTTTGTGGCGCTGGACGTGGCGGGCGTGACCACCCAGCTCTTTCAGGGCCGGCCCGTGGCGTCGATCTACCAGGCCCAGAGCAACACCGTGTTTGACGGGGCCATGCGACGCGGCCGGCTGCGCTTTGGCCTGGCCGAGGTGTTTGCCCGCAGCGAGCGGGCTTTGCCGCTGGTGCGGGCGATCCGCCGGGGACGGGTGTTCTTCAACCTGCCCGATATGGACTTTGGCGCGCGTGATGCGGCCTTTGTGCCATTTTTTGAGGTGCCCGCAGCCACGCTGTTGGCACCGGCCCGCATGGCCCGGGCGCTGGGCATGGCGGTGCAGCCGGTGCTGGCCGAGATCTTGCCCGGCGGTGCCGGCTACCGGGTGCGCTTTCTGCCGCCCTGGCAGGATTTTCCGGGTGACGATGACATCGCCGCCACCACCCGCATCAACCGCTGGATCGCCGACGAGATTCGCCGCAACCCGGCGCAGTACCTGTGGGTGCACAAGCGCTTCAAGACCCGGCCGCCGGACGAGGCCTCGCTGTACCGATGACAGGCCCTGCTGAGGGCAGGTAGGGCGAGGCCGTCAGCCGATAATCCGCCCGATGCGACTCAAGTTCACCAAGATGCAGGGCGCGGGCAACGACTTTGTGGTGCTCGACGCCACGCGCGGCCCGCTCAACCTGACGCCCGAGCAACTGCGCCGGCTGGGTGATCGGCGCTTTGGTGTGGGCGCCGACCAGATCCTGCAGGTCGAGCCCGCCCGCAGCGCCGGGGTCGATTTCAGCTACCGCATCTTCAACAACACCGGCGACGAGGTTGAGCACTGCGGCAACGGCGCACGCTGCTTTGTGCGCTTTGTGCACCAGCACGGCCTGAGCGACAAGCGCACGCTGCGGGTCGAGACCGTCAACAACCTGCTGTTGCTGCACTTGCAAGACGATGGCCGGGTCACGGTGGACATGAACCGGCCGGTGTTCGAGCTGGTTCGGTTGCCGTTTGACGCCAGCGGCCTTGCGCCGCGTTGCGAGGGCAATTTTGAGCTGTGGCCGCTGGCGCTGGGCGAGGGCCGGCAGATCGAGCTGGCGCTGCTGTCGATGGGCAACCCCCACGCGGTGCACCGGGTGGCCGATGTGCGCGAGGCGCCGGTGGCCGACCTGGGCCCGCTGATCGAGCAGCACCCGCGTTTTGCCCGCAAGGTCAACGCCGGCTTCATGCAGGTGCTCTCGCGCCGCCAGATCGCGCTGCGCGTCTACGAGCGTGATGCCGGCGAGACCCTGGCCTGTGGCACCGGCGCCTGCGCGGCGGTGGTGGCCGGCATCCGGCTGGGTTGGCTGGACCGGCGGGTGGATGTGCAGTCCCGGGGCGGCCTGCTGACCATCGACTGGGCTGACGACGAGGCCTCGGTGCTGATGACCGGGCCGGCTGAAACCGTGTTTGAAGGAGAAATAAACCTGTGAGCATTCAAGGCGCCATCACCGAGACCGACATCGCCAACTACCTGGCCAACACGCCCGGGTTTTTTGAGCGCAACGCTGACCTGCTGGCCAGCATCCAGCTGACCAGTCCGCACGGCCAGCGGGCGGTGTCGCTGCAGCAGCGGCAAATGGAAATGCTGCGCGACAAGATCAAGGGCCTGGAGCAAAAGATCATGGAGATGATCCGCCACGGCCAGGAGAACGTCGCCATAGCCGACCGCTTGCACCGCTTCACCCGCGCCATGCTGCTGGCCGGCAACCCGGCTGCGCTGCCCGCGGTCCTGCTGGATTCATTGCAGCATGAGTTCATGATCCCGCAGGCGGCACTGCGTTTGTGGGGCGCCGATCAAGCCTTTGCCGCGCTGCCCTTCACCCAGGGCGCCAGCGACGACATCCGCAGCTTTGCCGGCAGCCTGGCTCAGCCCTACTGCGGGCTGAACTCGGGCTTCGAGCCGGTGGCCTGGCTGGACGGCGCTGCCACTGTCATGTCGGTGGCGTTGATCCCGCTGCGGGTGGGCGCGGACCAGGTGCCTGCCGGCGCCAGCGACGTGGTGGGCCTGCTGGTGCTGGGCTCACCCGACCCCACCCGCTACAGCGCCGAGATGGGCACCGAGTTCTTGGCCCGTGTCGGCGAGGTGGCCAGCGCCGGCCTGACCCGGCTGTTGCCGCTGAACTGAAGCGGGCAGGGTGAGCGTGCCGCCGCCGCCACCGCCGCCGCCACCCGTCAACGCCGGCATCACGGCCTTTTTGCAGCATTTGCGGGTCGAGCGCCGGCTGGCCGCACGCACGCTGGTGATGTACGGCGACGCGCTGGGCTGGTTGCAACAGATGGCCGCAAACGAACGCGTGGACTTGGCCCAGGTCCAGCCCCACCATGTTCGGGGCTGGACGGCGCAGCTTCACCAACGGGGCCTGGGGCCGCGCAGCATCGCCATCGCGCTGGCCGCCTGGCGCGGGCTGTACGGCTACTGGGGGCGCGACCGGCAGGTCTTGAGCAACCCGGTGGCCGGCATCCGCGCACCCAAGGCGCCCAAGCCGCTGCCCAAGGCCTTGAGCGTGGACCAGGCGGTAGCCCTGGCCCAGCAAGTACCCAGCGGCGACCGCCCCGCGCTGCCCGCGCGTGACCACTGCATGGTGGAGCTGCTCTACGGCTGCGGCCTGCGGGTGGGCGAGCTGGTGGGGCTGGACTGGCAGGCCGGACCGCTGGCGGCAGGCTGGATCGACTCACCCGACGCCACCGCCCATGTGCTGGGCAAGGGCAGCAAGCGCCGTAGCCTGCCGGTGGGCGGCCCGGCATTGCAGGCGCTGGCGGCCTGGCTGGCGCTGCGCAGCACGCTGGCGGCGCCGGATGAGCCGGCCTTGTTCGTCAGCCAGCGTGGCAGCCGCCTGTCGGCCAGTCAGGTGCGCTCGCGCCTGCAAAAGCTGGCGGCCGACGCCGGCCTGGCCACCGGTGTGCACCCGCACATGCTGCGCCACAGCTTTGCCTCGCATTTGCTGCAGTCCAGTGGTGATTTGCGGGCGGTGCAGGAGTTGCTGGGCCATGCCAGCATCACCACCACCCAGGTCTACACCAAGCTCGACTTTCAGCACCTCGCCAAGGTCTACGACGCAGCGCATCCGCGCGCCAGGCGAAAGTGATCGGGTGACAATCCAGCGATGAAAACGATCCGGTTGCGCGACGGCAAGGAGCGCTCGCTGCAGCGCCGCCATCCGTGGGTGTTCGAGGGCAGCATCGCGCGCGGCAGTGCCGATGCCGGCGAGACCGTGCGGGTCGAGTCGCATGCCGGCGAGTTTCTGGCCTGGGGCGCGTACAGCCCGAGTTCGATGTTCCGGGTGCGGGCCTGGAGCTTCGATGAGTCGGAGCGCATCGAAGCCGCCTTTTTCGTGCGCCGGTTGCGCCGCGCGATCGCGCTGCGGGCCCGGCTCGGCATCGCCAGCGACGGCCAGCGCTTGGTGCACGGCGAGGCCGACGGCCTGCCCGGGCTGATCGTCGACCGCTACGGCGACACCCTCAGCGCGCAATTCCTGTCGGCGGGCGCCGAGCGCTGGCGCGCCGTGATCGCCGATGCGCTGCTAGCCACCACCGGCTTGAGCCGGCTCTACGAGCGCTCGGACGCCAGCGTGCGGGCGCGGGAGGGCCTCGACATTCGGGTCGGCTGGCTGCGCGGCGAAGGCGCCACCGAGCTGCTCATCACCGAGCACGGCTGGACCCTGGGGGTGGACGTGGCCACCGGCCACAAGACCGGCTACTACCTCGACCAGCGAGAAAACCGCCGGCGCTTTGCTGAACTGGTGCGCCAACTCGGCTGCCGCAGCGTGTTCAACGGCTACAGCTACACCGGCGGCTTCAGCGTGGCCGCTCTGGCCGGCGGCGCCACGCAAGTGCTCAGTGTTGATTCATCCGGCCCGGCGCTGGCGCTGGCGCGCGACAACATCGTGCGCAACGGTTTTGACTTGGCCGGCTGCGAATTTGCCGATGCCGATGTCAATGCGATGCTGCGCCAGGCGCTGGCCGAGGGCCGCAGCTTTGATGCCATCGTGCTCGACCCACCCAAATTTGCGCCCACCGCAGCCCATGCCGAGCGGGCCGCGCGGGCCTACAAGGACATCAACCGACTGGCTTTGCAACTGCTGGCGCCGGGCGGTCTGCTGCTGACCTTCAGCTGCTCGGGCGGCGTCAATGCCGACCTGTTCCACAAGATCGTTGCCGGCGCCGGGCTGGACGCCGGGGTCAACGCCGCCATCCTGCAGCGGCTGGAGGCGAGCAGTGACCACCCCACCACGATCGAGTTTCCGGAGGGCGAGTACCTCAAGGGGCTGGCGCTGCTCAAGCAGCAGTGACCCATCAGGCGGGCGGCAGCGTGATCGCCGGCTCGAACTTGGCCCGGTGCGTGGCAAAAAAGCTCTTGACGTTGCGCACATTGGCATCCTGGGTGAACAGGCGCTGCACCAGCGCGTGGTAGGCGGCCATGTCGGCCACCCAGAGCACCAGCACAAAGTCAGGCCCGGGCGAGACCCTGTAGCACTGCTGCACTGCCGCTTCAGCCACCGCGCGGCCCTCAAACGCCGCCAGATGCTCGGCGCCTTGGCGGTCGAGCGTGACCTCGACCACCGCGCTCAAGCCGCCCACCAGCGCGGGCGAGACGATGGCGATCTGGCGCTCGATGAGGCCGGCCTCGACCAGCCGCCGCACCCGACGCAAGGCGGTGGCGGGTGAGACATGCGCAGCCTCGGCCAGCGCCTGGTTGGCGCGCGAGGCATCGGCCTGCAGCAAGGTCAGCAAACGCCGGTCGATGTCGTCCAGAGCTTCAGGCATGGCGATGTTTGTCTAGTTGTGTGTCTTTAATGAAATTATCTTTCAATTAAAATTGACGACAGCTACAAATTTCTCAATGAGTTGAATTTTGCACACTTATTTCTAGACGCCTTGTCTACGATGCGGCTCCTGCAGCGCAACAACAAAGGCATCAACCATGTGTGGCATCGTCGCAGCGGTCAGCAACCGCAACATCGTCCCGGTCCTGGTCGAGGGCCTGAAGCGGCTGGAATACCGGGGCTACGACTCCTGCGGCGTGGCCGTGCACCAGGGGGGGCAACTGCGCCGCACCCGCAGCACCAGCCGGGTGGCCGAGCTGGGCTTGCAGATCGCACAAGACGATGTGCATTCGGGCACCGGCATCGCCCACACCCGCTGGGCCACCCACGGCGTGCCGGCGGTGCACAACGCCCACCCGCATTTCTCGGGTGATCGTATCGCCCTGGTGCACAACGGCATCATCGAGAACCATGACGAATTGCGCGCCGAGCTGCAGGCCAAGGGCTATGTGTTCGAGAGCCAGACCGACACCGAGGTCATCGCCCACCTGATCCACCAGCTCTACGACGGCGATTTGTTCGACGCCGTGCAGCGCGCCACCCCGCGCCTGAAAGGCGCCTACGCCATTGCAGTGTTCTGCCGCGACGAGCCGCACCGGGTGGTGGGCGCGCGCCAGGGCAGCCCGCTGGTGCTGGGGGTGGGAGGGTTTGAAGGCCAAAGCGAAACCTTTCTGGCGTCGGACGCGATGGCGCTGGCCGGCGTCACCGACCAGATCGTCTACCTCGAAGAGGGCGACCTGGTGGACCTGCAACTCGGCAAGTACTGGATTGCCGCACGCCAGGCCGACGGCCACTTCGAGCGGGTGCAGCGCGAGGTGCGCACGGTGCACGCCCACACCGGCGCGGCCGAGTTGGGGCCCTACCAGCACTACATGCAAAAGGAGATCTTCGAGCAGCCCCGGGCGATTGCCGACACGCTGGAGGCCGTGGGCAGCATCACGCCCGAGTTGTTTGGCGACGCTGCCTACGCGGTGTTTCAAAACATCGACCGGGTGCTGATCCTGGCCTGCGGCACGAGCTACTACTCGGGCTCGACCGCCAAATACTGGCTGGAGAGCATCGCCGGCATCCCCTGCAACGTCGAGATCGCCAGCGAATACCGCTACCGCGACAGCGTGCCCGACCCGCGCACCCTGGTCGTGACCATCAGCCAGAGCGGCGAAACCGCCGACACCCTGGCCGCGCTCAAACACGCCCGAAGCCTGGGCATGCCGCACACCTTGACCATCTGCAACGTCGGCACCAGCGCGATGGTGCGCGAATGCAAGCTGCACTTCTTGACCCATGCCGGGGTCGAGATCGGCGTGGCCTCGACCAAGGCCTTCACCACCCAACTGGTGGCGCTGTTCTTGCTGACCCTGACGCTGGCCAAGCTGCGCGGCAAGCTCAGCGAGACCCAGGAGGCCGAGCACATCAAGGCGCTGCGCCACCTGCCGGCCGCTGTACAGGCCGTGCTCGCGCTGGAGCCGCAGGTGATCGCCTGGGCGGCTGAATTTGCGCGCAAAGAAAACGCCTTGTTCCTGGGCCGCGGCCTGCACTACCCGATTGCGCTGGAGGGCGCGCTCAAGCTCAAGGAGATCAGCTACATCCACGCCGAGGCCTACCCGGCCGGTGAGCTCAAGCACGGCCCGCTGGCGCTGGTGACGGCGGCGATGCCGGTGGTGACCATCGCGCCCAACGACGCGCTGCTCGAAAAGTTGAAGAGCAACCTGCAAGAGGTGCGGGCGCGCGGCGGTGAGCTGTTCGTGTTTGCCGACACCGACACCCAGATCGTCAGCGAGCCCGGCGTGCATGTGATCCGCATGCCCGAACACTACGGCGCACTGTCCGCCATCCTGCATGTGGTGCCGCTGCAGCTGCTGGCCTACCACACCGCCTGTGCGCGCGGGACGGATGTGGACAAGCCAAGAAACCTGGCGAAATCGGTCACGGTGGAGTGAGGGTGGCGGTGCGCGGCGATTGAATGCCGGCGTGATCGACGCCGATTCGCCGTCGCCGCGCATCACCTCGCGCGCCGACTTCGTCGATAAGCTGGGGGCAGCGACGCCGCGGTTGCTGTGCGCGCTGATTCACAAGTTCAACGCGGCCGACCTGAAAGGTCCACCGCCGCCGCGGCCTGCCCGGCAGCTGCGTCATCACAAGATAGGGCCAGCCGGCGTGCTCGGCGCTGTCCACCAAGTGCGGCGTCGGCAGAGTAAGCCGACCCTGCAGATGACCGAGCATCGCGCGCTCGAACTCGAAGTGGTCCCGCAGGAAGGGCGGGTAGAGCTCGAGTACCCGTTCGCGGCCCAGCAGTGCCACCAGCACCGTGCCGCCGCCAGCCGGCACCGCCGGCGCGCCGGAATAGCGGGCTCCGAGCGCGGCGACCGCGCCGATCCAGCGCGCAGGGTCGTCCTGCAGCGCGTCGAAGTCGGCGACGCCGGGGTCGGCGGGCAACTCAGGTGATGCGGCCATGGATCAGCGGGCAGAGCGGTGTGCGGCTGCATCGATCGTGATGGCCGCGCGCGTCTCACGCAAGACTGCCGCGGCTCTGTCGGGTGTGCCGCCATGCATGTGGGCCTGCGCATCATCCGCTCGCAAGCAAGTGCGCCGGCCCCACACGCACGCGTGGCGTTCCAGTGCCGGGCGGTCCGCTCGAACATCTGCTGTTGGACGACGCGGACTGGCGCTCTTGGTCGTCCGGTGCCGGCCGTGGAGGTGACCGTACTGGCCACGCGGCGCGGGTGTCAGCTTTGAGGCAGTGAGATCGCGCTTCCTGCTGTCGCTTGACGACCCATTGCAGCCGATCGCCGAAGGTGGACAGCCGTCAGTCGCAACTTGCAAGACCGGCCAGCAGCCTTCAGTCGCCGGCACTCCGGAAAGCCGCCGTTCAGGCGGCAAACTACAAGTCGAGATTGAATCAAGCGGGCAGGGACAAGTCCATGACCTGCACGACAAGTCGAGCGCGTTCCGAAGAGGGGATGCGCTCTGTCAAGAGTCGCTCCAGGTTCTCAGCCCCAGTAGGTCTCTCACCTTCGGGCGAAGAGCGAGGCATGTGGTTGAACCAAAGCACCAGATAAATGCCGTGGCCATCGGCTGCGGGATCATTCGAATACAGCGCTTGTAGCTGGTCGCGCCACGCCAGCCATAGGTTGGCATTGTTTTCCTTCTTGATCTCGACCGGAACAGCCAAAGGTCGACCGGCAGCCATGAATTCGACGCGCAGGTCGGCCCTCTTGTCGTCGGCGGCTCTGCGTTCCGGCACGACATGGACACCCAGCAGGGCCAGCCGATCGCGCAACTTTGCGAGCAGGAGGTCGCGACAATCGTTCTCATCGATCGGCGACATGACGCCATCGCCGCCTTTCCTCCAGAACAGCTTCAACTCAAAAGTATCGGCGCCTCGCAAGTGGTGCTCGATGTCGCGCAGGTGGTCGAGCGTGAGTGCCATCAAGTCAGCGCGGTTTGCCGGTGCGTAGTTCGCCAGAGTAAGCGCAGTTGCTTGTGGGCTGGGGTGGACGTAGTGAGCCTCTCGCGCAACGCTCTGTTGAGACAGGATGCTGTAGCGAAGGTGTTCGCGCCATGAACTTAGGCGCCGTAGATCGAGCAGGCGCTTCATCTCGCCGGCGGCTGCAGGCTGCGGATCGCCGGCCAGCAGGCTGATAAGGGCGCGCACCGTGTCGCCGCGTTCATGTGCCGGTGCAACCCAATGAGCGCCCAATGGACGCTCCGGATGCGTGATGGGCGCGAGCAATTCAATCAGGCGTGCCAACGTCACCGCCGGTACGCGTTTGAGCGCACGGCTCAGGCTGCCCTGTTCATGCAATGCAGTACCCAGCACGACCGTTCGACGCTCGCTCTTGCCAACCACATCGACCAAGCGCTGTGCGGCGTCCGCCCGGTAGGGCAAATCCGCCACCAGCCAACAGACGCGCTGTGAGGCATCGATCGATGGGTGATCGATCTTGCGGCGCACCAAAGTCGACGCGATGTCATCGTCAAGCAAGTGCAGCGCGGCGAGCAGTGAACCGTTCAGTTCGCGCCTCGCGGCCTCGCTCGCGCGCTGAGGGAAGCCTTCAATCAAAGGCGGCAACACGAGGCGGGCCAAAACAGCATGCCCCGCCTCATGTGACAGTGCCCAAAGTCCCGTGACGAACATCTGCCCCTTGCGGCGCAACCGTGGCAGTGCATGACGCACCAGAAGCGGCGCGACGACCGCGGGCCGCGATTCGACAGCCCTTTTGTACCAGGCGGGCATCTCACCCGTGCCTTCGGTCAGCCAGCAAGCAACCAATGTTGCCAGCAACGACTCGGACCAGGTGTCCACCACTCCAGGTTCGCGCTCGTATGCCAACCGTGCGGCAAGCAATGCCGGAGGTCGTAGGAGGTGGTGCTTGCCCTTGGCATCAAGGCCAAGCACCTCGTCGGCCGACGGCAAGTCGCTGCGTTCGAGTACGCGCGCAAGGTTGGAGATAGCGGCGCGCGCTGTGCCTTCATCGGCGACCAGAAAATCCTGCACGCGCAGATCGGGCGTATCGCCGACGATATCGTAGAAGCGCTCCTCGTATGCTCCGGCAAGCTGGTGCAGAACGTGGGCGGGCGCGGTACCGGTGGCGATGGCATCGATATGCGGCGCGAGCGCCTGCCGTCGGGCGTCCTTCCTGATCAGTGTTTCCGCCTCGTGCTTGCGTTGGCGACGATGCTGGTCGCTCTGCCAGTTGTCCTCGAGAGGGCTGCTCCAGTTCTTCAGCAACCACTCGCGCGCCTTCGGCCATTGTTCAATGTTGATATCGACCCACGCGTCGATCTGCTCCATCGTCGGTACGTCGAAGCCCGCTGGTGGATCGATGGCGGCATGCGCCACCCGACTGAAACAGTATTCGGCCAGTTCGCCGTTCGGCGCGTCGGTGGCCTGCTGCAGCAGCCAATGCAGCCAGTCGTGTGGCAGCAGGGCGCCATGTAGGCGCTGCTCACTTTCCCAGAAGTAGCGGCGACCCGACTTCTCATCCGGTGGCGTTGCTCGCCACCCAAGAGCCACCACAGCTTTGAGTCTCCGCGGTCGATCGCTCAGCCATTGAGCGACGCGGCTGCCCCCTGTCTCGCGGTCGAGCTTGGAGAAACCGTAGGTGTCGACGCCCATGCCCAGCCAGGCATGCAGGTGCTCGTCGCTGACCTGGTCCCCGGATTGTTCGAGGGCGTTGGCGAGGATGGCGCTGCGCAGGCGCGACCACTCGCCGTCGTGGTGAGGATGGTGTGCCGGCGGCTGCAACCGCAGCCAGGCATCTGCGAGCACGGCGAAGTCACTTGAGCGCGTCTGCTCGATCAGCCCGCGATACCAGAACTGCGGCACAACGGTATTGGGGGCCACGGTGCGTGGCCGTGGCCAGTAGCGCAATATCTCGCTTGCGCCGATGTGCTCTGGGTATAGGTCGAACAGCAATTCGCCAGCCAGTCGGCAATCCAGGTCGGGCACGCGATCCTGATGCAACTGGTCGAGCCACTCCCGTGCCTTGATCGCGTCGAAGTCGGTGCAGCGCTTCCACGCACTGAGCGCGCCAATACGATTGCGGAACTGCGCCGAGGCATCCTCCACCCAGGCTTCCAGCAACAGCCTGAGCTGGGGCATTGGCTTGCCATGATTCAGTGCATCGAGCACGCACTCGACCAACGCTTGGTGCGAGTCCTCTGCGGAATGGTCAGCCAACACCTGCATCAACGCGTCGGCCATGTCTGGCGACGCCAGTGGCGCGAAGGGATAACTGACCCACTGTCCATTGCGGAACCAGGGGTTGCGTCGAGCCTCGTCGCGCAGGGCTTCGAGCAACACACGCTTGTCGGTTGTCGAAAACGCCGCAACATCCCCGTTGAGCACCACACCCAGCGGGTCGAGTCGGATCAGCTGCTGGCGGTTGTGCACATCATGAACCGTGAGCCAGCCGAGCAAACCGCGAAGCGGCTCGACGATGCCCCCGTCGCCGCCCTGCATGAGCGCCAACACGCGACCTAAAGGCAAACCTTGTTGCTGCCGACGCGCAATGGCTTTACCCGCCAGATACTCAGCAATGCTGCGATGGCGCGGCGCGGACTCGCCCGACGTCGTGACGAAGACGTTGCTGGCGAGCGCGCCGCCCGCGTCGTGCAAGCTCAACTCCGAGGGCAGCAGATGCCAAGCAATCGTCGAAATGGCAGCGTGTTGTGTGCGTGTCAGCGCGGCCTTGCCACTTAGTAGAAGCACGGCGCACAACAACCCCGCGTCGTCCAGCAGGCGATCAATGGCGCCTGGCGCTAGGGGCTTGGCATCCAGGTGGGCCTGCGAGCGTTCCGTGGCGAGCTCGCGGCAAGCGAGGTCGTAGATCGAGCGCCGAGATCCCGGCCAACCGCCCTGGGCAGCAACGGCGCGGATCGTCAAGTCCAGCAGCAACGGATTGCCGAACAGGTTCGCGAGCCCATGTTCGTCGGCGCGGTCGAGAAAGGCTTGGACATCGAGCACTTCGCTTGCACGAGCCTCCAGCACCTGGCGCTGTTCTTCGCGTGACAGCGGTTCGAGATGCAGCTCTTGCACTGCGCCTCCGCGCGCGACCTGAGTCAGGGCAGCAAGGTCGGTTTGTGCGCGCCAGTCATGCTCGCGGCATGAGAGCCTGAAGCGCGGGCGGCCGAGCCCATTGAGTCTGGCGCGGATGGCGTCCAGCGGCACGCGTCCGTCCGCACTGCCGGCACGCATTTCGTCCAGTCCGTCGATGAACAGCGTCTTGCCGGCGCTCGCGGGCTCAACGCCCAAGGCTATGAAGTCCCTTGCGCTGAGGTAGACGCCGGCGCTGGCCAGAGCCTCAGCTCGCAGTGACTCGCTCTTGCCAGCGCCGGGATCACCGAGCAGGACATATGCGTCAGTGTCGCGCCACTCGTGAAGCGGCCGTGTATCGCGGCGGTCGGCCAGCAGCGCCGTGGCGCGGCGTGGGACGCGCAGGTCGGGCCCAACACCCACGCGACCGAAAGTCATTGGACCCACTCCATCGCAGGCCTTCGGAGAAACTCGCCCAGCGGCAACTCGTCGCCGCCGACTAACAGGGTTCTCGCATTGGGGTGGCGCCGTTGGAACTCGTCAAGGCCGCGATGGCGAACTGTGTCGGGGCGCGACTTCACCTCGATCGCTGTGATACGACCTCGACGTTCGATTACGAAGTCCGCCTCATCGTCACCGTCGCGCCAGTAGTGCAGCCGGGTATCTCCGTCGGCGGTATTGATCAAGTGCGCACCGACTGCACTTTCGACCACCCGACCCCAGTGGCCGCGATCGGCGCGCGCCTCGTCGAAGCCATGACTGCCCATCGCACTCATGAGCGCGGTGTTGTGAACCATGAACTTGGGCGGAGACTGGCGCTGACGAACCAGTTGACCGGCGTACTTATGCAGCCCTGTCAGCAGCCCTGCATGCGACAGAAGCGTGAGCTGATGACTCAGCGTGAGCGTGTGACCGCCTAGCCGGCCCTTGGCCTTGTCCAGCGCCATGATCTGGCCTGAATAGGCGCAGCCGAGGCTGAACAGCTCGCGCAACAGGGCCGGCTTATCAACCCGGAACATCTCGAACACGTCCTTCTCGATGTTCGGTGCGATCAAGGACTCCCTGACATAGTCTCGCCAACGTGTTTCGTCGCCAATGAAGCGCGCGCTCCCAGGAAATCCGCCGAAGTAGATGTACTGCTCAAGGGTCAGGCCGAAAGCCGTGTTCATCTCGTCGAAAGACCAGTGCCCCAAGCGCAGCAACTCGTAGCGACCCAAGAGACTTTCCGTGAGGCCCTTCTGCATCAGCAGCGGAGAAGAACCGAGCAGCAGCACGTGCATACGCACGCCGAGCGCAAGGGTGCGATCCCACAAGCCCTTGACCAGGCTGGACCACTGTGGCAGGCGCTGCACTTCGTCGATCGCAAGAACGAAGGGTGTGGTCTTGGCGTCCGGATGTTTGGACTCGTCCCATGCCTTGGCCGAGGCCTCGGCGCGTGCCCATTGCGCTATTAACCAGTCGGGACCAATGTGCGCTGGCCGATTCCATCCGAAGGGTGTGTCTACGGCGACGGGCGAAGCTTCGGCGGCCAGCAAGGCTCTAGAACCGACGGGCCGACCCGCTCCGTTGAGGATTTGGTCGACGAGCGTCGTCTTTCCGACCTGGCGCGGGCCAGCCAGGATTTGAATACGCTCGGGCATCTCGGCTAGTCGATCAGCGATCAGTCTTCCGGCGTGACGTTGGAACGCATCGAGCGGCATTTCTGCATTATAGTGAGTAAATCTACTCACCATATACTTCGCGGGAAGTGAAGAGTTGTCGCCTCCGAAACGGCCGAGGCACTTGGCTGGTCACGGGCGCTCACGCTTGACCGCTTTCACGGCGCTGAGCGGCGGCTCCGGATCGGTCGCGGCGTCGAATGACCGCTGACCGGCGGCACCGCCGAATGACTCTTGATGGCCGGCCAGAGCCGCCCATCAGAGGCAGCTTCCAGGCTGCTGAGCTCGCTCAGATTTCGACCTAACAGGCTTCCGCGGGTGGCTGGAAATCGCTCAGATCCGTGTCCGTTACAAGTCCCGACAGACCATATTCCTCGGGTTCAAGGCGAGCGAGCAAACCTGCTCAGTCCCGACAGGGGATTCGAGGATTGAGAGTGGGTGCACTTCCCAGGTGAGGGCACGACAGACCTTATTCCCGCCGATCATTGAGACGCAAGGGTCGAGCGCTCAGACCAGAAAGTGACGGCGACGGCCCAATTGCGCGGTGAAGGGAGGTGACCGACATCGCGCTATCGAGCAACGTGCAGGCTGGCGAAATGAAAAACGG